>CAYUPU010000007.1:0-41375 GCA_964445265.1 uncultured Methanomassiliicoccales archaeon
GAACTACGGCCTCTGAGCCGTACCTCCCAAACTCCTTAGGGCGGGGACACCCCTCCTCGCCCACATATTCTTCTGAGCGTTATTGGTAATCTTTATAGACCTACCACTGTCTTGGAGGACTGTTGTTACTATGTCCGCACTCCTAGCCTATGATGGCAGGCCTACGAGCGATCCGGCGTTGGAGTACGCCATCCTTTACGCTATCAGATTCGAGGAGCCGCTTTACATCCTCACCGTGGTCAAGGACGATCAGGACCATCCGTCCGAGAATGACGTCCGCGAATACATGCAAGCGGCTCAGAAGCGGGCGATAAGCGAAGGGGCCACAGTGCATACGATAATCGAGATCGGAAAGCCCGATGAGACCGTCGTGGATGTGGCCGAGAGGTACGATTGCTCCGCCATAATACTTGGCAGGCCGGAGAGGTCGACGCTGGACAGGTTCTTCCTCGGAAGCGTCTCCGATTATGTGGCGAGGAACGCTCGCGGAACAGTCATCCTCGTATCAGAGAAGACCGACGAGGCCTGATGTCCATCCTCTCAGTGAGAGGGGATGGGAGGAAATGGTTTTCGGACCCCGCAGGGTCCGGTGCCGTCAGGCGTTGGTGACTTTCTCGACCAGGCCCTGCGACTTCTTGATGTCGTCCTCCGACATCTTGAGGTCGTTCTCGATCTGGTAGTCGGTGTGCTCCCCCATGCAGTCCACGCTGGCGTAGAGTATACCCTCGTCGGTAGCGGTGAACTTCACGGTGATGGGCGTGTTCCTGGTGACGCCCTCGGGGAGGGCCATCATGAACTCTCCGACGGGTGCGGCGTCGATGAGCTCGACCCTCTTGCCGTCGGCGTTGTTGCTGGCATTGTCCTCGTAGATCTCGACCTTGATCTCCATCTGGCCGTCCTCGGCGGGATAGTAGGTCTTGATGTTCTCTATGGGCAGGACCTCGTTCCTGAAGATGATGTTGGACACGGCCTCGGTCCCGTCCTCGTAGGCGGCCTTGATGCCGAACGTCTTGCTCAGGACGTTGTGCACGGTGATGGCGCCCTCGGCGGGCTGTGTGACGGTCTCGCCGGTGGCCGGATCGACGGCGGTCGTGGTGCCCGCGTTGGCCGCGCAGAATATGGCGGCACCCTTGGCGATGGACTGGTCGGGATCGAAGACCTTGATGTTGGCATCAGGGAACCTGGCCGAGATGGCGCTCTTGACCTGGGGCATCCTAGAGGATCCTCCGACGAGGACGACCTCGTCGATGTCCTTCATCTCGAAGCTGCCGGAGGCGAGGACGCGCTCGATGATCTCGACGGTGGTCTGGATGAGGCTGGCGGAAGCGGCCTCGAACTCGTCCCTGGTGATGGTGAACACGACCTTCTGGCCGTTGACGGTCAGAGTGCCCTTGATGTTCTCGGCGACGGAGAGCCTCTTCTTGTAGGTCTCGGCGTTGAGGGCGAGGTTCTGCACGACATCCTCGTCCTCATCGAGGGAGGAGGCGTCCACGCCGATCTCCTCGGCGACCTTCTCCTTGATGATCTTGGAGATCACGGCGTCCCAGTCCTTTCCTCCGAGGAGCCTCTCTCCGTCGGTGGCCACGGCGGTGAACGATTTCCCGTCGATCTCGAGGACGGTGACATCGAACGTTCCTCCTCCGAGGTCGTATACGAGCACCCTCTTCTTCCCATCGGTGTTCCCGAATCCGAAGGAGATGGCGGCCGCGGTGGGCTCGTTGATGACGGTGACGTCCTCGAGGCCGGCGATGGTCCCCGCGGTCTTGGTGGCGTCCCTCTCGTTCTGTCCGAAGTAGGCGGGGCAGGTGATGACGGCCCTCTTGATGTCGGTGCCGTGGTTGTCGTTGAAGTCGTTGATCATCTTCCTGAGGATGACCGCTGAGAGCATGATGGGGTTGTACTTCTCCCCGTCGATCTCCACCTCGTAGTCGGTGCCCATGTGCCTCTTGATGGCCGTGACGACCCTGTCGGGGGAGTACATGGCGGCCATCTCCTTGGCCGGGGATCCGACGATGATCTCGCCGTTGTCGTTGAATAGGATGACGGACGGAGTTGTGTCCTCCTGCTCGAAGTTCTTCTCAACTACCGGGTCCCCATCCTCGTCGATATAGGAGAGGCACGAGTAGGTCGTGCCCAGGTCTATGCCGATGCAATAGTCTGTCATTCCTGTTCCTCCATCCCGTTCTCGGCATCCTTCTCGCCGTCTCCGGGCTGATCAAGCGTTTCGGAATCTGTTTCAGGAGAGGCATCGGATGTCTCCTCCGACCCTCCGCAAGGTGTTTCCTCCGCCGCGGCGGACTCCTCGGAAGGAGCATCCGCGGCATTCCCCTCCACAGGGGATGCGTCCCCGGCCCCGTCCTCGGATGTTTCCTCGGGCGTTCCGGAAGCGGTCTCCGCCTCGGAGGCCAGGGACGGGTCGAACTTGTAGACAGAGACCCTCTCCTTCAGGAGGACCCTGTCCGCCAGCTTGTACCCGTCCGAGAACCTCTCGGCGACCGTGCCGTCCTTCTCCTTGTCGCCGGTCGGCACGACGCCGACGATCCTCTGGTGGAGCGTGTTAAGTCTGGGGAAGTCGAAGTGTCCGATGGACACCCCCGAATCGACCAGGATGTTCTCCATGTCGACGCAGTAGGCCTCGAAGCTCGACAGCACGGTTCTCGCGTCGAGCTCGTCGATCCTCTCGCTCATCCCCTTGCACAGCTTGAAGAAGTCCTCCCTCATGGCGCTGATCTGCTCGAGCGCGGCGACCAGCGTCTTGTTGGATGCGGAGGCCTCCAATCTCGACACAGTGGCGCTGACCGCCTTGGACTGCTCCCTGGTGGTCAGATACGCCGATATGTCGGGAGGCTGCCTGGAGGAGAGCTCCTCCAGCATCCTCCTGATGTCGCAGAGCTCGACCTGCAGGCCGTGCAGCCCCGTCTCCGGAGCCGCCCACGCTGGATCCTCCGGGATCTCCGTCCCGATGCGCGCTTCGTCGCAGTCCGGCATATGCATCTCCGCGGCCACCGGCTCGACCGGCCCCTCGTCCTGACGTGTGGACGTTCCTATGCCGTTGACCAGGAAGTTCTTCAGTCTGTCGCTGGCGTTCTCCTTCATGTCGTGCCTCCGTTGTCGTCGCCCCAGATGTGCATCAGCCACAGGAACGGGTCCTCGACCCTGAACGGGGCGACCCCTCTGGGCAGCTTCTCGGTGACCGGATTGCATCCGAGGGCGGAGACGGCGAAGAATCCGTGCTCCTCGAACCCGTTCACGATCTGGAGGAAGTTGTTGCCCATGGTCCTGCGGATGTATTCTCCGAGCTCGGCGTCGATCTGCTCGAAGTTCTCCTCGTCGAATCTCCCCGTCTCGCGGGGGATGTGCAGCGAGGAGCATGCGCCGAACACGACCTTGTCCTCCTCCGCGTTCTCGGGGGCCTTCATCAGGACGTCGACCTTGGTCAGCGTGACCGCTATCGGTATGTCTATCCTGGCGTTGGACCGCTGGCCCCTGTTCCTGCGTATGATCTGGCAGATGTTGTTGAGGATGTCCGACGCGTCGGGTCCGACTGCGGGCCTGGCCTCCATCCTGATCCTCTTGTTGATGAACGGCACCTGCAGCGGGTCGACCAGGTACACTATCCCTGCGGCCTGGGAGATGAACGAGTACAGGCTGAGCGACGTCATCCTGTCCAGTGACACGAGGTCCTCTCCGGCGGTATCGAAGAACGCGAACGTGTAGACCAGAGGGCGGTCCCCTTCGAAGACGCGCAGGTAGTAGATCAGCGGCTGCTTGCTCTCGTTGGAGTTCTTGAACGACTCGGTCGGCCTCAGCTTGTAGTTCTCCTCGAACAGCCTGCGGTAGTACACGTCGCGGTACTTCAGGGTGGTCTCGTCCGTGGCGGGGTTCAGCACGCAGTTGAACTCTTTGGATACGACCTCCTTCAGCTGGTTGATCAGAACCGCGGTGTAGTGGCTCTTGCCCACGCTCTTCGGCCCCAGTATGACGAATATCCTGTTGCTGCTCTCCTCCGCGCCGGGAGGTATGGGGTTGTTGCATCTGGGGCAGGCCCTGATGTAGGCCGGGCGCCTGCAGATGTCGCATATCCCGGTGGAGTTGCGTATGATATGGTTCCTGGCCACGACCGCGTCGGGTCCGCGAGGATCCCTGTCCTGCAGGATGCACTTCTCGTAGTCTATCTCGTTCTGCCCGTCGGCGGAGACGAACCTGTCGGTGTCCCTGCTGCGAGTCTCGGACGCCGTCTTGGCGAACTCCCTCGCGCAGCCGGGGCTGGAGCATATGTAGTGGATGTCGTCCAGGTCCACGTCGGCGAAGCAGTAGGGGCAGATGTACCTCCTGACGGCCTTCTCCTTGCTCTTTCCCTTCATCTCCTCTCCTCCTTGAACAGCGGGTGGATGAACTTGAAGTCGTAGTAGTCCAGGTCGCTCACGAAGAACAGGCGGCAGTGCTCCACGCCCTTCGGCGCCTGGTCCTCTATGCGGATGGACGCCTTGCCGTCCTTCAGCGGAACGGGGCCGCCCGACCTCCATACGTCCTGGCCGTCGGTCCTCTTGAGCGGTATGCCCTCGGTGGACATGACGAGCATCATGGGTGGCAGCTCCCTGGCGGTCCCTCCGTCCATGTCGATCACGATCGCTCCGCGATCCTTGCGCATGGTGTAGCGGACCTTGCTGCTGTCGCCGGAGTGCACGTCCACTATTATCCCGCGGGATTCCCTGCGGTTCCCGTCGATCTCGTAGATGGCGTACATCTTGACGATGCGCACCCTGTTGCGGCCCATGGGGATGCGGATGTGCCGGTCCGAGCGGTACTGCTCGGCGCTGACGTACATGGTCTCCGCCTTGCTGTCGTCGGCATCGGGGTCGCTGCCGTCGAGGATCTTGATCTTCGCCTCGAGCGCCTTCCCGGGCCAGCCCATGGTGATCACGCAGTCCTTGCCGCTGACTCTGTACTCCACGTCCCTGAAGGGCTTCAGGTTGGCCACGGTGACCTGGTCGCCGATGACCCCCACCGTTCCGGCCCTGATCACAGGGTACAGGTAGTGGACGGCCCCGTCCTCCATGGAGAACTTGATGCCGTTGGAGTAGGCCGCCACGGGCTCGACCCTGGTCATCCACGACTCCAGGTCGGACATGTTCTGCAGGCGTCCTTCGATGTTGAGCTTCTTGGGAGAGGAGTACAGGACGACGTCCTTGTCGGTCGTCCATCTCGCGCTGAACGTCCCGTCCGCGCGGTTCCATTTGACCTGCATGTTCCTCACAGGATCGGGCGCATCGACGGTGGACCTGACGTAGCGGACGCCCTCGGTCCTCTCGATCCTGCCCTTGACGGAGTACTCGGTGATGAACAGGTACGTGTACTCCACCCCTCCCTCCAGGCCGATGTCGTCGTATACCGTCTCGCCGTTTAGCGCGATCTCGGTGCCGCTGTCGCCTCTGGAGCGCCAGAGCCTGACCTTGGACGATCCGCGGGGCTTGTCGTACACTATGCGGAGCCCGCCGGTTATGGGGACGATCTGGACGTCGCTGACCTCCTCCAGCATGAGCACGGGCCCGATGTCGGCGGAGTCCCTCGAGAGGATGCCCCAGCGCTTCGAGTACACCGAGTAGTAGTACTCGGCCCCCGGCTCGGCGGTCCTGTCGGTGTACGAGGTCCCGGGGATCTCCGCGAGGGCGCGCGTGTCCTCGGACACGACGGGCAGCGAGTCCTTCGATCTGTAGACGCAGTAGGTTATCCCGGATGTGTCCGCGGGGGGCTCGAACGATATGCTTATGGTCCTGCCGTCGGTGCTTCCGGAGATGTTCCACGGGCCTTCGGGGGGATCCTCGCGGAGCTTGGCCTTGGCCTCGGGATGGTCGGGGCACGCCTCTATGGCCGCGACGTACTGCGCGGTCCTGCGCGCCTTGCTGTCCGATATCCTGGCCTTCTGGCAGAGGGCGTCGGCCTGGGTGACGTGGCGGACGCTGTCGTTGTACTTGCCGGTGAGCTCGACATCGTCCTGGAGGACGCCGGGGTACCGCTTGGACAGCCCTTCGATGGACGTCTTGGTCTCATGGTACCGCTTCTCGGCGTAGCAGGCCATGATGTACTCCCTGGCGGAGTCCACATCCGCCTTGGCCTTGGCGAGATCGATCTTGATCGCCGCGAGGCCCGAGTACCCGGGGTACCTGGCCTCCATGTCGGCTATGGATCTGGCGGCCTTGTCGATGCGTCCCCTCTGCAGATCCATCCTGCAGTTGAGGGCCGCACCCTCGGCCTTCTTCATCCCCTCCTTGAAGTTGAATCCGCACTTCACGCAGTTGGCGTTGCCCGTCTGCTGCGCGGTCCCGCACTGCGGGCAGATCTGCTTGAAGCTCTTCCCGCAGACGGGGCAGTACGCGGTGCCGGGTCCGGCCTGCACCATGCTGGCGCAGGACGGGCAGCGGACCATCGTGCTGTCCGAGTCCGAGAAGTTGGCCGCGATCTTCTTCCTGTAGCAGAACAGCTGGAGGATCTGGATGGCCAGCTTCTGGTCGATGTCCCTCGGCAGGTGGGCGTTGAGCAGGTCGTCTATGTACGACCGGGACAGCTGGTTGCGGTACTCCTGCTCTATGGTGTCCTCCACGGGCACCAGGGCATGGGAGCACTTCCCGTAGGCGATGAGCTTCTCCAGATCCGCGTCGTTGGGGAGGATCAGCTTCACCGCCCTCATGGTCTGGATGTACGCGTCCTGGTCGGGCAGCACGTCCGGGCGGACGTTGTTGACCCTGCTCTCGCACACCTCGAACGCCGCCCTGATCTGGGCGACGGAGCTCCCGTCGGAGAGGGGGTCGGCCCCTATCTCCAGATTGGGATGCTGTATCAGAACGTTGAGCATCTCCGTCGGGGTCCAGCAGTCGACGTTCCTCAGGCCCTTGAACGCCGCGGTGATCTTGGCGTTCACCGGCTCGGGGGGCTGCTGCTCCCTGACGCCGGCGAGCTTGAGGACATCGTTCTTCGTGACGCCCTCCCAGTGCAGCTTCTTGGTGTACTGGTCGGCCACGCCTCCGAGCACTATGTATGTCCCGTCCGTGAGCACGACGCAATCCAGGCGGATCTTCTGCACCCTTCCCTTGAGCTCGGCCCTGGCGCTCTCGAACTCCTTCTTCCTGAGGATGGGGTCCGCCATCGTCCTCTGTATCTCGGGGACGCTCTCGGCCAGACGCTCGTTGCGGAACCTCTGCTGGGTGTCGTTCTGCTTGTTCCTGCTGTCGTTGGACCATTTGACGCTCCTCTCGTCGATGCGCTTCGCGATGTCCTCGGCGGAGTAGCCCGATTCCTTGAGGGGGTTCAGTCCCAGCAGGCGGCAGTAGTTCTCTCTCTCCATCGCACTGCCCCTATCAGCCGCGGTCCACCATGTTCCTGGAGGACTCGGCGGCCCTCACCCCGTTGGCTCCGCCGCCGACCCTCAGGCCCATGCTCCCGCTGTTGATCGCGGTGGCGATGGTGCCGAACGTCTCGCCGAGCCTGTCTATGGTGGTGAAGAGGGCGCCGTCGTCGACCGTGGCGATCTGCCTGAGGAACGACGTGTCTGCCTCGCCGAGGCCGACAGCGATGATGGTGATGTTGTCGTTGCGGCATCCGATGGCCTGCTCGACCGCGCGGTCCCTCTTGCCCCAGATGCCGTCCGTCAGGACGACTATGATGCCGACCCCCGGCCTGGATGCCAGCATGCCGCGCGCGGTGTCCAGGGGGCTCGCGTCCGTTCCTCTGCCGACCATCTTGACCTTCAGGAGGTCGATGGAGTCCAGCACGGACCTGGGGTCGCTGGTCAGCTCCTGGACGACCTTCACCTTGTCGCCGAATCCGATGAGCGCGAAGTAGGTGTCGCCGCCCTCCAGGGCGTTGACGAAGTCGCGTATGGATGCCTTGGCCCTCTCGATGGGCTCGCCGTCCATGCTCCTCGAAAGGTCGACGCAGATGGCGATGTTCTTCATCACGGTCTCGTCGCTCTTCCTGTCCTTCGGGCTGCCTCCCATCCAGCGGATGTCCTCCTCGATGGGGCAGGTGTCCACGGTGAGGGGCTCGCCGTCCTGGAACGCGGTGATCTTGATGACGCCGTTCTCGTCGTAGGTGTACTCGATGTCGATGATCAGGCCCTGGCCGTCGTTGTAGAATCCGGAGATCACGACCTTCGCGAGGACGTTGCAGTCCAGAGGGACCCTGGACTCGCCCTGCATGGTGTAGACCTCGATCTTGCTGGTCATGTTGCCCTTGTTGATCTTGAACTGCTTGCGGTTGGTGCAGGGGACCTTCGAGTTCCTCTTGATTATGATGTCGTTGATGAACTTGGATCCGTCCGTGGAAACGGAGAGCACGCCCAGGGAGTGGGCGGTGACATCCGAGATGGTTCCTCCGACCCTCAGGCCGGTGGATGAGCTGGAGTAGAGCTCGCTGACTATGGCGGCGCCCTTGGCCACCGCGAGGTCGGTGTCGCTGTGGGCGACCACCTCCCTGCCGGTGAGGTTCTTGAGGAACCTGGCCACCGCGGGCATCCTCGTGGATCCGCCGCAGAGGAGGATCTCGTCGATGTCGGTCCATTTCATCCCGAGCTCGTCCATGAGCCTGACGCACACCTCTTCCGTCGCCGCGAGGAGGTACTCCGTCATGACCTCGAACTCCTCCCTGGTGAGCGTGTACTTGGCGTTGTAGCCCTCGTAGTTCACGGGGATCGTGACCGTCTCAGCGACGGACAGGGTCCTCTTGTAGCCCTCCGCGGCAACGATGAGCTCGTTCTTTTTGGCGAGGTCGTCCCTGGGGTCGATGTCGTATTCGTCGATGAAGTGGTCGCAGACGTACTTGACGATGGCAGCGTCCCAGTCCTTCCCTCCGAGGATGTGGTTCCCGTCGGTGCCGACGACCTCGATGTTGCCCTTGTTGACCCTGACGATGGTGACGTCGAACGTCCCTCCTCCGAGGTCGTACACCATGATGGTCTTGTCCGAGGAGTGCTTGTATCCGTAGGATATCGCCGCGGCGGTGGGCTCGTTGATGATCTTCGAAACCTTGATCCCGCAGGACTCGCCGGCGCGGATCGTGGCCGTCCTCTGGAGGTCCCCAAAGTAGGCGGGCACGGTGATGACGGCCTCCGTGACCTTCTCGCCGGTGGTCTTTTCGGCATCCTCGATGAGGTGCTTGAGGAGCATGGCGCTGAGGTCCTCGGACGTGAAGTCCTTCCCGCCGAAGCTGACGGCTATGGAGCCATCGCCCATGTTCCTCTTGAACGCGGCGGCGTTGACGCCGGTTCCGTTGGCCTGCATGTCCTTGGCGTCCTCCCCGATCAGGATATCGCCGTCGTCCAGGAAGCATATGACCGAGGGTGTGGTCTCCTTCCCGAATGTGTTGTTGATTATGACAGGCTTGTTGTTCTTGACATCATATCTCGCAACTGCAGAGTAGGTCGTCCCTAGGTCTATTCCAACCTTCATATCCCATCGGAAATGGTAACGTACGACTCGTATAAAACAGGAAGGGGGACGCTACGAGATTCGTAGGCGAGGGGCTTTATAGAGGTGTCTTCCGCCTCGTACGACAACCGGCTACGAGATTCGTATCGCGGTCCGGATTCGGCTTCGCGGACGTGCTCCAACGCCATCTCCAGCACGGTCCGGACGTGGTCGTCACACAGGGAGTAGAACGCGTTCTTGCCCTCCTTGCGGCACGTCACGAGGTCGGCATCCCTCAGCATCCTCAGCTGATGGGATGTGGCGGACATGGACATGGACAGGGCTTCGCTGATGTCGCACACGCACATCTCGCCCGAGTCCAGAGCCAGGAGTATCCTCACGCGCGTGGGGTCGGAGAAGATCTTGAAGAAGTCCGACAGGCTGTCGATGTCCTCGGTGGCGGGCATGCTGTCGACGGCTCTGCGGACCTTCTCGTTGTGCACCTCGCGGGAGTCACACGTGTCCTCGCTCAGAGTCCGCCCCTCCTGATCTTGAGGAGCATCAGGACCAGCACCGCGATCACCAGGATCACGGCCACGCCACCCACGGCCGCCAGGACCTCGATGTCGTCAGGGAAGGCGACGAACAGGAAAGATATCACCATCAGGAAAGCGGCGAGCACGGCGGCGGAATAGACGAACGGTCCCTTCTCCATGCCGAGTAATCGTCGGCCTCGTTCAAAAAGATGCGCGATGAGCGGCGTCAGGCTTAACATCCTGACCGCATGGCAGAGCCCATGACCGATCCCGCAGATCTCTGCCAGCAGGCCGTCGACATCTATGAGAAGGACCCGTGGAAGGCGTACCGCCTGTTCTCGGAGGCCGCCGGGGCCGGCAGCGGCAACGGCATGTTCGGCATGGCGGAGATGAAGGTCTCCGGGATAGGGACCGCCCGTGATCCGGACGGGGCGCAGGTCCTGTACGAGAGGGCCGCAGAGGGCGGGCACGCACCGTCGATGTACAGGCTCGGGATGCTCTGGACGGGCGAAGACGGCCATAGGGAGGATCCGGCGGAGGCCGTCGGCTGGCTGAGGAGGTCCGCCGAGGCGGGGTTCTCGCCGGCCTATGCGGAGCTCGCGGGAGCGCTGATGTCCGGATACGGCACGCAGGCGGATCCCGTGTCGGCGCTCGCATGGTACAGGGCGGCCGCCGATGAGGGCGATCCGCAGTCGATGTTCATGGCCGGATACATGCTCTCCGAGGGCATCGGATGCGGGAGGGACACGGACGCCGCCGTCCGGATGTTCAGGGGATCCGCGGAGGGCGGTGTGCCCGAGGCGATGCTCAAGATGGCGGACCTGTGCTCCAGGAGGGCCGTCCCCGGCGGGCCGTCGGCCGCGTACGGATGGACCGAGAGGGCCGCCCGCACGGGATTCGTTCCTGCCGTGTACCGTCTGGCTACGATGCTGTACCAGGGGGACGGCACGGACAGGGATCTTCCCAGAGCGTTTGGGATGTACTGGGAGCTCGCGGATTCGGGGGAGGCCGATGCCATGTTCATGGTCGGCCGCATGATGCTGGAGGGGCTGGGGACGGAAAGGGATCCAGACGGCGGATACGGGTGGATCGCGAGGGCCGCGTCCGCCGGGAGCGACATCGCGGTGCAGATGGTCGACGACATCCGCCGCAGGCAGAACATGCAGCTGGTGCGCATCGACGGTGCCGAGCGACGGGGCATCCGCCCGTGTCCCGGAACGGATGGAGAGTGTGCTAAAGGAGGGGGCCTCGGCCCCCTGTTTCACGATCGGTTCTTGGGTTCGGACGTCTCGTCTATCGATACGTTGATCGGATTGGCGGGCGCGCGGCCCTTGCCGCATCCGCAGGATCCGCCGCATCCGCTGCAGACCGCGCCTCTCCTTCTGTCGCGCCAGATCAGATACGCCGAGCCCAGCGCCATGGCGGCGATGGCCGTTGCGACGACGAGATCTCCGATCATCACATCTTCACCTCGTCCTCGGCGTCGTACTCGTCCCTTCCCTTGAGCTGGTGGAACGGGTCCTTGGCCCAGAGCATGTAGATCCATGCCGCCAGGATGACCACGGACAGGATGACCCACATGGATCCGCCGAAGTCCTCTCCGCCCTCGATCGCGTTGCGGCCGGGCAGCCAGGAGACGAATCCGAAGAACATCTGCGCGAGGCACCAGGCCATGACGCACTGGTACAGGACGGCGGCGCCCGTGTCCTTCCAGGAGCCGAGCTCCCTGTGCATGGCGCCGATGGCCGCGAAGCACGGGGCGCACATGAGGTTGAAGAACAGCAGGGACAGTCCGGCCGCGTAGGGCAGGACCTGGCCGAGGACGTCCAGGCTGGCTCCTTCGTCGTATCCGTACAGGATCTCGAAGGTGCTGACCAGGTTCTCCTTGGCGATCAGCCCGGTGATGGATGCGGCGGTGAGCTCCCAGTTGGTGCCCGTCTCGCTCCATCCTAGCGGTACGAAGATGTAGTGCAGGGCGCCGGCGATGGCGGCGAGTATGGAGTCGCCCATCCTGTCGTCCGTCACGTACTCGAGCCCGGGCGTGTAGTGGCTCAGGAGCCAGATCACGATGGCGGACAGCAGGATGATGGTTCCTGCCTTCTTGCAGAAGGCCCAGCCCCTGTCGAGCGTGCCTTTGATGATGTTGACCGCGGAGGGGATGTGATAGGGTGGCAGCTCCATTATGAACGGTGTCGCGGCTCCGGAGAGGTTCCTGAACTTCTTCAGTATGATCCCGGAGATGAGGACCATGATCACGCCCATGATGTAGCACAGGACGGCGATCAGACCGTTGTTGTGGAACACGGTTCCGACGAGCATGGCGATGACGGGTAGCTTCGCGCCGCAGGGTATGAACGTGACGGTCATCGCGGTGATGCGTCTGTCGCGCTCCGACTCGATGGTCCTGGAGGCCATGATGCCGGGGACCCCGCATCCGGTTCCGACGATCAAGGGTATGAGAGACTTTCCGGAGAGTCCGAAGTGCCTGAACACGCGGTCCATGACGAACGCGATCCTGGACATGTATCCGATGTCCTCGAGGATGCACATGACGAGGAACAGGATCAGCATCTGGGGAAGGAATCCGAGTACGGCGCACACTCCCGAGAGGATACCGTCGCACAGGAGGCCTGTCAGCGGCTCGCTGACGTTGTTGTCCTCGCACCAGGCGGCGACGGTGCCGATGACCGTGCCCTCGTCGCCGGATCCGCCGAACAGGGAGTCGTTCATCCAGTCGGTGCACCAGGTGCCGATACCGGTGATGCTGATGCTCTCGTCGTAGGTGGAGAATCCGATGATCCCCAGGAAGATGACGATCAGGATGCAGATGAAGATGGGGATGCCCCAGATCCTGCTGGTGACGATCCTGTCGATCCTGTCGGACAGTGTGCCCTTGTCGTCGCGCGGAGCCTTCTTGACGGTCTCGTCGACGATGCCAGTGATGGCGGTGTAGCGGGCGTCGGCGATGATGGAGTCCGCGTCATCGTCCTTCTTCTCCTCCAGGGCCTTGACGGACGCCGATATGGCCTCTGCCGCATCCGGGTACGCCTCGACCGTCATCTTGTCGTTCTCGACCAGCTTGACGGCGGAGAAACGGGTCCCGTCCCTGCCTCTGAGCGCCCCGGCGGCCTCGGATATGACGCCTTCGATGTCGCCGTCGAAGTGGACGGGCTCGGGAGCCTTCTTGGATCCTGCGACCTCCTCTATGGCCGCCACGAGGTCCTTGACGCCCATCCCGGTGGTCGCCGAGATGGGGACGATCCTGCAGCCCAGGTCCTTGGAGAGCTTGGCGACGTCGATCTTGTCGCCCCGCTTCTCGATGGTGTCCATCATGTTGAGGGCGATGACCGTGGGCAGTCCGATATCGAGGATCTGGAGCGTGAGGAACAGGTTCCTCTCCAGGTTGGTGGCGTCGACGATGTTCAGGATGGCATCCGGTCTGGAGCCGTTCTCATCGCCCTTGATCATATAGTCCCTGGAGACGATCTCTTCAGGGGAGTACGGGGACAGCGAGTATATCCCCGGCAGGTCAACGACCTCGATGTCGTGGCTGCGGACCTTCCCGGTCTTCCTGTCCACCGTCACACCAGGCCAGTTGCCCGTACGCTGGTTGGCGCCCGTCAGTTTGTTGAACAGGGTCGTCTTGCCACAGTTAGGGTTACCCGCCAATGCGATTGTGATGCTCATTATCTCACTCCTTCCGTCCGGGGCATGAAAGGGCCCCGTCCGCGAGATCAGGCGATCTCGATGCTCTCCGCATCGCCCTTCCTGAGGCTCAGCTCGTAGCCCCTGACGGTGATCTCTATGGGATCACCAAGCGGGGCTATCTTGCGGACGTACACCTGGCATCCCTTCGTGATGCCCATGTCCATGATGTGCCTCTTGAGGGCGCCTTCGCCGTGCAGCTTGACCACAGTGACCGTGGAGCCGACCTCGGCATCTCTCAGCGTCTTCATGCTATCAACTCGTCGGGCGGAACTGGATCTTGCCGGCCATCGTCCTGTCTATGGCGATCTTGGCCCCTTTGACCTCGAGGATGAGATTGCCTCCAGACTGGCTGACCACCTTGATGCCAGCGCCCGGTGTGAATCCGAGTTCGTTCAGGAACCTCCGGGTCTTCTCGTTCCCGGAGATGCTGACGATCGTTCCGACGTCCCCTGTCTTGGAGAACATTATCGGCACACCGGCTCCATCCATCACGACCTTGGGGCAGGTGCTGCACCCGCTTCCAGCGAGTTCGGCGTTGACGCACGGTGCTGCAGGATTCATGGAATTTTGGATATCCTTAGAATATTTAATGATTAGCCACTCCTAAACTTTCAGAAAGTCCTACTAAATTTATATAGGGACAATTAAAAGCACCACGGAGGGTCCAGGTGCGTTCTCTGTTATAATACATACTGAAGAAGCATCGGCCGGGGCTTCTGTTCCAGCATCCGGAGCCGGGCCGTCTGCGTCTGCGTGCCGAGGCGTCGCCGGCCCACGGCATTCCTTATAAGACGGTACCAGGTTCCCGCGCCCATGGACGACATAGAGATCGCTCAGTCAGCCAAGGTCAGGAACATCAGGGAGATCGCAGCCACGGTGGGACTGTCCGAGGACGACATAGAGCCCTATGGCAAGTACATCGCCAAGGTGCCCTACGACAGGCTCAAGCAGATCTGCGGGGACAGGAAGGGTAAGCTCGTGGTGGTGTCCGCCATCACCCCCACGCCTGCAGGCGAGGGCAAGACTGTCACCACGATCGGGATCATCCAGGGCATGGGCAGACTCGGCAAGAAGGTCGTAGGGGCCCTCAGGGAGCCCTCCATTGGACCCACGTTCGGGGTCAAGGGGGGCGCCACTGGAGGCGGGATGTCGCAGGTGTACCCCATGTGGGACATAGATCTGCATTTCACCGGCGATATCCACGCGGTCACCGCCGCCCACAACCTCCTCTCGTCCATAATCGACAACGAGCTCGTGAGGGACAACGCCCTCGGTATCGATCCGACCAGGATCGTCCTGAAGAAGGCCATGGATATCAATGCCCGCGAGCTTAGGAACATCGTCACGGGACTGGGTAGGAGCAGGACGCTTGGAGGCGTCCCCCATGAGGCCGGGTTCCTCATCACGTCCGCATCCGAGATATCCGCCATCCTCGCGCTCTCTACGGACCGCGCCGATCTCCGCAGGAGGCTGGAGAGGATGGTCGTCGCGTACACCTACGACAGCAAGCCCGTCACCGTGAAGGACCTGAACTGCGTCGGAGCCCTGATGGTGCTCCTGAAGGACGCCATCAACCCCAACCTGGTCCAGACGTTCGAGGGGCAGCCCGTCTTCGTGCACGGGTTCCCGTTCGCCAACATCGCCCACGGCACCAACAGCATCATAGCCACCAAGGCCGCGCTGGGCCTGGGTGACTACGTCATCACCGAGGCCGGATTCGCGTCCGACCTGGGCGGCGAGAAGTACATGGACATCGTCTGCAGGGAGTCCGGCATGAGGCCCGACTGCGTCGTGATCGTCGCATCCGTCAAGGCCCTCATGACCCACGGCGGAGGCGTCCTCGAGGACAAGTCCACGCTGACCGTGGATGCGCTGAGGAAGGGCCTGTGCAACCTGGACAAGCACATCGAGAACATGAGGATGTACGGCCTTCCCGTCGTCGTCGCCATCAACAGGTTCTCCTTCGATACGGACGAGGAGCTCGATGTCATAAGGAAGCACTGCGACGAGCTCGGTGTCAGGAGCGCGTACTCCGAGGCGTTCTCCAAGGGAGGAGAGGGCGGCATGGAGCTGGCCAGGACAGTTCTGGACGTTATCGACACCGAGAAGCCCGATTTCCGCTTCCTGTACGACACGAAGGCTCCGGTCAAGGAGAAGATCGAGGCCGTCGCCAAGAACATCTACGGGGCGGGAGAGGTCGTGTACACGAGCGAGGTCGAGAAGGCCATCGCCCAGATCGTCGCCGACGGCTACGGGGAGCTCCCCGTGTGCATCGCGAAGACGCAGGCGTCCCTCACCGACGACTCGAAGGTCAAGGGCGCTCCCCGGGGATGGACCCTCACAGTCAGGGAGGTCAATCTGTCCGCCGGTGCGGGGTTCATCGTTCCCGTGTGCGGCACCCTCACTCTGATGCCCGGGCTCCCCAAGGTCCCTGCGGCCATGAGGATGGATCTCGCCGACGACGGAAGGATCATCGGGCTCAAGTGAGCCGTCAAACGGCCGGGGAGCCGTCCCCGGCCATACCATTCATGCGAATCGTCGTGTCGCGAGTCGGTGCAGGGGCGGTCGCATCCGGGGCGGGGGGTTTGTCCTGCCGTCGGCCATATCGTACCATCTGTCCGATTCCGCCATGTCGATATCGACGCCGTCGCCCGTGCGGTACATGTTGCCGAGGAGGATCTGGGCACCCTTGTGCCTCTCCAGGGCGGCCGCGGTCAGCCAATTCACCGCCATCCGCATATCCCTGTCCACGCCGGCGCCGGTCTTGTAGAACTGGCCGAGTACGAACTGGGCCTCCGGATGGCCGGCATTGGCCGCCTTCTCCAGCCATTCGGAGGATCTCTTCAGATCCCTGGGCGTGTCCTCTCCCGTGAAGAACATTATCCCGAGCTCGTACATGGCGCGGCAGTCGAAGCCGGCCACGGATTCGAAGAACTTCTGCGCGCGACGGGCGTCCTTCGGTGTGCCGAGGCCCATGAGGCTCATCTTGCCGAGATAGTACCCGGCTCCCAGGAAGCCTTCGTCGTAGGCGCGCTGGAACCAGTTAAGCGCCGCGCCGTAGTCCTTGGTTATCCCCTGTCCGCGGGCGTACATGAGTCCAAGGCAGTACTCGGCTTCGTGGTTCCCATCGCGGACCTCGCGGGTGAAGGTGTTGTAGGCGTCGACGTATCCGCGGTCGTCGCGGTTGCGTATGGTGAACTTGGCCTTCTCGAACGGCTCCATCACGCTGCTGTCGATGCCCATTGGCGAGCGGGATGCAATCGGGGTTATTAAACTGGCCTGTTATCCGAAACGACTAGCCCTCGGTTCTCGGGTCCTTTCGATACGGTCGTGGCCGTTCGAGACGTCATATCCTCCCGGCTGAGAAGGCTTCCCGCGGTCTGTTCCGGAGACCAGTCTGGACCAGCCGTCATCCATGCTATGCCGTTTTGGACCTGGGATCGAAGATGATCCGTGCAGACGATGTCGTGCACATCCAGGGCAGAGTCGGGAGGCCCATGACCGATGCGGAACTCCAGAAACCGTTGGACCATGAATAGGCCGGGCGCTATGGGGCGTTCGGGATCGAGAAGTTGATCGCCGGCCCCGGATTGTCAGGATAAAATACGGCTCCGTATTCTCCTCGTCCGATGTCGACAGAGCGCTCAGCAGCCTCCCGCCTCCGCATCCATGCATCGGTCGTCTTCGCGGTGCTCGCCGCGGCCTACTTCTTCGTCTACTTCCACAGGATGTCGGTCAGCATCGTGGGGTCGGACATAGTGGAGGAGGTGGGAGGGACCATCGGAGTCCTCAGCAGCGCCTACTTCTGGACCTACACCGCCATGCAGATCCCGTGTGGCCTCCTCACCGACAGGTTCGGACCAAGGCTGTCGTGCGCGTCGTTCCTGGTCGTGGCGTCCCTCGGCTCGCTCATAACGTTCGCAGGGGACGAGTTCTGGATGATTGTCCTCGGGAAGGTCCTGATCGCGGCGGGCATGGCGGTCGTGTATGTGCCTCTGATGAAGATCGTCTCGGTATGGTTCCCCAAACGGGACTTCGCGGTCCTCAGCGGCGTCGTCATCGCCGTCGGGAACGTCGGCGCCATCGCCGCGAGCGCCCCCCTGGCCATGCTGGCAGAGGCCGTAGGGTGGAGGGACGTCTTCCTCATCCTGGGCGCGACGACCCTGGCTCTGGCCGCGCTGTGCTTCGCCGTCGTCAGGGACCACCCCTCGTCCAGGGGGCTGCCCTCCGCCGAGGATGTGGACATCAGCGAGGGCAGGGCGGTCGAGGAGTCCTCCTCCGCCAAGGTGCCGGTGCTGCGCGGCCTCCGCATGGTGCTCTCTGGAGGAAGGAGGTTCTGGCCCGCGGCCATGGCGTACTTCCTGGTCTACGGGGCGATAATGACATTCCAGGGCACGTGGGCGGTGAAGTACTTCGATTCGGTGTACGGCTTCGCGCTCTCGGCCGCATGGATGGCCACCGCCATAGGCGCAGGCAAGATAGTCGCGACCGTGGCGATAGGGGCGATGGCGTCCAGAGGGATAATATCGTCCAAGAGGCGCGCCATGATATGCGGGACCGCGGTGTTCTCCCTGACCTGGCTCGTCATTCTGGTCCTGGCGGGGGACATGGACAGCTACTGGTTCTGGCTCGCCGTCAGCGCGGTGTTCGGGATATCGGGCGGCTTCATGACGCTGGCTTTCGCCGCCGTGAAGGAGTGGTACCCCATAGCCGTGTCCGGAACCGCCGTCTCGGCCACCAACATATTCCTGTTCCTGGGAGCCAGCGTGGGCACGACGGTGTCCGGGTGGATCATCGGGACGTCCTATACGCTCGACAACTTCAGAGACGTGTGGACGGTCATGCTCGCGTTCTCTGTCATCGCCGTCGTGCTGCTGGTGCTGTTCAGGGAGAGGGGGCCGGAGGATCCGCTGTTCACGGGGCGCGACGGGACCTGAAGCTAATTATATGATTTCATAGTGTAAAAAGGGAAATCCTATATACGCGGCATCCATCGCAGTCTCCGCCGCGATGCGCGGCAGGAGATAGCATGACGATCAAGGATCGCTACACGCTGAACAAGGAGCTCGCCCAGATGTTGAAGGGCGGGGTCATCATGGATGTCACGACTCCGGAGCAGGCGAGGATAGCCGAGGAGGCGGGGGCATGCGCCGTCATGGCCCTCGAGAGGATACCCGCGGACATCCGTGCCGCAGGAGGGGTCTCGAGGATGTCCGATCCGAAGATGATCAGAGGGATCCAGGACGCGGTCTCCATACCCGTGATGGCCAAGTGCAGGATAGGCCATTTCGTGGAGGCGCAGATCCTCCAGGCCATCGATATCGACTACATCGACGAGAGCGAGGTCCTGTCGCCCGCGGATGACGTCAACCACATCGACAAGAGGAGGTTCGATGTCCCGTTCGTGTGCGGGGCCAGGGATCTCGGCGAGGCCCTCAGGCGCATAGGCGAGGGGGCGTCGATGATCCGCACCAAGGGGGAGCCCGGCACAGGGGATGTGATCCAGGCCGTCACCCACATGAGGGCCATGAACAGGCAGATCGCGGAGCTGGCGGCGATCAGGGACGACGAGGTCTACGAGTACGCCAAGGCCCTCCAGGTTCCCGTCGATCTGGCGTTCCAGGTGCATGAGAGCGGGAGGCTCCCCGTCGTGAACTTCGCGGCGGGAGGTGTCGCCACCCCGGCGGATGCGGCGCTCATGATGCAGCTGGGCGCGGAGGGCGTGTTCGTCGGATCGGGCATATTCAAGTCCGGCAATCCCGAGAAGAGGGCCGCCGCCATAGTGCGGGCCGTTACGGACTACAACGACCCTGCCGTGCTGGCGGAGGTCTCCGAGGACCTCGGAGAGGCCATGGTCGGGATCAACAGGGACGAGATCGACAAGCTGAACAACATCAGGATGGCGGAGCGCGGGCAATGAGCCGCGTGGGCGTTCTGGCGGTGCAGGGGGCGTTCGTGGAGCACGAGCGCGTTCTGGAGGATCTCGGAGCGGAGTGCTTCGAGATCCGCAAGGCGGCCGATCTGGACCGTGCCCCGGACGCCCTCGTCATACCCGGAGGGGAGAGCACGGTAATGGGCAAGCTGATCCGCGACCTCGGCATGATAGGCCGTCTCAGGGATATGGTCCTGGACGGGACCCCCGTCCTGGGGACGTGCGCCGGCATGATCCTTCTGGCCCGTGATGTGGAGGGGGGCGAGAGGCATCTTGCCACCATGCCGATCGGAGTCAGGCGTAACGCATACGGCAGGCAGCTGGGCAGCTTCTCCACCAGAGCGGACTTCGCCGGCCTCGGGGAGATTCCATTGGAGTTCATCCGCGCTCCCGCGGTCACGTCCGTGGGCGACGGCGCGGAGGCGCTGTCCGTGCTGGACAGGGTCCCCGTTGCAGTGAGGTGCGGGAACCAGATCGCCACAGCGTTCCACCCGGAGCTGACGGGCGACCCCACGGTCCACAGGTACTTCCTGGACCTGGTGCGATCCCGGGCGTCTTTCCCGTCAATCCTTAATAAAAGCGCGCGCATAGGCGCAAACATGGAAACGATCGATGGGGCATGGCGCTTCGAGCCTGCCCGCAGGCTCATGGACTGCTCCTCGCCGGAATTCGATCTCCGCAGGGCGGCCGCCCTAGCGGAGGATGCGGCGAACGAGGGGGATGCGGATGCCAGGTACCTGTGCGGGCTCCTCCTGTATCTGGGGGAGGGCGGGGAGGTGCCCGACGAGGCCACGGCCAGGGACCTTTTCTCTCTGGCGGCCGCTTCGGGACATCAGTCCTCGTCGATCGTGTCGGAGGAGATCGGTCGCAACGCACCCGAGGTCCAGCGTCCCCTGATGGAGCTGAGGCTCCGTGGGGAGGAGAGGGACACCGCGGCCTGCGCCGAGCTCTTCGAAGCGTACGACAGGGGCGATTCCCGTGTCAGGAAGAGCCATGCCGAGGCCGTGAGGTTCTACACGGTCTGCGCGGAGGCCGGCGATGCCGTCGCCCAGCGCGCCATCGGATGGATGATATTCAAGGGGAAGGGCGTTCCGAAGGACTTCGAACTCGGGATGAAGTGGTTGAGGGAGGCCGCCGCCAACGGCGACGCCAGCGCCATGTACCGCCTGGGCCAGATCCATGACGAGGGCCAGGGGGATACGGAGCCCGATCTCAAGACGGCCGTGAAGTGGTACGAGGCCGCTTCGGACGCCGGGGACAGGGATGCGCAGTTCGCGTTCGGGTGCATCTGCGCATCGCCCAAGAACCGCTGGTCCAGCGATGCACGCGCCGCGGAGCTTTTCGAGAAGGCCGCCGAGCAGGGGCACGCGGAGGCCGCGTACCAGCTCGGGATGATGCTCGCCTACGGCCAGGGCATAGACAGGGACCCGTCCAGGGCCGCCTACTGGCTGGAAAGGGCCTGCGAGGGCGGATACCAGCAGGCCATGGTCGACTATGCGAACATGTGCTTCGAGGGACGGGTCCTACCGCAGAACTACGCAACCGCGGCCAAATGGTTCACGACGGCCGCCGACCAGTGCAACGGCTATGCGCAGTACGCGCTCGGATGTATGTACGGGTCGGGATACTTCTTCGAGCAGGACGATGGGAAGGCCGTCGAGTACTTCAGAAGCGCCGCCGAGGGCAGCGAGCCCAACTCCCAGTACTGCCTGGGATGCATGCTGTACGAGGGGCGCGGGTGCGCGAAGGATCCCGAGGAGGCGGCCATGTGGTTCGACCAGGCCGCCGAGCAGGGGCATCCGGGAGCGATGTCGTTCCTCGGGATGCTGAAGATCACGGGAACCAGGACGGAGAAGGACGTGGAGGGCGGGCTCAAGCTGCTCCAGGACACAGCCGATGCCGGATACTTCGAGGCCCAGTACTATCTGGGCAAGCTGTACTACGAGGGAGAGGTCGTCAAGCGCAACATCCCCAAGGCCAAGCGCCTGCTGGGGATGGCCGCCCGTCAGGGCGATCCGGACGCAGCGGCGCTCCTGGAGAGGATGAAGGCGGGACGGAGATGAAGGATCCACTCTTCGCGGATGCCGAGATGAATGATCCCTACGCCTGCCTGGCGCTCGGGTACTTCATGGAGACCGGCAAGGAGCTGGACATGGATGCGGAGAGCGCCGTCAGGTGGTACGAGAAGGCGGCGTCCCTGGGATGCGCCAGAGCCCATTGGGAGCTTTCCCGCATCCTGTCGGAGGGGAGCCTCGTGCCGATCGACAGGGATGCGGCGTTCGAGCATCTCAGGAGCTCCGCGGAGCTCGGCAACATCAATGCGGAGATGGCCCTCGCGGAGTCCTACATCCGCGGGGAGATGGTCCCCCGCGACAGGACGCAGGCGTTCCTGTGGTTCAGCAGGGCCGCCGAGCAGGGGTCGTCTCTGGCCAAGTTCTATGTCGGCTACATGTACTCCCGTGGGATAGGAGTGCTGCGCTCGGAGACCGAGGCCGAGATGTGGTTCTCATCCGCCGCCATAACCGGCGACGGGGACCTGTTCCTGCGCATCGGCATGTCGTACGAGTACGGTCTGAGCAGGATCGCCCGCGACGACATCGAGGCCGCCAGGTGGTACAAGTACGGCGTGGACATGGGGCATGAGAAGTGCATCGTGTCGTGGAACGCCGTCATGGGCGTTCTGGGCGGAGCCCCGAGGGAGACATTCGAGGCCCGTGTGGACAGGCTGTCCAGGACGGAGGCCCAGCGCGAGCTCGATGCCAGGGACCGCGCCCTCGCCGATGCGGACAGGCTTCTCGACGAGGGGAACGAGTCGGACGCGTACGAGGCGTACGCCCGCGCATCGGATTTGG
Source organism: uncultured Methanomassiliicoccales archaeon (assembly GCA_964445265.1). Taxonomy (GTDB): domain Archaea; phylum Thermoplasmatota; class Thermoplasmata; order Methanomassiliicoccales; family Methanomethylophilaceae; genus Methanoprimaticola. The sequence goes on from CAYUPU010000007.1 coordinate 22,430, forward strand.
GCAGCTCCGACGCCATGTTCGCCATGGCGATGATGCGCCACAACGGGATAGGGGTCGGGAGGAACGACCTGGATGCGATCAAGATGCTGTCCAGGGCCGCCAATGCCGGATCCGCGGACGCGCAGTTCTATCTCGCCCGGACATATGAGTCGAACAGGTTCCCGACGGATGACTCCCAGGTCGTCAGGCTCTATTCGGATGCGGCCTTCAACGGGTTCCTGGCGGCGTTCTACTATCTGTCCAAGTACGTGGAGAAGCCCGAGGTCTACATCCGCCGCACCCACACGAGGAGCCGACGATGTCGTTCGAGACGGTCCTCAAGGCCGCTCAGGACGGGGATCCCGACGCCCAGAAGGCCATGGGGTACCTGTTCTTCAGGGGCGACGGCGTCATGCAGGACCGCAGGGAGGCCGCCAGGTGGTTCGGTCTCGCCGCCGATCAAGGCGATGCGGAGGCCATGTGCAATCTGGGCTACATCAAGGCCCACGGATGCGGTGTCAGCGGCGACATCCCAGGGGCCATGGGGCTCTACGAGCGCGCCGCGGAGCTGGGGTACCCGCAGGCCATGTTCAATCTGGGCTTCATGTACTCCGATGTGGAGGACGTGGAGCAGGACTGGGAGAAGGCCAGGTACTGGTACGGCCGGGCCGCGGATGCCGGCAGCGTGCTGGCGCTCTACCGCCTCGGCGTCATATATCTGGAGGGCAGGGGGGTCGACAGGGATCCCGCCAGGGCCGCCGGATGCTTCGAGGAGGCGTACGGAGCCGGATACGGGAAGGCCGGAGTAAGGCTGGCCGATATGATGATCGAGGGGGACGGGATCCCACGGAGCCCGAAGAGGGCCGTGTCGATCCTCTCCAAGGAGGCCGATGCCGGCTCCGAGGAGGCCATGCTCCGCCTGGGGATGCTCTCGCTGTCCGGCGAGGGCATGGCCCGGAGCGAGAAGAACGCGATGAAATGGCTCAGGAAGGCGGCCGCCCGCGGGAGCGAGGAGGCCAGGAGAATGCTCGAGGAGATGGATGCATGAGGATGAACGAGTATCAGAGGGAGAATATCTTCAGGCTTCTCGCCACCATAAAGGGGCGCAGCCCGTTCTATGCGGAGAAGTTCGCAGGGATCGATGTGGAGGCCATGAGCACGCAGGAGGAGTTCGAGACCCTTCCGTTCACCGACAAGGGCGATCTCAGGAAGGCCTACCCACTCGGGCTGGCCGCCGTTCCTCGGAGGGACATCGTAAGGATCCACAGCTCGTCGGGCACCACCGGGACGCCCGTGATAATCCCGTACACCAGGAAGGATGTCGAGGACTGGGCCATAATGTTCGAGAGGTGCTACAGGATGGCGGGGGTCACAGAGGACGACGTGATCCAGATAACGCCCGGGTACGGCCTCTGGACCGCAGGTATAGGATTCGAGGCCGGATGCGAGAGGCTCGGGGCGATGGCCGTCCCGATGGGTCCAGGCAACACCGACAAGCAGCTCAGGATGATGGAGGACCTCGGGACCACGGTGCTGACTGCGACGTCCTCGTACGCGCTGCTCCTCGCGGAGGAGATCAGGAAGCGCGGGCTGGGGGACCGTCTCAGGCTGAGGAAGGGGATCATCGGCTCCGAGAGATGGGGCGACAGGATGAGGCAGGAGATCGCCGAGTACCTGGGCGTCGACTTCTACGACATATACGGTCTGACCGAGATCTACGGCCCCGGCATCGGTATCAGCTGCGACTACCGCAACGGGATCCATATGTGGGACGACTACATCTATTTCGAGATCATCGATCCGAAGACCCTCGAGGTCCTTCCGGACGGGGAGCTGGGGGAGCTCGTCATAACCGCCTTCAGGAAGGAGGGCGCCCCGCTCATAAGGTACCGCACCCATGACATCACCCGTATCATACCCGGGGACTGCCCTTGCGGGTCCAGGTTCCCGAGGATAGACATCATCACAGGCAGGACCGACGACATGGTCAAGGTCAAGGGGTGCAACATGTTCCCTGCGCAGTTCGACGAGGTCCTGGCGGACATCGACGGCGCCACCAGCGAGTATCAGGTGATGATCGATCACCTCAACGGCAGGGACATCGTCACGGTGTTCTTCGAGACCGCGGCGGACGGTGCGGCCGTGCCGGCCATAGAGAAGGAGCTGGTGGAGAAGCTGAAGGCCAAGGTGAACATCACAGTCGTTCCCAAGGCCGTGCCGATCGGCTACCTTCCGCGCAGCGAGAAGAAGACCAACCGCTTCTTCGACAACAGGTACTGACCATGCGCGAGCTGGATGTGCTGAGGGATGCCATATCCGAGGCGCTGGACGGGCCGCTGTCCCCGTCCGATGTGAGGGTCAAGGATACATCCGTCGGAACCTATGATGCCGTGACGGATGTGGACCTCCGCACCGAGAGGATCGTCATCGAGCGCATCAGGCGGGAGTTCCCGGGGGATGCCATCGTGTCCGAGGAATCGTCCCCGGACGTCCGTCCCTCCGGCAGGGCATGGGCGGTGGATCCCATCGACGGCACCGTGAACCTGGCCCGCGGGATCCCGGTGTTCGGATCGCAGGGGGTGTTCATGGAGGACGGGGTGCCGCGGGCATCCGTCGTATGCCTCCCCTCGGCCAGGGAGATGTACACGGCGACGGACGATGGGGCTTTTCTGAACGGGACGCCCATACGCACCGCGGACCCCAGACCGCTCAGGGAGTGCGTGCTCACCACCGGGGATTTCAGCAGGAGGTCCGAGGAGTACAGGCTGATGCAGGCCCGTCTGATGTCGGAGTGCAGGGGCCTGGTAGCAAGATTCAGGATGCTGGGTGCGGCGTGCACGGACTTCGCATGGCTGGCGTCCGGCCGCACGGACATCCACGTGAGGTTCGTCAACAGGATATGGGACTTCCTTCCCGGACTCTATCTGGCGGAGATGGCCGGGGCGGTCTATGACAGGGACCTCATGGAGGAGACGGGCATACTGATCCTCTGCTCCTCGAATGAGGTCCTGGATGCGGCCCTGTCGGAGATCCTTCCCAGGATCACTTCATGTTCCCGCCGATGAGGGCCATGGAGGCCAGCAGACACTCCAGCTGGATCATCTCGCTGCTCCCCTCGACGATCCTGAACTCGCACTCCCCCGTCTTCTCCATTATGCGGACCTTGATGTAGTCGGATTGGTCCAGGTCGAAGATGGCGGAGTGGATCTGCTTGATTATGTCCTGCCCGGACAGGCCGTATTCGGACATCGTATCCTCCAGCATGGCCCTGGCCCCGTTGTAGTTGCCGTCGAGGGCGGTGGTCATTATGCCCTTCACGACGTCGGGGTTCGCAAGGCCGGCGGTCTGGTAGATGAGGTCCGTGTCGATCCTCTTCCCCAGGGATGCGGCGACCTGGAGGGAGTTGACGGCCCTGCGCATGTCGCCTCTGGCGATCACGACCAGGGCATCCAGGGCCTCCGGCGCGATATCCACGGACTCGTCGCGGATTATCCTGGACAGGTAGTCCGTGATCTCCTGATCGGACAGGGGCTTGAACTTTAACACCGCGCATCTGGACTGGATAGGGTCTATGATCTTGGATGAGTAGTTGCACGAGAGTATGAACCTGCAGATCCCGGAGTACTTCTCCATGGTCCTCCTGAGGGCCGCCTGCGCATCCGATGTCAGCGCGTCCGCCTCGTCCATGAAGATGATCTTGAACTCCGCTCCGCCGATGGGCGAGGTCCTGGCGAACTCCTTGATCTTTCCGCGGACCACGTCGATCCCCCTCTCGTCCGAGGCGTTGAGCTCGATGAAGTTGCCCTGCCAGTTGTCGCCGAACATCTCCCTGGTAAGGGCCAGCGCGCAGGTGGTCTTCCCGGTCCCTGCGGGGCCGGTGAACAGGAGATGGGGCATGCTCCTCGTCGCGACATAGGCCTTCAGCCTGTCGGTCACATGCTTCTGGCCCGCAACGTCGTCCAGCGTCCTGGGCCTGTATTTCTCCGTCCAGATCTCGTTCATGGGAACACCGTCGCACCCATGCGCGTCGTCATAGATAGAATCTGGGTCGGTGTCCGATGAAATAGTTAGTTAGTTCTAACTAATCATAACCGTTTAATACGACCTTTCCATGCGTGGCCGGTATGAACTGGAAGCACGGCCTGCTCTTCGCGACCATCGCGCTGGGCATGTTCCTCGACGGCCTGGACGGATCCATCGTCAATGTGGCGCTCCCGTCCATAGCGGACGATTTCGGCATCAGCGCCTCAGACACATCGTGGGTCATCACGGTGTACTACCTCATGATGGCCGGGCTCATCCTGATATTCGGGAGGCTGTGCGATAAGGGCGAGATAAAGAGGATACTCCTCGCAGGGATGGCGGTGTTCGTCCTCGGGTCCCTGCTGTGCGGACTGTCTCCGTCCCTCACGGCCCTCCTGGTGTGCCGTGCGATTCAGGGCATAGGGGCCGCGATGCTCGCATCCTCGGCCGTGATGCTCGGCGTGAAGTTCCTTCCGAGGGAGAAGCTGGGGACGGCCATGTCCATAGTGATCCTCGGGACGTCCTTCGGCGTCGCCCTCGGCCCGTCCCTGGGGGCGGTGCTCACCCATGTGGCGTCCTGGCATTGGATATTCTTCATAAACGTGCCCATGGGCATCGCCGCGATGGCTATCGCATGGAAGGCGGTTCCCGAGGACAGCGGACTACAGCCCGGCGATCTGGACCTGAAGGGCTCCGTCCTGCTCTTCGCGGCAATAACCCTGGGCCTGTTCGCCATCGAGAGGATACCATCGTCGGGCATCACGACATCCAGTATACTGGCCCTGGTAGGGTGCCTCATCCTGTTCGCCGTGTTTGTCAGGTACGAGAGGGGACGCCCGTCCCCGGTCCTGGACCTCGGCCTGTTCCGCAACAGGAACTTCGACCTGGCCTGCTTGGCGTACGTGTTCGTCAACCTGGGGATAATGGGGGTGTACTATCTGGTGCCCTTCTACCTGCAGAACGCCCGCGGGCTCTCCACTCTGGAGAGCGGACTGGTGCTGTCCCTCCAGGCCATATCGATGATCGCATGCTGCCTGTACGTGGGCCGCAAATCGGACAAATCCGGGGACAGACCCTTCGCTATAGCGGCATGCGTCATCATGCTGGTGTTCATGCTGGTCGCCTACACGTTCACCTCAGACACGCAGGTGTGGACGGTGGCCGCCGCAATCCTCGTGTTGGGGAGCGTATGGGGGATCGGAGGGGGCCCGATGGGCGCCAGGATGATAGACTCGCTCTCCGAGGAGAACAAGGGCTCCGGGTCGTCGATGATCACGTTCACGATGTACTTCAGCTCGGCTCTGGGAACGGCCGTGTTCGCGGGACTCTTCAGTCTCGGCACGGGCACCACCGCGTCCATATCGGATGTGCCCACGTCCGTGTTCATGGACGGATTCGCGTTCTGCATGGTTGTGGCCGCCGCGATCGCTGCGGCCGCTCTCCTATGCACATGGGCCGTGAAGGCAGATCGCGGAGGCGCCGACAGTTGATCTCCGCCAGGCCGGTCATGGACCTGTGGGCCGCGTTCTATAGGATGGATATCCTGTTCGACGACGGCCCCACCATGTCATTCAGGGACATCCTGTATCTGACCGCGATCGCTTCCAGCGAAGGATGCACGGTGTCGGAGCTCGCCCAGACGGCCGGTGTGTCCAAGCCGTCCGTGACGATGAGGATCAACAGCCTGGTGGACAAGGGGCTGGTCACCAAGACCCGGTCCGATAGCGACCGCCGCACCGTGCGCCTGGAGCTCACCGAACTCGCCGCAGGCATACTGGACGAGGAGGAGTCCAGGATATCCGAGTTCCTCGGCAGGCTGGTCGACGAGCATGGTGAGGAGAACGTCCGGGCGTTCCTGTCGATGGCGGACGAGCTGGCATCCATGATCAACGATATGCGGTAGAACGGAGTGAGGGGTCCATGAACTGCGGAGCCGACATCAGCGGAAGGCGCATGGCCCTCATCGTGGTGGACATGCAGCGCAAGTACGCGTACGGCAGGATGGAGGACGCCGTCACGGCGATGCTGCCCGCGATCAACGGGGCCATGGAGCTCTTCAGATCGCACGGCCTCCCCGTGGCGGTGGTCAGGATGGCCGGGTCGTGCCATCCTGTCCCCGACGATCTGGACGATCCGGAGGGGTTCGTGGACGGACTCCTCATCGACGATGCGGACCCTGTGATCGACAAGGCATATCTGGACGCGTTCCATGAAACTCCTCTCGCCGATATCCTCGCGGAGGCGGGCACGGACACCGTGGTGGTATGCGGCCTGGTGTCGGACTGGTGCGTCATGGCCACATACTTCGGCGCGTACAACGCCGGATTGAGTCCGTTCCTGCTGGAGGGGGGCTCCGCCTCCACCTGCGCGGAGCGCACCGCACACGCGGAGGCCATATGCAAGACCCTGTCCCTAGGCGATCTCCGCACGAACCTCGAACCGGCTGAGCGAGGTCCTTTTATCGGGCCACAATATGGGCAGGGGCATGAAGGTCTACGAGGCCTATGAACTCGCTATCAGGACAGGGATGTCCAGGGATCCTCGTCCGGACGATGAGGTCCAGCGCATTCTGGATGAGGCGAGGAGGGAGTACGACGGGGCGTCCGAGGCGGACAGGGAGCTGTTCGATGCGGAGCGCCTATGGAATCCCTACGCCGACTGCCGCTTCTCGGCTCTGGCCGACGAGGCCCGCGAGGCCGAGGCTGGCACCCTGATGTGGGGCATAGACATCGGCACGGGGGAGGTCCTCCTGGCCGACCGCCTGAGGGAGAAGGGGAGGAGGATCGACGCCCTGGTGGCCCATCACCCGCTCGGGGCATCCAGGGTGCTGTTCCCGAAGGTCATGTCGATGCAGTCCGACATGTTCCATGCCGCGGGTGTTCCGATAAACGTGGCCGAGTCGATCATGGCGCCCAGGGAGCAGGAGGCCCTGAGGGGGATGCAGGGGGTCAACCACAACCAGGCCGTGGATGCGGCCAGACTGCTGGAGATCCCGCTGTTCAACGTGCATTCCGCGGCGGACAACATGGTCCAGGCGTATATGGCGGACCTGTTCGGGAGGACGGAGCCCAAGCGTCTGGGGGACGTGGTGGATGCACTGATGGGCGAGCCGGAGTTCCGCGAAGCGGCCAGATGCAACGCCGGACCCCGCATAATGGTCGGATCCCGGGACTCCCGCTGCGGACGCATATTCTGTAAGATGACCGGCGGCACGTCCGGCCCGAAGGACATGTACGAGGCACTGGCCCGCGCAGGCGTCGGGACCGTGGTCGGCATGCACTTCCCGGAGAGCCACTACGATGCCGCCCGTGAGGCGCATGTGAATCTGGTGATCTCCGGCCACATGCCGTCAGATTCGCTGGGGGTAAATCTGATATGCGATGTCTGGGAGGATCACGGCATCGATGTGATCCCGTGCTCCGGGTTCATCCGCTGCAGCAGGAACCGAGATGTTCGACAGGAGATCCGTCATAGTCCGCAACGGGCGGGCGCTGGACTACGACTACGTTCCGGAGAGGCTGCAGCGCCGCGACAGGCAGCTGGCGGAGCTGGAGACGCTGTTCCGTCCGCTGGCGCTGGAGAACCGCCCGTGCACCGCCCTCCTTGTCGGGGGCGTCGGTACCGGGAAGACGGTCACGGCCCGCAGGTTCGTGGAGGACATGTCCGGCTTCACGGCCTCCAAGGGGCGCCCTTTCGACACAGTGTACGTCAACTGCAGGAACATCTCCGAGAACGGGGCCCTCCTGCAGCTCATCCGTCTGTACGACCCCGGGTATCCGGAGAGGGGCTTCTCCGCCGACGAGATGGCCCGCGTCCTCGCTCAGCACCTGTCATCGGTCAGGAGGGGACTGGTGGTCATCCTCGACGAGGTGGACATCCTCCTGAAGAAGGGCACGACCGATATCATCTATCAGCTTACACGCGCACGGACGGACGGATCGGCCCCCGTGTCGGTGGTCATGATCTCCCAGAGCTCGCTAGAGCTGTATCTCGACGAGGCATCCAGATCGTCGTTCCGGAGGAGCAACACCGTCAAGTTCGGCACCTATGCCGAGGACGAGCTTTACGACATCCTCGCGGCCCGTTCGGAGGAGGCCCTGGCCCCCGGCGCATGCCCGGAGGATCCGCTTCGGATGATGGCTTCCATCGCCGCCGACTACGGCGACGCCAGGATGGCGATAGAGCTCCTGGACCGCTCGGCGCACATCGCCGAGGAGGAGGACGCGGGAGAGATAACGGTGGAGGATGTCCGTGCGGCCCGCGCGATGACGTACAGCACGGTGTCCGAGTCCAAGCTCAAGGAGCTGGATATAAACCGCATGCTGGTCCTGCTGGCCGTGGCGAGGTCCATGAAGAACAACCTGTCCGTCATGTCCTCCGCGGTGGAGAAGACCTATGCCATCGCCTGCGAGGAGTACGACGTCCCCGCCAGGAAGCACACACAGTTCTGGAAGTACCTCCAGGATCTGGACCGTTCCGGAGCCCTCAGGCTGACGCCGTCCACGGTGGATGGCCTTGGCAAAGTGATACTCGTGTCCCTGTCCGACATCCCGGCCAAGGTGCTGGCGCAGAAGATGGAGACGCTCATAGAGGAGAGGCTGGAATGACCGCCTGCGACATATGCGGCCGCGATGCCGCGACCCTTGTGAGGTACAACGGCTCCCATCTGTGCGCCGAGCATTTCACAGGCTTCGTCGAGCGCAGGGTCAAGAGGGAGATCAGGAAGCAAATCGACGTCTCCCGCGGCGACAGGATCGCGGTGGCCGTCTCCGGTGGCAAGGACAGCATGGTCGCCCTCAGGATCCTGTCGTCCGTGTTCGACGGGAGGAACGGCATAGAGGTGCACGCAGTCACCATAGACGAGGGCATAGCGGGGTACCGTCCTCCCAGCGTGGACATCGTCAGGAGGTTCTGCGATGCCAACGGCATCCCGTTCCATCTCAGGTCGTTCTCGGAGCTGGGGGTCTCCATGGACGCCGTGGCTCCCGTGTCTGGCAGCAGCAGCCCGTGCACGTTCTGCGGCGTGTTCCGCAGGATGCTCATGAACGACGAGGCCAGACGCATCGGCGCCAGGTACCTGGCGACCGGCCACAATCTCGACGATGCGGCGCAGTCAATCATGATGAACTTCGTCCGCGGAGATGCCGAGCGCATGGCCAGGATGGCTCCGCACATCAACGTCCAGCCCGGACTCGTTCCGAGATTCCTTCCGCTGAGGGAGATCCCGGAGAAGGAGTCCCTCCTGTACGCCGTCCTTTCGGGTCTGGAGTTCTGGGACGGGGTCTGCCCGTACTGGGAGGAGGCGCTGCGCAATCAGTACAGGGATATCGTAGACGAGCTGGAGGACCGCACCCCCGGGGCGAGGTACGGCATACTGTCGTCCTTCGACAGGATCAGGCCGCTTCTTGCGGCGGATCTCCCGAAGGCGGATCTGAGGCCGTGTCCGAGATGCGGGGAGCCGACACAGGGCAGCAGGTGCAAGTCGTGCGAGCTGCTGGAGCTCGCCAGAGAAAGGGTGTCCGGCATCGGACGTCCTTGAACGGGACCAGGATGCATGCGCCGCATGACGGGCACATGGTGCGGAATGTGGACGGGTCGACCCCGTGGCGCCGCATGGCGCTCTTCTCGAGGCCGCACAGGAACACCGATCTGAGGACTGACGGGGCCTCGACATCCATGCCGGCGTTCTCTATGCGCCCCATATCGTCGGGACGGGGGGTGCGTATGATGGGGATGACGCCCATGCGGCAGATCTTCTCCAGCAGGATGTCGATGTCCTGATCGCTCTCGCCGAGGCCGTAGTACACGTCGCAGGCCAGTTTCCCCTTCCTGAACACTCCTACGGACTTGCGGAGCAGGTCGAGGACCGCGTCGTAGTCGCGGTCGGGATAGACCTTCTCGAAAACATCGCGACGGACGCACCCGAGGTCGATTTTGATCTCGTTGACCCCCGCCTTCTTGAGCCTGGACACCTGATCGACGGATGTGAGCCATGCCTCCACGCCTATCGCACCATTGGGGGAGAGCCATTTCACGGCTTCGATGGATCTCGCGATCCTGTCGATCGCATCGTCCATATCCCCGATGAATCTGGCGGAGAACGATATCATTTTCACCTTCCTGCGGGACGCTGTCCTCTCGGCTATGAGGGCGACCTCCTCCGGCGTGATTCCTCCGGACATGTCGATCACCAGCTGCCTGTCGCATCCGCGGTTCGGCACACCGAGTGAGATGTCGGGAGCCACCACGCGGTCGCCCTTGACGATGGACATCTTCTTCTTGCCTTCGACGCGGAGGCTGTACTCCCCTTCGGATTGGGATGTCGCCACTCTGACCCTGTATCCGTCGAATTCGAGAGCGGCGGTGTTCGGGCAGGGGGGCTCGCCGGGAGTCGGCTGGGGAAGCCTGACGCCTTCGGGAACGCGAACCGATCCTCCGAGGATCAGCTCGGCCTTCCCTGTCAGACCCTCTTCCATTTGGCGCCCTCCGCCGTGTCCTCGAGGGCTATCCCAGCGTCCTTCAGGCGGTCGCGTATGAGATCGGACAGGTCGTACATCTTCCTGGAGCGGAGCTCCTTGCGGAGGTCTATGAGTATGGACATCACCTCGTCCATCGTGCCGTCCTCCTGCTCCTCGTCCGGAAGGATCCCCAGGACGTCGTCGAGCTCCTTGAGGAGGCCGATGTGCGCGAGCGCGGATTCCTTGGAGAGGGTCCCTTCCGACATCGCCCTGTTGGTGGCCCTGGCCATCTCGAACAGGACCCCTATCGCCTCGCGGGTGTTGAAGTCCTCGTCCATGGCGTCGCAGAATCTGGTGCGGTACCCGTCGATGACGGCCGTCGGATCCTCGCCGCTGCATTCGGCGCTCTTGGCATAGGATTCGAGCTCGCGGTAGTTGTTGACCAGCCTTCCTCTCGCCGCGTCGGCCTCCGCGAGCATATCCTCTCCGTAGACGAGCGGGCTCATGTAGTGGGTGTTGAGGTAGTAGAAGCGGATCGTGTGGCCGTCGAACTTCTCCAGGACGTCCCTGACCGTGAAGAAGTTGCCGAGGGATTTGGACATCTTCTCGTCTTTGGACATCCCGTGCCCCTTGACCTGGAGCATCCCGTTGTGCATCCAGTAGTTGGCCAGTGGCTCGTGCGTGACGGCCTCCGTCTGCAGGATCTCATCCTCATGGTGCGGGAAGATGAGGTCGTTGCCTCCTCCGTGGATGTCTATCCTGTCGCCCATGTGCTTGCGTATCATCGCGGAGCACTCGATGTGCCATCCGGGCCTGCCCTTCCCCCACGGCGAGTCCCATGAGATCTCGCCGGGTTTCGCGGTTTTCCAGAGAGCGAAGTCCATCGGGTTCCTCTTGTTGGGGTCGTCGGCGATCCTGCCGGACGATTGGAGCTGGTCCGCCTTCTGGTTCGTCAGCCTGCCGTAGTCCTCGACCTTCGACACGTCGAAGTAGACGCTGCCGTCGGGGGCCGCGTACGCGAATCCGTTGGCGATGATCTCCTGGATGAACTCCACGATGTCCCCGATCGTCCTGCTGGCCTGCGGGTAGCAGCTCGCCCTGCGCACATAGAGCCTGCCGGTCTCCTCGAAGTAACGGTCGATGTACCGCTGGGACAGCTCCAGGGGGTCGACACCCTCCTTCGCTGCGCGCATGATGATCTTGTCGTCGACGTCGGTGAAGTTGGTTACATGAAGGACCTCGTAGCCGCGGTATCTCAGGTAGCGTGCAACGGTGTCGAAGACAATGATGCTTCTGGCATGGCCCATGTGGATGTCGTCGTAGACCGTCACGCCGCAGACGTACATCTTCACTTTTCCTGGCTCGATGGGGACGAACTCCTCGACCGAATCGGTGAGGGTATTGTGGATGCGCAGTGCCATCTAATCGTCGGGCGATGCTCTTCGTATATAAAAACAGCACCTCTCGGATGGTCGTCTGGTGTGTGGACGAAAGTCGATGACTTGTATGAGCCAGGCTGGCGGAGCGGCCGTTTCCGGCACGGTGATGCGGAAATCGTTTGGGAGGGCCGCCCGGGTTTTCGGGCGGACCTCCTTGCAGGGATCAGGACCGTCCTATGCGGACCGCTATGAGGGTCGCCATCGCGATGGCCACCATGGCGGCCGCAACTGCCGCAGGATTGTCCTCGATGTATCCGACGATGCTGTGGGATCCGTTCTCGGGGGCCGTCTCCACCCATACGGCGGTCAGTTTCATATCGGATACGGGAGTCAGCATATCGCCCTCCTCGAAGGACGCATCCCCGTACGACCATCCTCCGAACGAGAATCCGTTCCTGGTCCCCTCGTATCCGGGCACACGGATGCTCTCGCCGGTCGTCACCGGCAGATCATCCATACTCATGCTGCCTCCTGCCGTGTCGAAAGCCAGCGTGTATCCTTCGACCTTCGTCCACCCGGCATGGAGCGTCATGGATTCAGCGACGAGCGTCGACCAGTCGTAGGGGGCGGTGCACCTCTCATCGGTGTACCATCCGGAGAACCCGTAACCGAGCCTCGCCGGGTCCGCCGGCTTCTGGATCTCCATGTTGATGGCGGTCGTCCTTATCTCCGGGACGGCGCTTCCGCCGTGAGAGTCGAATCCCACCACAGGGTATCCCATTATCTCGATGCGGAACTTCATCACAGCCGTCGATCCTCCGTTGTACGAGTTCCATGCGGTCTGCGTGACTATGTACTCCCCCTTCTGGGCATACGTATGGCGCGGGTTCTCCATCATGGACCTCTCCGTGCCGTCCCCGAAGTCCCATTCGACGGTCTCCGCATTGGTCCCGGTGAACACGAACTGGACCGTCATGCTGTACATGCGCCCCATATCCATATCGTACGGGATGTCGCCTTCGGATTCGCCCATGCACAGCGGCATGAGCGCGATGGCCGCGACGATCACGGCCGCCATCGGACCCAGGAGTCCCCTGTGATCATGCATCAATGCGCTCATAGACACCACCGTGCGGATCCGAGAGGAATGTCAGGACGGACAGGACCGTGAGGTCGAATGTCTGCACGCCGTCGAGGTGTACGCCGTCCGATGCTGTGAGGGACACCCTGTATGTGCCCACCCTCTCGGTGGATCCAGACACGCCGTTCGACGAGACGGAGATCCAAGGCGCTCCGGAGACCGCGAGTTCGAACGTTCCGACATCGACCGTCGGCGAATACGACCATTGGCATCCGGCGATCACGAACGCCGCAGGCGTTCCGTTGACCGAGATCATCGCCCTCTCCCATTCGGCATAGAGGGTGATCGCCCCTGCGGCACACTTGAAGATCGATCCCGGCTCCACGGATGCGCCGTCGCCCTTCCCGGTGCTCCATCCGAGGAACCTGTGTCCGTCCAGCTCCGGGACGGCATCGGGGATGCCGACGGAGACCTCGGCCCCGGAGGATTCCCCACGGACGCTCTCGACCGGGGTCCCGCCATCCCCCGTATCGAAGTCCACGGTCAGAGTGTACACCCTCCGGTCATCCTCGATCCATGCCGCCGTCAGATCGGAGTCCTTCGTAGGGATGAACCGCTCCCCCGCCCCTCCGACGCGCTCTCCGTCGAGATACCAGCCGTCGAACGAGAACGAGGCGTCCGTATAGCCGTCCTCGTGCATCGTTCTAGCTTGTTCACGGACCGCATCGGGAAGGTCTACGATCCCCTGGAGTGCGGTCGTGCCGCATGCTCCTCCTGCGGCATCGAATCTGACGTCATAGGGGTGGACGGTCTCGTCCGTCGATGAGGTGTACTCCGCCACCATCGATATGTACGAGCTCCACGGCGGAATCTCGGTCCCCGCCTTAATGGAGTATTTGAGGCTCGGAACATACCAGCCGTCGAATTCATAGGAGGTCAGGGTATAGCCTCCGGTTCCTTCGGCGTTCGTCCTGTCCGGCGCTCTCTCCGCCGATGGGAGGACGAACTTACCTCCTGGGGGGACAAGGACCACCTGCGCACCGATCACGGATCCCCCGTTGGGATCGAACACGATCACGCGTTCCGTGCTGTATATCGCATAGAGGGTGATATCCAGCGTCGTTTTTCCATTGAAGTCGAACTGCTTCTTCACAGTGGACCCCAGTGGGAATTCGCAGTCCGTTCCGGAGACGTTCGGATTTAGGTCCCATCCGCAGAGATTGGCGTCTTCCTCGCACTCGATTCTATTGTTCTCGATGCCTATCTCGAAAAGCATGGATCCGCCGGTGAGCGTCATCTCGCTATCGTATTTCGAAGTGGGAGTGTACTTGCCATCGCACGTGGCATCGAATGTTATCCTGAGCGTGTACCGTTCTCCGTCCTGGCCGCCGCTCTCCGGCTGGGCGGCGTATGCCGGCACGCCGCCGGATTCCGGAACGGTCAAGAAGGCGATGGCGGTCGATGCTACGATGATCATCACCGCTCCTGCCAGGAGGGCCGCACAGACCGCTCTTGACGGGACGGCGCATCCGCGGAGGTGCCGGAGGGCCCCGCTGGAAAATGTTCTTCCGTATCCGCGCATGGGATCACAACGCGTACACGATAGCGCCGTTGGTCGGTGAGCTGGTGAACACCAGGGTGCTGTACACGTCGATGTTCACCGTCGCTTCGGCGGTCTGTCCCGCTGCGGAACGGACCGTGACGTTCACGGAGGCGTTCTTCGTCACGGAATCGGACTCGATGTACAGACAGCCGTTCCCGATCCTAGCATGCAGGGAGGCATCGCTCGCGACAGGTCCGTCGAACCGGTTTCCGGATCCTCCCTGGACTGTCAGCTGCAGTGCCTTCTCGGTTCCTGCGACGATGCTGACGTCTCCGATGGCCGATAGGGACAGGGTGTCCTCGATATCCAGCCTCACGGATTTGGTCGAGGTCTGGCCGTATTCGGTGGAGGCCGTCACAGTGATGGTCTGACCCATTCCGGCATGCTTCGCGTTCACGACGGAGACCACGCCGTTCGCGACTGTCGCGTCGGAGCAGTCGTCGGACCAGGATATCCCGGATGTGTTTTCAGCGGTGATGATCGAGGTGACCGCTTCGGGATTGTTCTTGTATGTGAGGATGCCGTCGCCTCCCGACAGCTGCAGCGCCTTCTCGGAGAATATCGTGATTTTAGCCGTTGCGGACTGCGACGGGCAACCGTCCGCTGTCGGCCTGCCGATCAGCGTGACGGTCGTCTTCTGTGTGATGTCGGATCTACCGGATACAATGCCTGTTTCAGGGTCCAGGCTGAATCCGTCGGGGATCTCGCCGGATTCGACATCCCATCTCACCATCAGGTCCTGCGGGTTGCCGATTGTGTTCGACGATGCGGATCTTCCGAGCGCCTTTATCGTCTGGTCGGATGCCCCGCTGATCTTGGAGAACACCGTGAACGTCATTTCGAGGTCCCTGGATTCCCCCTGGGCCGCCGCCCTCAGCTTGATGGTGTTCGGTCCGATGGCGGTCGGCTTGCCCGTGACCTTGCCGTTCGAGAACGACAGGCCGTCCGGGAGCTCCACGACGCTCCATGTGACCTCGCCCATGCTCGATACACCCTCGGGGGCGAAATCCACCGTATCGCCGAGGATGATGTTGCCCATGTTGCCGCTCACTGCCAGCCCTTCGACAACCTTGAGCTGGATGTACTGGAACCTCTCCTGTTCGACCGGAGAGGTCATGTATGCTCTGACCACGATGTCGTATACCTTTCCGATAGGGGCGTTGGCAGTTATCACCGCGCTCAGGGCCCTTCCGTCCGCGCTGAGCTTGCCGATTCCCTCGTCGTTGACCGCCAGTTCCACGGCCAGATGCTCTTCCAGATCGTCCGGGAAAACGAGGTCGTACGTCCATTTGAATCCGGGCGAGAGCTTGATGACCGTCGGTTCCCCGTAGTCAGGTAGCACGGTGCCCTCCGAGACCTCTCCGTTCATCGTGCGTTCGAACGCCTGCGCCACGTTCTCGTCCGCCTGGAGCCCTGCCGCGGAGGCGAGGGCGATCCCCAGGACGGCGAGCGCGGCGCACAGCGCCAGGGTGCTCTTGTTCAATGTATCCATCCTGCACCGGGATGCGGTGCGGACGACGCGTCGACGGCATCGTTTAAGCGCTGCCTGCCAAGATGGAAGGTCCTCTGTGCCTAGTGTGCTCTAAGAGAATTACGGTAAACGGGTTATATCGGAGGGGGCGGGCGGGCCCCCTCGGTCCGCGATCGGAGGCGGGCCTTGACGAAGAGGCCCCTGTCCTCGTCGAACGGGATCGTGGCGTCGTACGCCACCTTCCATGTGTTCTTGCCGTGGGAGCTGGGGTCGAGGGACGAGCCGGCCGCTCCCGGTATCCTGATGATCCTGTCGGCCTGCATCCTCGTGGCCACGGCCCATTCGACCTCCATGTCGTCGAAGATGTCGATGTCCTCATCGACCACGATGACCTGCTTCATCGAGGTGTGTCCGCTGAACGCGGCCATGGCGGCGTTCACGCCGTCCCCGTCCTTGTTCTTCCTGATGGAGACGACTCCGTTCAGCCAGCAGCATCCCCCCTCCGTGAGCCTGACGTTCACAACGCCCGGAACCGCCCTTCTCACGGATTCCAGGATCATCGGCTCCCTCGGGAGGCCCATGAGCAGGAAGTGCTCCCATCCGCCCGGGAGGAGGACATGCATGACCGGATCGTCGCAGGAGCGGATCCTGTCGATCCTGATGACCGGCTGCCTCCTGACGAAGTCGTACGTTCCGGTTATGTCGACGAACGGCCCCTCGTCCGTCTCTTCGAGGGTTATCCTCCCCTCCAGGATGTAGTCCGCATCCGCGGGAACCAGGAGCCCGTTGGAGCATCTTCCGACACGGAGCGGGGTCCCGTGCCCGGCCATGTGCATGGCGGACGCGATCTCCAGCTCGTCGGATCCGAAGTCTGTGGATGTGGCGGCGGCGAGGAGCACCTCCGCCTGCGCACCGATGACGATGGAGACGTTCAGTTCCTCCCCCGCCTCCTTGGCCTGCCTGTAGAGGGTGAACAGGTGGCGCGGGACGAGCCTGACCGCGATGCTGTCGGGTCCGGCGATCATCATGCGGTGGAACGACACGTTCCTTTTGCCGCCGTATTCGGCGACGATGATTCCGGAGGATATGTAGCGCCCGCCGTCCTCGGGGAAGTACTTCGGTACGGGGAGGGCCTCGAGGTCCAGGGGGAGATCGTTCCTGAGGCTCTCGGCATCCCGGACCTCCTCGCACGGCACGGGGCGCTCCGCGGCGCGCATCATGTGCCCTACGATGGCATCGGCTGGGATGCCAAGCGCCCTTGCGATGGAGGCCCTTGTCGAGAACCTGTTCCCGAGGGCCCTTCCGCCGTCCAGGTCCTCGAAGAGAACAGGTCTGGATTGATCCTTGGAGAGGATGCGCGACACGGAGCAGTCGTCCCGGGCGACCCTCTCCTTCACGCGGAGCGTGTCCTCGGACATGGAATCGATGGCTGTCATGTCTCGGCCATCGGACTCATCGTATAAATCGGGACGGAATCACTCGGAGACGCCGACATCCACGTAGATGCAGGACGCCATTCTGAACTCGAGGGCCATGGTGGTGTCGCCGAGACGGGCCACGCGGGGGCCGCCGTCGGACAGGATGGCCTCTATGGACACCTCCCTGCCGGGAACGAATCCCATGGAGATGAGCTTCTTGACGACTTCGGTATCGTCGGATTTTATATGGGATATCCTGCCGCACTGGTTCTGGGAGAGCCTGTTCAGCGGGACGACGTTCATGACCCCTTCGGACGCGGCCTTGCAGGGACTCACGCAGCTCTGGCAGTCCACATCCACAGGGGTGCCCATCATGTGGCACATCCTGATCGCGGAATCATCCGATATGGCGTGCTCGATCTTGCAGGCCTCCTCGTGGGCCGTGCCGTGGTCGATGTTCAGGTAGTCCGTGAGGAAGCGCTCGACGACATGGTGCTTCTTGCGGAGCTGGCGAGCATAGGTGAGCCCTTCATCCGTGAGGGACACCCCCTTGTACTTCTCGTAGTCGACGAGCCCCTCCTTCGCGAGCACCTTGATCATCTCGCTGACGCTGGCCGGCGACACCTTCATGTAGGATGCCAGCTCGGTCGTCTTTGCCACTCCTTCGCCCTCTGTGAGCCTCAGAATGTTGATGAGATAGTCCTCGCGGTTGCCTGTCGTCATTAACAGCGTAAACGGTGTCTGTGGATATAAAGGGTTGGCGTTATGCTGGCTGCATCTCACAGTGTTACAGATCGACCGCGATCAGCGCTGTTGCCATGCCCGTTTCAGGCACTCCGAACCAGTGGTGGATCAGGGAGCTGCTGGTCGGGGAAGGGAACCATATGACTGGTTCGAGCCCTTCGGGGGCGCCGTTGTCGCCGGGATAGGGCATCGAGCGTAGCTCCATCACAGGGTGCGATCCGAGGTCGCACCCGGCGTACATCAGGAAGTCGTTACTGATGAACAGGACGTCGTCTCTGCCGAGGAATCCCGGCATCATGTCGGCGGGAACGTTGTGCCCTATTGTAGCGCCGGACTGGTCCTTGAGGATCATGTACACCTTCTGGGGAACGCGGAACCCCTCTCCGGTGAACACGACCGCCGCCGTGCCGCGGTCCAGCACATCCCTCATCCCGGAGTTGTCCAGAGGGGTTCCGAACGCCGATACTACAGTGGATTCCTCATCGGCGATCGTATCTAGGAGTTCTTTGGGCGCCGGCTCCGCGCGCTCGACGCCGTTCTGAGCGGACAGCCATTCCAGGAAACCCTCGGTATTCACGCGTCCGCAACGCCGGATGCGCGTAAATAAGTGTGCTATGATTTGTTGAATTGTAAGGTGTATTCATCTAACAATCAAATACAAATGGGCTAGGAGACCAGCGTGTTGGTGCCCTCTTATCAACACCGATGAGATAATCGACTGATCCGGATTCGGCATCTTTGTGAATCCAGTGAGCCCTTGGAGGCTAGGGGAACGCCGGAATCGGGGGTC
>CAYUPU010000008.1:0-40538 GCA_964445265.1 uncultured Methanomassiliicoccales archaeon
GGACCCCCGATTCCGGCGTTCCCCTAGCCTCCAAGGGCTCACTGGATTCACAATTATCGCCACAGGCAGTGCGTACGCGTTCACCCAGTACTATATGATCTGTGCTAAGTATAACGTCGAACCATTTTCCGATGCGGCCAAGAGCAATGCGGATCTGAGGACAGAGTTTCAGAATCTAAATTTCGCAGGTTTACAGATAGATTCTATCAAGGTTTCCAGCGAGGAGCTTGCATCATACTACCCCTCATCGTACCGTAGCCATTGCAGTTCGATAAAGAGCTACGATATAGAGAAGATGGGACAGGATGTGAAGGATGCGTATGATGATGGTGCGGAGATACCCATCGTGATGGGTTCGGCCACAGTTGCGAAGAACAACAAGATTATCGTGTCCACAACAGAGAGCAACGGAGGACACATACTTCTGAACAATGCCAAGACTATCCCACAGACCTTTGCGATGGTGGAGGAGATAGGCATAGTGTTAGGATATGGGGCGTACGTAGCAGACGTGATCGAGAGTCTTGAGCTTCAACTCTATAAAGTCTACTTCTCTCTTCAGCAGCACCTTGATGAGAAGCACAAGGCGTATTTCGAAGGCAATGCCGGGAAGGCAAGCAGCAAGACTGGAAGCGGAAAATCCCTGTGCGAGTTCTTCGGATGGGACACGTCGCTTTTCGATGGTGCGGAGCATGATACAGAGAACCTTCTCCAGGAGAAGCCCGACGTGATTATGTTCTATACCAATGACGAGCGCAGCATGGATGTCAAGATGAGGATAGCTTCCTCTTGAGATAACCTCGAAACCACGGGGGGGCGGATGCCCCCTTTTAAGGACTTAACGAAGTCATTGTCACGTAGCCATGTCCTGTTTTGGGAGATCCGTTTCGATCTTTTTCCACAACGGTCCCTCCTGCTGGAGCCGGTATCCTCCAGGATGACGTGCGGCCTTCTGAAATCCTATACGATCCCGGCTTCCACGCCGTACATGGTGCGCAGACCCTTCTCGGTTACGACGTCCTCTGGTGCGCCTGCACAGAATATGCGGCCGTCACGCATCACGATTGCCTGTCCGAATACTTGGCGGCGATATTGATACCATGGCCGATCATTAGGATCAGCCCTTTCTCCGTGGAGAACTGCTTGAGCATCTTCGTGACCTCTATCCGATGCCTTATGTTCAGGTTGGAGGCGCGGTCGTCCAGGAGGAGTACCTTGGGATCCTGGACCGGGTCTCTGGTCAGCATGACATTCCGGTGTTGTCTTGTGGAAAGATCGGAGAACTCCCTCATCGCTAGATGTGTTGAGTCCAGCATCTCCAGGATATCGCATACTGTCCTCTCCCAGGTCGCTGTTCAGCGACCCCATCTCGAATGAGGGCGTCTGCCCATCAGAGCCGTATCGACGGCGGATAGCAGGAACGGATTTTTGGCAGAGTAGGGCACACATCCCGCTCTTCGGCCAGTTCCTTCGCCCCTATGTTCTTGACGTTCAGTCCGTCTATGAATGCCGACTCTTGTTGATGCGATAAGCTCCATGGTCGGAAGCCCGCCGTCCCCCATATCCTGATAAAGCAGAGGCGCAAGATCTGGATGTAAATTATTGGCATCAAACAGCGTTGTATGTACATTGATGAAACATCGTCTTACTCAATTCTGGCTAAGTCGCGATGCGATTCCGATGCGGTTCCTGGGATTAATAATCCCACAGCCACATCCCGTTTCATTCGCTGACAAGGTATTAGTAAGTGGAACAGTGCTTACGAGTTCTGAATCAATAATCTTAGATAATTCGAGTATGGCCGGTCTTCTCCCACCCCCCCCCCCTTCGGCGGCCCGGTGGTAATCCATATGACGGAAGGAAAGAGGCTGAGCGCGGTGTCCTTCTCGATCCAGAGCGGCAACCCCTGCACGACGTTCGACGCCGGGAGGAGGCTGCAGGAGGAGGTGGGCGTGGATTGGATGTACGAGGGCCTCGCCGGCAAGCACCATTCCTATCCGCTGCCCAGAGTGGATGGAGGAGGTCAACCCGTACGCGATGACGAACATCCTCAACCGTCTCCAGGAAGCCATCGAGAAGGGCCTCTGGAACGCCACGTAGGCGTACAGGGAGAGCTCAAGGCGCTCTACCTGGAGGCGGAGGAGCGCATGGAGGAGCTCACCGATAGGGGAGCGTAAACTATTTGGATGGATAATCCAGGATTTGGTATGGTATGTCGGAGATCACTGTATTCCCGTTCACCAGGGTCGTCGGTCAGGACGACATGAAGAGAGCGCTCATGCTGAACGTCGTCGATCCCGGTATCGGCGGCGTGCTGATCAAGGGGGAGAAGGGGACCGCCAAGTCCACGACCGTCAGGTCGATGGGCGCGGTGCTCCCGTTCCGCACCGTCGTGAAAGGGTGCCCGTTCAGATGCCAGTTCGATCGTCAGGACAGATACTGCCCCTACTGCAGGGAGAGGCTCGACAAGGGCGAGGCGCTGGAGCCGGAGGAGGTCAGGATGAGGGTCATAGACCTCCCCCTGTCCGCCACTGAGGACAGGGTCGCCGGGACGCTGGATCTCGAGCACGTTCTCAAGACCGGGGAGAAGAGGTTCGAGCCAGGGGTCCTCGCGGCCGCCAACGGGAACATCCTGTACGTGGACGAGGTCAATCTGCTGGACGACCATCTGGTCGACCTGCTTCTGGACTCGGCCGCCATGGGCGTAAACTACGTGGAGAGGGAGGGCGTATCGTTCGCCCACCCGGCCAGGTTCGTGCTCGTGGGGACCATGAATCCCGAGGAGGGGGATCTGAGGCCCCAGCTCCTGGACAGGTTCGGTCTGTCCCTGGATATCAGGGGAGAGAAGGACGTCAAGAGGAGGGCGGAGGTCGTCAAGAGGAGGGTCGAGTACGACATGGACCCGGAAGCCTACATCGCCAGGTGCGCCGGGGAGCTGGACGAGGTCTGCGGGACGCTCACCAGGGCCAGGGGCCTCCTTCCGAAGGTAAGGGCGGACGACTCCATAGTCGACGCCATCGTGTCCGTGACCATCCACTTCGGCATAGATGGTCACAGGGCGGATATCACCATGCTCAAGGCCGCCAAGGCGAACGCCGCGCTGGAGGGAAGGACCGAGGTGACCAAGGACGACATCCGCGCCACCGCGGAGCTGGTCCTCTCCCACCGTCTCAAGAGGCGTCCGTTCGAGGAGGCGGGTCTCGACAGGGAGGAGCTCGAGAGATGCCTGGAGAGCCTCTGAGGGCGCTGCCGTTCCCGGCGATCGTCGGGATGGACGACGCCAAGCGCGCGATCCGCTGCGCCCTGGTCAGCCCGGAGATAAGGGCCGTGCTGATCCGCGGAGGCGAGGGGATGGCCAAGACCGTCCTGGCCAGGTCGGCGGCAGACATCTCCGGCAGGCGCCTGCTGAACTGTCCGCTCAGCATCACGGACGAGCAGCTCTTCGGCGGCCTCGATGTGGAGAAGGCCATCAAGACCGGTAGGACCGAGGCCGAGCCCGGCCTCCTGGCCAGAGCCGACGGCGCGATACTGTACGTGGACGACGTAAATCTGCTGGACCAGGCGGTCCTGAGCGGCATCCTGGATGCCGTCGAGACAGGCGTGGTCAGGGTGGAGAGGGGCGCCGTCTCCGCCGTGTTCCCCTGCCGCACCACCCTCATCGCCACCATGAATCCGGACGACCGGGACCTCAGCGCCCATATGCTGGACAGGTTCGACCTGTGCGCGTACGCGTCGGACGGCGGAGAGGAGGAGCGTCTGCGCATAGTCAGGCGTAACGAGGAGTTTATGGAGGACCCTGCGGGGTTCCTGGAGCTCTACAGGGACGACGTATCTAAGGAGACGGCGGACCTGGAGAAGGCCGCCAGGATCCTTCCGCTGGTCACGATCTCGGACGAGCTCATACTCATAGTGTCCGAACTGTGCACGAAGGTCGGGGCCGACGGGTTCAGGGGCGACATCGCCACCGTGAACTGCGCCAAGGCCATCGCCGCCCTCAACGGCAGGGACGAGGTCATGAGGAAGGACGTGGAGGAGGCCGCGGTCCTGTGTCTTCCGCACAGGAGGAACTACGACCAGCCTCCGCCGCCCCAGCAGCCTCCGGAGCCGCCCGACGACGATCAGCAGGAGGACGACCAGGACAAGGACGATCAGCAGGAGGACGACCGGCAGGACCAGGAGCAGCACCCGCCCCAGCAGCCTCCGGAGCCGCCCGAGGATCGGGATGACGAGGACCGGCCCCCCGAGCCTCCGGAGATGCCGGATGTCGAGGAGATGATGTTCGAGATCGGCCGGCAGTTCAGGGTCATAGACTATCTGGACACCCGCGGCAGACTGCCGTCGAGAACCAAGGCCCGCAAGGGCCGGAGGGCCATGGCGGTGTCCGCGGACGGCACCGGGAGGTACGCCCGCGCCCGCATGACCGGGGGCAAGGTCCGCGATGTCGCGTTCGACGCCACCATCCGCGCCGCCGCGCCGTACCAGAGGGTGCGTGACAGGAACGGCCTGGCCATCTCCGTGGAGAATCAGGATCTGAGGGAGAAGGTCCGCGAGAGGCGCAGCGGATATACTCTGCTCTTCGTCGTGGATGCCAGCGGATCGCTGGGTGTCCGGAGGCGCATGGCCACGGTCAAGGGCGCCATCCTCTCGATGCTCCGGGACAGCTACGTCAAGAGGGACAGGATCGGGCTGATGGCCTTCCGCAGGGACACGGCCGAGATGATCCTGCCGCCCACCAAGTCCGTGGAGTACAGCTACAGGTGCCTGGAGGAGATGCCCACCGGAGGGAAGACCCCGCTGGCCGGAGCGCTCGTCAAGGTCGAGGACTACATGACGGCCTACTCCCGGTGCCATGTCGGCGAACGGTGCTTCATCGTGCTCGTGACCGACGGCAGGGCCAATGTGCCTCTTCAGGAGGGGGCCAACGCCAACGAGGAGGTCCAGAAGCTCGCAGGGGACCTGAAGATGCCCGGCATAACATGGATAGTCGTGGACGCCGGATCCGGGTATCCACACTTCGATAACGCCGAGAGGCTCGCCGAGAAGCTCGGAGCCAGATACTTCCGCCTGGAGGATCTGGACGCGGATAGGCTCGCCGAGGGCGTCAAGGTCGCCATAGACGGCTGACAAACGCGCCGGAGGTCCGCCTCCGGCCTTTCCTTCTTCAGACGTGATATATGCAAGTGACGCGGTGGTACCGTCATGGACAGTACACTGGAGATAGCGGATTCGTGCGTGGGATGCGGGCGCTGCGCCGAGGTGTGCATCCGCGGCCACATAATCATAGGGGACGACAGCCGGGCGCACGAGGCGGAGTCCGCGTATCCGTGCTTCGCATGCGGCCACTGCGCGGCCGTGTGCCCTCGGGGCGCGGTGTCACTGAGAGCGTTCCCCGGAAAGCAGGACCGGGCGGTCGGGCCGTCCGTAGCACCGGAGGATCTGGCGGAGCTGTTCCGCGAAAGGAGGAGCAGGAGGTGGTTCGACAGGGGCTGCACAAGAGAGGAGCTGGATCGTCTGATCGGCTCCTTGCGCTACTCCCCCACCGCGGAGAACTCCCAGGCGGTCCAGTACGCCGTCATCGACGATAGGTTCTGGGAGTTCATGGTTCTGCTGGCGGACATCCTGCGCACCCACATCGGGGAGCATCCGCGCCTGGAGCAGTTCGTGGAATACGTTGACGGCGGGCAGGAGGAGCGGAACAACCCCTTCACCTGGGAGGGGCGGCAGCTGGTGATAGTGTTCTCCCGGCTGCCGATTGATGCTGCAATAGCCGCGGAGCAGCTGGATCTCATGGCGTGCGCCATGGGTCTTGGCGGATTCCATTCCAGATGGATGCTGCAGGCATCGGAGAACGATCCCGAACGGTTCATGTCGTTCTTCCCTGGGGTCGGGAGCGAGCTCAGGGCGAACGCGATCTATGTGATCGGGCACCCGAGGATAGCGTTCAGGACCACGGTCTCCCGCAAGGAGAGGGACGTGTTCTGGATGCGAGGGTCGCAGGTCTCTTCGGATCATCGGATTCTTGTGTCGGCGGCCCTTAATCGTAACGGTATTTGCGTCCGTGCAACCAATGGTTCCGTTAATTGCGGAAAGTCGGATTTTTGCAATCAGAATCTGCGATGAGTCCGATCGCGTTTGTCGGATATCGGAAATCCGACAACCGAGGTCGCTTTTGACTTTCGTCCCCGAAAACAATAGAATTCTCTGAGGGGTATCTGGCTGAACAAGTGGCGGGCCTGAAGGGATTCGAACCCTTGGCCGTCCGATTAAGAGTCGGACGCTCTACCTAGCTGAGCTACAGGCCCACAGACCCGTTGATACCCTCCCTGTACATAAACATATGCCTTGCCTGGAGCGTCTGGGGGAGATTGCGGTGAAGCACGGTCCGCCGTCTCCTCCAGCCAAGTAATATATCCGCGGGACGGGATACCGCCGGTGATGTCCGTGATGAAGGTTAGGGACCTGATGACCACCCAGCTGGTCGTGCTGAGGCCGGAGGAGACCGTCAAGAAGGCGGTCCTCAAGTTCGCTCTAGACAACATCTCCGGTGCGCCCGTGGTCGACGGGAAGAGCCATCTCATAGGCATATTGAGCCAGGATGACGTCCTCAGGCTCATCATGGAGACCCAGGACCGCATAGACAGGGATCATCCAGATTCCGGCGACATGTTGGATCATTCCATGGATTCCGGCGATTCCAACGAGAGGATAAGGGCCTTCACCGATGAAATCTCCAACAAGCCCGTCTCCGAGGTCATGACCCGCACGGTCCTGACCACGACCCCCGACGAGACGATCATCAACGTCCTCCGGTCCATGCTGAACCTCAAGGTCAACCGCCTCCCTGTCGTCGAGAAGGGCACGGTGGTCGGGGTCGTATCCCGCGACGATATCATATTCGCGCTCTACAAGCGCAAGATCTGAGGCGCTTCCCGGATGTTCGAGGTCCACGTTCTCGCCAGCGGCAGCGATGGCAATTGCACCGTGGTGGAGTGCGACGGTGAGGCCGTGATGATCGACTGCGGCATCAGCTGCAGAGCTGTCCTGCGCCAGATGGAGCAGGAGGGCGTCGACAAGGACGCGGTCAAGGCCATGCTGATCACGCACGAGCACACCGATCACATGAAGGGCGCAGGCGCCACCGCCAGGAAGCTCGGCATCCCGGTGATGTGCAACATGCCCACCTTCGAGGCCATGAGCCTGGGCGCGGTGGACTTCGTTCCGTTCGATCCGGCCTGCAGCTTCGGTGTGGGGCAGTTCCGCATCACGCCCCTGCCCACATGCCACAACGCCGTCCAGCCGAACGCGTTCTATATGGAGGCCGGCGGGTGCAGCATGGCCCAGGTGACCGATACCGGGTGCGTCACGCCCCAGATCGAGGAGGCGCTCAGGAGGGCGGATATCGCCGTTTTCGAGGCCAACTACGACCAGCAGATGCTGGTGGACGGCCCGTACCCTCCTGCGCTGAAGCGGCTGATAGGCAGCGATCACGGTCATATGAGCAATGTCGACTCCGCCGCCGCGATCCGCAGGACGATGGCGGAGGACCACAGGCGCCAGGTGTTCTTGGCGCATCTCAGCCGTCACAACAACACGCCCGACATCGCCAGGCAGACAGCGGCCGACATAACGGGGATAAGGCGCCTGGCGATAGACTGTCTCGAGTTCCAGGGCGATTCCAGGACCCTCAGGGCGTAGGCGCGATCGCCACGGCCTTGCCGCCGCCGATCAGGATATCGGCGAGCACCTTGGGGAGGGTCACCACGTCCTCCTTGTAGAGCTTGTAGTCCCTCTCGGCGCTGACGAACGGTGGAAGATCCTCGAGGACCCTGATCAGGATTTGCCCGTCCGCATCGATCCGAATCGCGGGAACGGGTTCGGCGACCGGCTCCGGCACGGAGGGACGGGCCGGCTCAGAAGCATCGCGGACTAGGTCCTGCTCGTCAGGGATGTCGTCCTCGAAGGCCTCTTCCTCGTACGGCTCGTCGAACGCATCGTCCGCATAGGGCGCGGGCTCGGGGGACACGGGCGAAGGGTCCTTCTCCTTCGCAGGGGCCTCTGGCACAGGAGCCGGGGCGGGAGCCGGTTCCGGCTCCGCGGGTGCGACGGGCGTTCCGTCTATGCTCGTGGGGATGTAGCTCCGCTTCCCTCTGAGCCGGTCCACGCGGGAGAGCTGCGCCCTCGTCAGGGCCAGGACGCCGTCGTAGTACTCGCGCTCCTCATCGGTCAGGCAGTCGATCTGGGTGTGGGCCCCCTCGGCCGCCCTTATGGCCATGCTGGCAATCTTGCGGGTCCTCAGGACCGCGATATCCTTGCAGAGGCGGTCGGCCTTCTTCCTTCTGAGCTCCGCGCCCTCCGTCATCACGGAGTCCGGATCTACGGACATCTGCCTGTCGACCTCCTGGCGCAGCGATGCGAGGAGGCCGGCCATGGCCTTGAAGAGGTCTCTGCGCGCATCCGTCACGGACGGATTCTTCATCTCGACCCTGTAGAGCTCGGACAGCTCATCGAAAGACATAGGGTCGTACGGCGCGCTCATCGCTCCGCTCATGCTTCGCTATCTAGATAATCTGCTCGGTCGCCCTCCGCTACATTGATTTCGGTCCCTGCGGATGGCCCGTCCTATGAGGATCGCCGATGTCTGCAGGACGGGCGACGGATGGGTCGACGTCGATATCTCCGTGTCCCCTAGATCGAACCGTCCGGGGGCCGACGGGTACGACGAGTGGAGGAGACGCCTGAACCTCTGCGTATCGGCGCCGCCGCTGGACGGCAGGGCGAACAAGGAGGCCGCCCGCTTCTTCTCGGATCTCACCGGATGCAGGGCGGAGGTGTCGGCTGGCATGACGTCCAGGCAGAAGACCGTGAGGATCCTGGGGGACCCGGATTCCGTGATGGGGTCCTTGGAGGGGATCGATGGACGATGCGGAGCGGCTCGAGGGGCTGGAGGCCGCTCTGGAGAGGCTCGCGGCCTTCTCTGTGGACCATGTGATCCTAGTAGAGGGGCTGAAGGACGAGGCCGCCATCCGCGCCGCGGGCGTGGACGGCGAGTTCTATCACGTCCAGAGCGGGGGCGGACCCGTGAGGGCCGCCGAGCACGTCTGGAGGAAGGGATCGGCGGCGGTCGTGATGACCGATTGGGACCGCAGGGGCGGTTCCCTCGCGGCATCGCTGAGGGAGAACCTCGAGTCACTGGGGGTGCCCTACGACGATACCGTCCGCAGGGATGTGGCAGTGCATGTCCGCCCCTATTCCAAGGACGTCGAATCGCTGGATTCGGTCCTAGGTATGCTCAGGATGCGTGTCGGCCGCCCGGGGTAAAAGACTTTTTACAGAGGACCATACGCCGGGGCATGGGCGCTTTCATCGCCGTCGAGGGTATCGACGGATCGGGCAAGAGCACGGTCTGCAGGGCCGCCGCGGAGCTTCTTCGTTCGAAGGGCGAGGACGCGGTCTGCACGGCCGAGCCCACGCACGAGGGAATAGGTGCCTTCATCCGCTCGGGGAGTGCCGGCAGCATCTCCCAGATGGCGGAATCGCTCCTCTTCACCGCCGACCGCGTCGAGCACACCGCGGCCATCCGCCGCATGGTGTTAGAGGGCCGGGTCGTGATATGCGACCGCTACTACGCGTCCACGGTGGCGTACCAGTCGTCGAGGCTCGACGGCGACGCCGTCGACGAGGCCGCGCTCCTGGCCCTGTCCGAGCCGTTCGTGCAGGAGCCTGACGCAGTGGTGCTGCTGGATCTGGATCCTCGCGTGTCTATGGGTCGCGTGGGTTCCCGCGGGGACGAGGAGAGCAAGTTCGAGAACCTGGCGTTCCAGGAGCAGGTGCGGAGCAGGTACCTGTCCCTGGCGGAGAGGTTCGGATACGAGGTCGTGGACGCGTCCCGCTCCGAGCGGGAGGTCCTGGCCGATGTCATGGGGATAATAGAGGAGGTATTGCGACATGCATCCGTCGGAGGAGATCTACTGCGAGAGGAGCAAGAAGCTCAGGGGCAAGACGCTGGTCATCGGGATAACCGGAAGCATAGCCGCGGTCGAGTGCTTCGGCACGATAAGGGAGCTGATCAGGCACGGCGCGGACGTGTACGTCGTGATGACGAAGGAGGCCCAGAAGATCGTGACGCCCGACTCCCTGGAGTTCGCCTGCGGGCACAGGCCCGTGACCGATCTGACCGGCAGGGCGGAGCACATAACGATGATGGGCCCCAGGTCCGCGGACCTGTTCCTGATATACCCCGCCACGGCGAACACGCTGTCCAAGATCGCCAACGGCGTCGACGATACGCCGGTCACCTCGTTCGCCACCGTCGCCCTCGGACTCGGCATCCCCGTGGCGGTTGCTCCCGCCATGCACGATTCCATGTACACCAATCCCGCCGTCAAGGCGAATCTCGAGAGGCTCGGATCGTGGGGCGTCAGGTTCATCGGCCCCCGCATAGACGGCCCCCGGGCCAAGGTCGCGTCCCGCGAGGAGGTTGTGGCATGGACGTTCAAGATGCTGTCTAGGAACTACCTGCAGGGGAAGAGGATCCTGGTGATCGGCGGCAGGAGCGAGGAGCCGATAGACTCCATGAGGATCATCACCAACCGTTCGTCCGGCATGATGGCGGTGGAGCTCGCAAAGCGCGCGTTCGAGAGGGGCGCCGACGTGGAGCTGTGGATGGGCGGATGCAGTGTGCAGCTTCCCGATTACATTCCGACCCGGCGCTTCGGGTCCGTGGCGGACCTGGTGGGCATGGTCGGCGGCATAGACCACGACGCGGTCGTCGTCCCCGCGGCCCTGGCGGACTTCGCCCCCAGGGACCGCGCCGAGGGCAAGATCCCCAGCGACTCTGGCTTCGACATGGGTCTCGTGCCGGTGCCGAAGGTCATCCCGCTCATCAGGGAGAGGTGCGGGGTCGTCATCGCGTTCAAGGCGGAGTCCGGCCTCTCCAGACAGGAGCTCATCGATCGTGCCCGGACCAGGCTGGAGGAGTACGATCTAACGGGCATCGTCGCCAACGACATCGATGTGGTCGGGCGTACGACCTCCTCGTCGATCCTGGTCACGGCCGCGGAGGCCAAGGGCGTGACCGGTACCAAGGCCGAGGTGTCCGATGCGATCCTCGACCTCTGCATGAAGAAGCTGCGATCATGTCGAGAGCGTTCTGCCCCGGGCACGTGTCGTGCGTGTTCCAGCCGGTGTCGTCATACGACATAATGAGCATGGGATCCAGAGGGTTCGGGATCAGGCTCACCCTGGGGGCCACCGCCGATGTCCGTCGGAGGGACGACGGGGTGGTGAACATATGGCTGGACGGGCAGCAGTCCATAGCCCCGGTCACCAGGATGGCCGTGGAGGACCTGGCCCCGGGACAGGGCCTGGACATCAGGATAGACAACGACCTTCCAGTGGGACAGGGGTTCGGCATGAGCGCAGCGGGCGCGCTGGCCGCATCGCTCTGTGTCGCATCCGACACGGGACAGTCCCGCACCAGGGCCTTCAACGCCGCCCATGCGGCCGAGGTCAGGTGCGGAGGGGGCCTGGGGGACGTGGCGGCCATAGTCGCCGGGGGCCACATCCCGATTCGCATCCTCCCGGGCATGCCGCCATACGGCAGGGTAGCCAGCGCACCGTTCGAGCTTCCCGACCTCACGCTGGCGGTCATCGGCTCCGCCATGGAGACGGATTCGGTGCTGAACGATGCCCGGAGGGTGGATGTCCTCCGCCGTGCGTCTGCTGGATGCATCGAGGCGTTCATGGAGGACAGCACCCCGGATGGACTCTTCGAGCAGTCCAACAGGTTCTCGTCGGAGTCGGGGCTGGAGAGTCCGGCCATGAGGCGGGCGATCGAGGGCATAGAGGGCAGGGGATACAGGGCCGGCATGTGCATGCTAGGCAACAGCATATTCACAGATGCCCCCGAGGAGGTCGTATGGGCGGCCCTCGGTAGGGGGCGCGCCAAGACGTTCAGGTCCGGATCCAGTTCCCGCGAGATCCTCGTTCGTAGAGCGTGAAGAGGACGTCGTCCCCTCCGACGTCGAACAGACCTGTCCTGGCGCCGAAATCCAGCCACGCGTGGGCGCGGTTGACCGTGGCGAAGGCGCCGACGTAGTTCCCCTCGGATGCCATGTCCGCCGCCATGGAGTAGAGCGCATCCGAACCGGACAGGCACCATTCCGCCATGCGCAGGCCGAAGGAGCGCTCCGGCACGGCGATGCGGACCTCGTCCCTGGCGCGGGCCGTTATACCAAGGTATCTCTCCATGCGCTCGTCGTCGATCGCATCGAGTGCGTCGTCCGGGATGCCGCCAGGCGCCGGAGCAGCGCCGGAGCGGGTTACGGCCAGGAGGCCGGACCTCTCGCCTATATCGAGCCATGCGGCCGCATAGTTGGCTGCCGCGAACGCGGTGACGGCGTCCCCGGATTCCAGGAAGTGGAGGGCATCGGACACGTAGCATTCCGCCATCTCCATGCAGCTGTCCGCCAGCATCCGCAGGGTCGTCCCCTCCGCAGGCGCGGCCGAGGCTCCATCTAGGAGCATTCTGGCCGTTCCGAGGTCCTCCGCCATGCGATCAGGCGATACTCTGTCCGACACCCGCATCATGGGACGGCTCAGGAGGTTTGGACATATTATCGGTATCGTTCTGCTGACTTTGATGACGCTTTTAACCTCCATACAAGAAACCGTTTTATAATGCTGGATAACATCTCCAATTTGGGCACGGGGTCCTGGTGGTCGATGCTTCACTCAGATTCCTGCGCCGGATTCGTTCCGGCACCCGTGCCTGTCCTCCTCTGCCGGGGCGAATCCCCGGCGTTCATCTATTCCCGCGGGCGTCCGCATCCATCGAGCGCATCCATAGACGCGCCCTAGACAACCATCATTAATGATGACGGATTACGAGCGATCCATGATAATCGTAGGCGGTTCTTCCTCGAGGGACCTGGCTAAGGAGACGGCCGGGATCCTCGGCTGCAAGTACATCCAGGCCGCTTCCACAAAGTTCCCCGACGGAGAGTGCTACACCCGGATCGACGAGGAGTCCCTGGACGATGATGTCGTCATATTCCAGAACACCTATCCCAACGACAATCTCGTCGAGATGCTCCTCCTCCAGGACGCCGTCCGCAGGCTCGGAGCCAGATCCATCACGCTGGTGATCCCCTATTTCGGGTATGCCAGGCAGGATCGCGTGTTCAAGCCCGGAGAGCCCGAGTCCGCCAAGGTCATGTGCAAGCATCTGGATATGGACTGCGACGGCGTGATCACCGTGGACATCCACAAGGAGAGCGTCCTGGACTACTTCTCCTGTCCTCACAGGGACCTCAAGGCCGCGTCCGTGATCGCGGACTACTTCAAGGATAGGGGCATAGACCTCGTCCTGTCCCCCGACATCGGTGCGGCCAATCGTGCCAAGGACGTCGGCGAGAGGATGGGCGTGCCCTACGACCATCTCGAGAAGACGCGTCTTTCCGGAGTGGATGTCAGGATCGCCCCTGCGAAGTTCGACGCTACCGGGAAGAACGTGCTCATCGTCGACGACATGATCTCCACCGGCGGCACCATCGTCGCCGCGGCGTCCGCGCTCAGGGATGCCGGGGCCTCCGCCGTGTCGGTGGCCTGCACCCACGGCGTGTTCGTCAACAACGCGATCGAGAAGCTCACGGGCTCCGCGCTATCCGCGGTCCTCTGCTGCAACACGCTCGAGAACGAGGTCTCCCACATATCCGTCGCCGGACTGATCGCCGATGCTCTCAGGGAGGGGCTCCGATGGCCGAGATCCGCAAGAAGGAGGAGGACTTCGCCGACTGGTACCTCGACATAGTCGACAGGGCGAACCTCTGCGACAAGCGCTATCCGATCAAGGGGATGAACGTCTGGACCCCCTATGGATGGAAGATCATGAGGCAGATAGACACCTACATCAGGCAGGAGTTCGACGCTACCGGCCATGACGAGGTGTGCTTCCCCCTGATGATCCCGGAGACCGAGTTCGCCAAGGAGAAGGACCATATCAAAGGGTTCGATGCCGAGGTGTACTGGGTCACCCATGCCGGGCTCGACGAGCTGGATGTCAAGCTGGTGGTCAGGCCCACATCCGAGACCGCCATCTACCCCATGTACTCGCTGTGGATCAGGTCCCATCAGGATCTTCCCCTGAAGACGTACCAGATAGTCAACACGTTCAGGTACGAGACCAAGCAGACCCGCCCGTTCATAAGGGTCAGAGAGATCCACTTCTTCGAGTCCCACACCTGTCATGCCACCGAGGAGGACGGGGAGGAGCAGATCAGGGAGGACCTCGAGATCCTCGAGAGGATCGCCAAGGCCATATGCCTGCCGTACATGCTGTGCACACGCACCGAGTGGGACAAGTTCCCCGGAGCGCACTACACCGTGGGCATAGACACGATCATGCCCAACGGTAGGACCCTGCAGATGGGTTCCGTGCACCACTACAGGACCAATTTCTCGGTCCCCTACGACATCACCTACGAGGATGAGAACGGGGAGCACAAGCACGTTCATCAGACCACGTTCGGTATGAGCGAGAGGCTCGTCGGGGCGCTCGTGGGCGTCCACGGCGACGATCAGGGGCTCGTCATGCCTCCGGGCATATCGCCGTTCCAGTGCGTCATCATCCCCATCTTCAAGAAGGACAACGCGGCCGAGGTCGCCGAGGCGGCAATGTCCCTCGCCCGCGTCCTGAAGGATGCCGGCATCCGCGTCAAGCTCGACGACAGCGACTCCCGTCCCGGTGCCAAGTACTACGAGTGGGAGATGAAGGGCGTGCCGGTCAGGCTCGAGCTCGGAGGGCGCGACATCGAGAATGGGGTCGTGTCGTTCGCCAGGAGGGACACGGGGGAGAAGGGCTCCATCGCCATAGAGTCCGTGGTCCCCGGCATAAGGATGCTTCTGGACGACATCTCCGCCAGCATGCTCGACAGGGCCAGAGGGTACCAGGCGTCCATGGTGGTCGATGCGGAGTCCATGGAGGGCCTTCCGGACGACAGGGTCCTGAGGATCGGCTGGTGCGGCTGCGAGGAGTGCGGCCACGCCTTCGAGGATAGGACCGGGTTCAAGATCCTAGGCAGGCCCTATGCGCCGGAGGAGTTCTCCGGCAGGTGCATCGTCTGCGGCAAACCCGTGGACGAGGCGGCCTACGCCGCCCACACCATGTGAGCGGACCCGGAGGGCCGCGGTCCTCCGGACCGCCCCGTGGCGGATCCCGCCCGGGGCAACATATTATCAGACCGTGCGCGATGGACGCCTATGGAATTCCAGGAGAACGAGACCGTCTTCCTTGAGGACGCGTCCGGCAAGAGGTACTGGCTCAAGGTGTCCTTCGGCATGGTCAAGGTCTCCGGCCTGGGCGCGGTCGACGGCTCCAAGCTGAAGGGGCTCTCCGACGGGGACCCTGTGTCGATCGTCGGCAGGACGTATACCGTCTTCCGCCCGACGGGGATGGATCTCATGACATCCCTGGACCGCGGCGCACAGATCATAACCCCCAAGGATGCCGGGACCATTCTGATGCATTGCGGCGTCGCTCCCGGCGACTCGGTCCTGGAGATCGGCGCCGGGTCCGGCGGCCTGACCACCGCGCTCCTCTACGCTGTCGGTCCGTCCGGCCGCGTCCATACGATGGAGCTCAAGGAGGAGAACGCCAAGCGCGTCCGCAGGAACGTGGACCGCACCCCTCTGGGGGAGCGCTGGACCTATGCTGTGGGCGATGCGAGGTCCGACGATCCCTGCATGGACTGGCAGGCCGACGTGCTCACCATGGACATGCCGGACCCGTGGCTCGCGATAGGCAATCTGGAGCCCCATCTCAGGAGCGGCGGCAGGGTGTGCGCCTACGTACCCAACGCGAACCAGCTGGAGGCAACGGTCCTCGCGCTCCGCGATGCGGGGTACGCGGACGTCCATGCGCTCGAGAACATCCAGCGCGCGATGGACGTTCATCCCGGCGGTGTCCGCCCGTCCTTCGACAACCTCGGTCACACGGGATACCTGGTCTTCGGCAGGAAGAGGGGCCATCCGGCCCCGGAAGAGGCCGTTTGACCCTGTTCGCCCCTCTTCGGACGGGATCCCGGGGGATGGGAGATGCCCATCCGTTTCCGGGGTTCCGATTTCATTATATAGGATTAGCTAATGCCCGCTACTTACAAGCTTTAAGCTATCCATGGGCCTGTAGCTCAGCTAGGTAGAGCATCTGACTTTTAATCAGGTGGTCAAGGGTTCGAATCCCTTCAGGCCCGCCATGGACTTCATGAGCGATCGACGGCGGATCAAGTATGGGGAAGGCGAACACTTGTCATTTCTCTGAAAACCATTTCCAGCTGACCGGGCTGGGCAAAAGTAGGTGACTCACTTGGCAACAGAAAACAATTCGTTCAACGTACTCAAGCACAGACTCGTGCCTGAGCACCACCTCCTCAGTGAGGAGGAGGCAGACGCGGTCCTTTCCAGGAAGGGGATGACCCGCGACCAGCTGCCCAAAATCAGGAAAAGCGACCCCGGTATCAGGGTGCTTGAGTCCATCCACGGCCCCATCGACGAGGGACGTGTCATCAAGGTCGTCAGGAAAAGCGAGACAGCCCAGGAATTTGTGGCATACAGGCTCGTGACCAGGGGGTAAGGGATTATGAGGGACTTAGTCAAGCTATACTTCTCGGAGCACAATATCGTCAACCATCACATTTCTTCCTTCAACGACTTCCTCGCCTGCGGTGAGAACAACAACAGCAGGATGCAGAGGATCGTCGACGACATCAGGGTCCCCACGGATGATGCCGAGCGCGGAATCATCAAGCTGGACCCCGAGCGCACAGGCGGAAGGAACATCGAGATCCACATCGGAAGGAAGAGGGACGAGGACGGTAACATCGACCTCCAGGCCAAACCCACCATCCGCATCGATGAGCCCAAGGTCATGGAGGCCAACGGATACAGCCACGACCTCACGCCCATGGAGGCCAGGCTCAGGAACCTGAACTACATGTCCCCCGTGTTCGTCCGCTTCGAGGTCTTCGAGGACGGCGTCGAGAAGGAGATGCCCGAGAACGACAAGTGGATCCATGTCGGAGACCTCCCCATGATGGTCAAATCCAACGGATGCAACCTCAACAGGTCGGTCATGGAGAGGCACATGGAGCATTCCCTGACGGATTCCGAGTACACCGGAGAGCTCGTCAGGCAGAAGGAGGATCCCCGCGAGCCCGGTGGATACTTCATCATCGGAGGAACCGAGAGGGTCCTCATCACATTGGAAGACCTGGCCCCCAACAGGGTCATGGTCGAGTACAACGAGAAATACGGCGCGGCAGTCGAAGTTGCCAAGGTCTTCTCCCAGAAGGACGGATACCGCGCACTGACCCTCGTTGAGAAGAAGAAGGACGGCATGGTCATGGTCTCCGTGCCCGTCGCATCCGGATCCATCCCCCTCGTGGCCCTCATGAAGGCCCTGGGAATGGAGTCCGATCAGGACATCTACGATACGATCGTCTCCGACGAGGCGATGGCGAACATCGTGTACGCCAACATCGAGGCGTCCTTCGACAAGAAGACCTTCGCACCCAACGGTTTCCACACCAAGGAGGATGCGATCCTGTTCCTCGAGAGGAACTTCGCCGCCGGTCAGGCGAAGGAGTACAGGACCAAGAAGGTCGAGAGCATCCTCGACAGGTCCCTGCTGCCCCACCTCGGAGACACCGAGGCGGACCGCATGAAGAAGGCCATCTTCCTCGGACGCGTTGCCCGTTCCGTTCTCGAGCTCTCCCTCGGGAAGAGGAAGGAGGATGACAAGGACCACTACGCCAACAAGAGGCTCAAGCTCTCCGGGGACCTCATGGAGGACCTGTTCAGGACGAGCTTCAGCGCTCTCATGAAGGACCTGGAGTACCAGCTCGAGAGGAACTGGGGCAGGAAGAAGACCGATATGAACATCGCCTCCTCCATCCGTCCCGACCTCCTCACCCACAAGCTCCTGCATGCGCTCGCCACCGGGAACTGGGTCGGAGGACGCGCCGGAGTGTCCCAGCTTCTCGACAGGACCTCCAATCTGTCCGCCATGTCCCACCTCAGGAGGATCACCTCCTCGCTGACCAGGAGCCAGCCCCACTTCGAGGCCCGTGACCTGCACCCCACCCAGTGGGGGAGGCTGTGCCCCTCCGAGACCCCCGAGGGTCAGAACTGCGGACTGGTGAAGAACGCCGCGCTGATCATCGACGTGTCCGAGGGATTCTCCGACACGGAGGTGAAATGGATGCTCAGGGGGCTGGATCTCGAGACCGTCAAGTCCGGGTCCGGAGCCAGGGTGTACGTCAACGGCGATCTCGTGGGCACACACTCCGATCCCGCCAAGCTCGTATCCGACATCAGGGAGCGCAGGCGCGTCGGGCTGATCTCCAACGAGATCAACATCCGCTACGACGACGAGATGGGCGAGGTCGTCATCAACTGCGACGAGGGCCGTCTCAGGCGCCCCCTCCTCATCATCAAGAACGGCCGCCTCGCCATAACCAGGAAGCACATCGAGGGCATCCGCGAGGGCAGGATCAGATGGGAG
Source organism: uncultured Methanomassiliicoccales archaeon (assembly GCA_964445265.1). Lineage (GTDB taxonomy): Archaea > Thermoplasmatota > Thermoplasmata > Methanomassiliicoccales > Methanomethylophilaceae > Methanoprimaticola. The sequence goes on from CAYUPU010000008.1 coordinate 18,557, forward strand.
GACCTCTTCCGCGAGGGCTTCATCGAGTGGCTCGACGCCGAGGAGGAGGAGGACGCGCTCATCCTCGTCGACGCGTACGATCTCCCCAAGAGGTGCCCCTGCTGCAACCATGCGCTGTCCAGGATGGACGCCGACTGGATGAACGTCGGGCAGGACGGAGACGCCGTCCTCAGGTGCAGGTGGTGCGGCAAGGACTTCACCATGCCCTCCAAGATCCGCCCCGACTACACCCACATGGAGGTCGACCCCATGGTCATCATAGGCGTGGCCGCCGGCATCGTCCCGTATCCGGAGCACAACTCCGCTCCCCGTATCACCATGGGAGCGGGAATGGGGAAGCAGGCCCTGGGCATACCGACCGCCAACTACAGGATCAGGCCCGACACGAGGGGTCATCTGATGCAGTACCCCCAGAGGCCCATGGTCCAGACCCAGACCATGAAGTACATCAAGTACGAGCACAGGCCAGCTGGACAGAACTTCTGCATCGCGGTCCTCTCGTACCACGGGTACAACATCGAGGATGCGCTGGTCATGAACAAGAGCTCGGTCCAGAGGGGGCTGGGCAGGTCCACGTTCATGAGGTCCTACCGCGCCGAGGAGCGCCGCTATCCCGGCGGACAGGAGGACCACTTCGAGATCCCCTCGCCCGATATCATGGGCGCGAGGGCGGATCTCGCCTATGCCGCGCTCGGAGAGGACGGTCTCATCGCTCCCGAGAGCAGCGTCCACGGATCCGACGTCCTCATCGGGAAGACGTCGCCCCCCAGGTTCCTGGAGGAGGAGACGGACTTCCTCACGCCCCAGAAGCGCAGGGAGACGTCCGTCACCGTTCGCCCCGGCGAGAAGGGCTATGTCGACTCCGTCATGATAACCGAGTCCGAGAACGGGTCCAAGCTCGTCCGCGTCAAGGTCAGGGACGAGAGGATCCCCGAGCTGGGCGACAAGTTCTGCTCCAGGTTCGGGCAGAAGGGGGTCGTCGGAAGGCTCGTCGACCAGTGCGACATGCCGTTCACCGTGGACGGCATAACCCCGGACCTCATCGTCAACCCGCACGGCATACCTTCGCGTATGACCATCGGGCACGTGCTCGAGATGATCGCCGGACGCGTCGGCTCCATGGAGGGTCGCATCATCGACGGAACGGCGTTCTCCGGGGAGATCGAGGACTCCATCCGCGACGGTCTCCTCAGGAACGGCTTCAAGAGGGACGGCAAGGAGGTCATGTTCGACGGCAGGACCGGGCGCATGATCCAGACCGATGTCTATACCGGCGTCATCTTCTATGAGAAGCTGCACCACATGGTCAGCGGGAAGATGCATGTCAGGTCCAGGGGGCCCGTCCAGATCCTCACCAGGCAGCCGACAGAGGGACGCTCCAGGCAGGGAGGTCTCAGGTTCGGAGAGATGGAGAGGGACTGCCTCACGGGCCACGGCGCCGCCATGGTCATCAAGGACAGGCTGCTCGACGAGTCCGACGGCACCGTCCAGTACATCTGCGGCAACCCGAGGTGCGGGCACATCGCCATCAAGGATAGGAACGGGGCGATGTACTGCCCCGTGTGCAAGAACCACACCCATATCTACCCCGTCCAGACGTCGTACGCGTTCAAGCTGCTCATGGACGAGCTGCTGAGCATGGGTGTCGCAATGAGGCTCCAGCTGGAGGACCTGAGATGAACGGAATCACCAAGAGGATCGGATCCATCAAGTTCTCCTGCGTCTCGCCGGACGAGATCAGGAGGATGTCCGCCACGAAGGTCATCACGGCGGACACGTACAACGACGAGGGCTTCCCTATCGAGGGCGGCCTGATGGACATGCGCATGGGCGTCATCGAGCCCGGTCTCCGCTGCAAGACCTGCGGCTGCAAGGTGGACGAGTGCCCCGGGCACTTCGGACACATAGACCTCGCCCTGCCCGTCATCCACGTCGGATTCATCAAGGACATCAAGATGCTGCTGGAGTGCACCTGCTCCAATTGCGGCAGGCTCATGCTCTCCGAGGACCAGATCCGGGTCCGCCTGGACAGCATGAACCGTATGGAGGAGCTCGGAGGGGACACCGTCGAGTTCAAGAACTACTCGAAGGAGACCGCCAAGGACGCGTCCGTCAAGGGTGTCTGCCCCTATTGCGGCGTCGAGCAGAAGAAGATCAAGCTCGACAAGCCGACTACCTTCAGGCAGGCCGATGACAACCACAAGCTGACCGCCAAGGAGGTCCGCGAGAGGCTCGAGCGCATCCGCGACGAGGACCTGAGGGCCCTGGGCATCGACCCCGAGACCTGCAGGCCCGAGTGGATGGTCCTCACGGCCCTCGCCGTTCCCCCGGTCACCGTCAGGCCCTCGATCACCCTGGACTCCGGGGACAGGTCCGAGGACGATCTGACCCACAAGCTGGTCGACGTCCTGAGGATCAACCAGAGGCTGAGGGAGAACCGCGACACCGGATCCCCCCAGCTGATCGTCGAGGACCTGTGGGAGCTGCTCCAGTACCATGTCACCACCTATTTCGACAACCAGACCTCGGGCATCCCGCCCGCGAGGCACAGGTCCGGCCGTCCCCTCAAGACGCTCGTGCAGAGGCTCAAGGGCAAGGAGGGCCGCTTCAGGTCCAACCTGTCCGGTAAGCGTGTCAACTTCAGCGCCCGTACGGTCATCTCGCCCGACCCCCTGCTCTCCATCAACGAGGTCGGGGTCCCCGAGATCGCCGCCAGGGAGCTCACCGTCCCTGTGAGGGTCAACGCCCACAACATCGAGAAGGTGCGCGAGATCGTCTCCCGCGGCCCCATCACCACCGGGCAGCTGTCCCAGGGCAAGCCCTACGTCCCCGGAGCCAACTACGTCATCCGCCCGGATGATAGGAGGATCAGGATCACCGAGTCCAACGCCGCCACCGTGGCGGAGGGGATAGACATCGACTACGTCGTCGAGCGCCAGCTCGTCGACGGCGACATCGTCCTGTTCAACAGGCAGCCTTCGCTGCACAGGATGTCCATAATGGGCCACCGCGTCAGGGTAATGGACGGGAAGACGTTCAGGTTCAACCTGTGCGACTGCCCTCCGTACAACGCCGACTTCGACGGCGACGAGATGAACCTGCACGTCCTGCAGTCTGAGGAGGCCCGTGCGGAGGCGCGCATCCTCATGCAGGTCCAGGAGAACATCCTCTCTCCCAGGTACGGCGGACCCATCATCGGTGCCATCCACGACCATATCACCGGCGCATACTTCCTCACCCACAAGGACCCGCACTTCGATCGCTTCCAGACGATGAACATCCTCTCGAAGCTGAACGACGGGAACGGGAACATGGGCATCAGGATTCCCGAGCCCAAGGGCGTCGATGAGAACGGGAATCCGTACTGGAGCGGAAAGCAGCTGTTCTCCATCGTGCTCCCGTCCGATTTCAACACCGAGTTCAAGGCCAACGTCTGCCAGTGCGAGGGCGCCTGCAGGAAGGAGGACTGCCCCAACGACGGGTACGTCAAGATCCGCAACGGGCAGCTCCTGTGCGGAACCATCGATGTCAGGGCCATCGGGAACAGCAAGGGGAAGATCCTCGACCGCATCGCCAGGGACTACGGCGCGGACCGCGCGGCCCTGTTCATCAACCAGGTCACCAGGCTCGCTCTCGGCGCCCTCATGAACCACGGGTTCAGCACAGGGATCGGCGACGAGGACATCCCCGAGGAGGCCGCCGCCCAGATCGCATCCAACACCCAGGAGTGCATAGACAAGGTGTCCCAGCTCGTGGAGAGCTACAACGACGGCACGCTCGAGCAGATGCCCGGGAGGTCCCTCAGGGAGACCCTGGAGGTCAATGTCATGAAGACCCTCGGGGAGGCCCGTGACGGTGCAGGACGCATCGCAGGGAAGCACCTCGGTATGTCCAACCCTGCGGTCATCATGGCCCAGGCCGGAGCCCGCGGATCGATGCTGAACCTGTCCCAGATGGCTGGTTGCGTCGGTCAGCAGGCCGTCCGTGGAGAGAGGCTGTCCAGAGGGTACCACCACAGGACGCTCCCCCATTTCAAGAAGGAGGACCTGGGCGCGTACGCCAGGGGCTTCTGCTCCAACTCGTACAAGTCCGGACTCACCCCGACCGAGTTCTTCTTCCACGCCATGGGAGGAAGGGAGGGTCTGGTCGATACCGCAGTCCGTACGTCCAGGTCAGGATACATGCAGAGGAGGCTCATCTCCGCCCTGGAGGACCTGAAGCTCACGTCCGACGGAACGGTCAAGAACACCGCCGGAACGATAGTGCAGTTCCTCTACGGCGAGGACGGCGTGGATCCTTCCAAGGCCGTCCGCGGCAAGGCCATCGACATGAACGACCTGTTCTTCGAAGTCTTCGGAGAGGACTACGAGTCCATGTTCCACGAGGACAAGGACGTCGGAGGCGACTACGGCGCCCTGGAGAAGGACGAGCTCGAGACCGCGGAGGAGGACGATTCCGAGGACTCCGACAACGACATGGACTATGACTACGACGGAGGAGGCGAGTGATATGGCAAGGAAGGACACGCTCAAGGCGCTGGCCACCAGGGGGGTCTCCGAGGAGACCGCCGCCCTGCTCACCAGCAAGTACAACTCCCTGACGGCCATCGCCACCGCCGGTGTCGAGGGCCTCGTGGAGCTGGGGCTCATGGAGGAGGAGGCCTCCTCCGTGATCGAGAAGATCGGGAAGAGGAGGCTCACCTCGTCCGCGAGCACGAGGAAGGCCGCAGAGGACATCGAGATCCCCGCGGAGCCCGTGGAGGAGGTCCGCAAGGGCTACACGCCCAGACCCGAGGAGGAGATCGTCATCAACAGGGCGAAGGCGCTCAATGTGAATCTGCCTCTGAAGATCAAGGTCGATATCGCGGGCCGTCTCCTGTCCGCAGGACTCATCTCGGCCGATTCCGAGCCGGACGAGGAGACGCTGGACAGGATCGATAGGCTCCTCAGGCGCGCCGAGGAGATGTACGGCAGCCACCTGATGGACCAGAACGAGTCCGCCGGGGTCATGGCTGCGCACTCCATCGGAGAGCCCGGTACGCAGATGAACATGCGTACCTTCCACTACGCCGGAGTCGCGAACGTGAACGTCACCCAGGGTCTGCCCAGGCTGATCGAGATCGTCGATGCCAGGCGCATCCCCAGCACCCCGTCCATGAACATACCCCTCATCGGCACCGCCGCGGAGGACGAGAACGTCGCGAGGATGGTCGCCTCGAACATCGAGATCACCACCCTCCTGGACATAGCGTCCCTCGAGACGGACATAACCAACATGAGGATAATCGTCAAGCCAGATCTCCGCAAGATGGAGTCCAAAAGGATAACCGAGGACGACATCGCGGAGAAGCTGGGCAAGATCAAGGCCGTGAAGGGCAAGGTCGAGAGGGACGGCTACGAGATCATCGTTTCCGCCGCCGACGATCCGTCCTTCAAGAGGCTCCAGCAGATGTTCGACGCCATCAAGAACGCCAAGATCAAAGGGATCGACGGCATAAGCAGGGCGGTCCTCTCGAAGGAGGATGGCCGCTGGTCCATCGTCACCGAGGGCAGCAACCTCAAGGACGTCCTCAAGGTCGAGGGCGTGGATCCCGCCAACGTGATGACCAACAGCATCCTCGAGGTCGCCGATGTCCTGGGGATCGAGGCCGCGAGGAACTCCATCATCCACGAGGCCATGGGCACCCTGGGCGAGGCGGGTCTGGACGTCGATATCAGGCACATCATGCTCGTCGCCGACCTGATGACGAACGACGGCTACGTCAAGGCCATCGGAAGGCACGGTGTCTCCGGAAAGAAGTCATCCGTGCTCGCAAGGGCGGCATTCGAGATCACCGCGGCGCACCTGCTGCATGCCGCGATGGTTGGAGAGGTGGATCCCCTGGAGGGAGTCACCGAGAACATCATAGTAGGTCAGCCGGTCACTCTCGGTACCGGTGCCGTAAACATCATTTACACACCCAAGAAGAAGAAAGGTGAATGAAGATGAGCGATGAGAAGATCGATATTAGCAGAGCCCTGAAATCAGCCATCACCACCGGAAAGGTGGAGTTCGGCGTCGACCAGACGCTGAAGGCGGTCAAGGACGGCAAGGCCCAGATGGTGGTTCTGGCCAGGAACTGCCCCTGCAAGGACCTCACCGGCGACATAGGCGTGAAGGTGCACGTGTTCAACGGCAACAACATGGAGCTCGGGGCGCTGTGCGGAAAGCCCTTCTCCGTGTCCGCTCTGGTCGTCATAGACAAGGGCACGTCCAACATCCTTACGCTGTGATGCATCATGACGGCCGACATAGTGCTTACCGAGGACACCCTGAGGTACATATCCCTCTTCGAGACGGTGACCAAGACCAGCGCCATCGACTGCATGGACACGGAGGACAAGCTCGTGTTCATCGTCGAGAAGGGCAAGGCCAACATCGCCGTGGGGAAGAAGGGCGAGCACGTCATAAAGCTCAAGGAGCTGACTGGGAAGAACATCCAGGTCGTCGAATACTCCGAGGACCCGGAGCAGTTCGTCATGAACGTGTTCCATATCTACGGGCCCCAGAAGGTCGTCATCGAGCAGCGCGGGAACATCACCCATGCCACCGTCACCGTCGACCCCAAGCTTAAGGGGCGCGCGATCGGCAAGGCCGGGAAGAACCTCCGCCTCGCAAGGGACATCGTGAACAGGCACCACGACATCCAGAGCCTCAGCGTGGAGTGAGCATCGGCACCCTGGCCGTATCTCATTCAGCTGGATTTGGGTTAGAAACCTCTTACGCCCCCCCCCCTCGTTCGAGGGGGGTCCTCTCGACCTCCAGTCCGTCGGCGGTAGGGTACTGCTCCGACAGCCAGGCCTTCGCACCGAGCTCCGCATGGACCTCCTCCAGGATCCAGGGTGCGATCTCGACGAGGTCCCCGGATGCGCTGAACAGCTCGTCTGGAACATTCAGTTCGCCCAGTCTCCGGACTATGGCGTCGGCATCCCCTCTGGCGAATCCGCGGACGACCGTGCCGTCCTCGGTGACCTGCTGGTACGGCTCCGCGGTGTGGAGCGCGCGGCGGGTCAGACGCCTGCGGAGCTGGACCCCGTCCTTGAACGCGGATGAGCAGAAATGGACCGGGATCCCCCTAGGCGCGGCCTTCATGGCCCTTCTGGCGGTCTCCTCGGATCCCGCGACGGCCGACGACACGTCGTCCTTGACCCTGTAGCCGTGGGCCTCCATCATATCCCAGTTGCTCTCGGAGAATTCGAGCTCGTTGAGGTTCACGAAGTCCGCCCCGACGAATCCGGCGTACGCTATCAGGGATGCGAGGTCTTTCTCGCGGCCGGGGAGCGCGGGCACCTCGATCCCGACCTTCATGCGGACCGATTCCGCGATGTCCTTCAGGCAGGTGTCCTGCATACGAGACCAGAGATCCTCGCGCGGATGGAAGCGGATCTCGTCCAGTCCCGCCTCCTCCAGCGCCGACGCCTTGGCGACGTCCATGGTGGCGGTGTAGAGGTGGATGTGGTGGTCCGGGCCGAAGCGCTCCTTGAGCAGACGTATGAAGTGCACGGTGCGGTCCATGTCGATGAGCGGATCCCCTCCGGTGATGCCGGTGCCGCGGGCGTCCATGGCCTCGGCTTCGGCGATGACCTCGCCGTCCGTGCGGACGCGCCTCTCGTTGGCGTAGACGACGTCCAGCCCCTTCTTCTCGAGGGATACCGGGCAGTAGTCGCAGCCCCAGCCGCATCTGCCAGTGACGAGGAGCACCATCTTCGACCCCTCTATGCACCCCTCGCATCCCTCGGATACCTTCCCGCAGCGGAGCGATCCGCACTCCATTCTCCTGAGCATCGGGTCGCCATCGTCACGATGGCTTAATATTGCTTGTCGGTGTCCGGAGGGTCATGAGGACGGACAAGAGGCTGGTGCTGGCACTGGATGAGACGGACGGGGACAAGGCCCTCAGAGTAGCCGAGTCGGTGTCCGATCTGGTCGATGCCGTGAAGATCAACTGGCCACTGGTCCTCTCCGAAGGGCCCGGGATGATCACCCGGCTGTCGGAGATGTCCGATGTCATATGCGATTTCAAGGTCGCCGACATCCCCAACACCGTCCGCCTCATCGTCGAGAACGCAGTGTCTCGCGGCGCATCCGCGGTCATCGTCCACGCCTTCACGGGCGACGACTCCCTCAGGGCGGCCGTGGAGGCCGCGGGGGATGCGGAGATCTATGCCGTCACCGAGATGAGCCATCCGGGCGCGCTGTGCTTCACGGCGCAGCATGCGGAAGGGATGGCCAGGCTAGGCGCGGAGTGCGGGGTCGACGGATTCATAGCGCCCGCCACCAGGCCGGATCGGATACGCGCCATCAGGGCGATAGCCGGTCCCGGCAGGACGATCCTCTCCCCCGGGGTGGGGGCGCAGGGCGGTTCGGCCGCCGATGCAATAAGGGCCGGTGCCGACGAGGCCATCGTGGGCCGCGCCATATACGGCGCCGACGACCCGAGGGCAGCGGCCCTGGCGTTCCTGGAGGACATATCGTCCGCAGACCGATCCGGGCGGGACCAGTCATCCATCCGACCGTTCGCTCCTGCGCGCGCCTCTATTATATTATAATAAAGAACGCGAGTAGACTCTTTTTATATGAGTTCGGGTATGAGCGCACATTCTAAAGAGACGGAGACTTATTAGAATGCGCAAAATCGGAAAAGAGTCTGCCGAATCCTCCTCCAGAGGGGCCGGCAGCGGCAACGGATGGCTAAGCGGCCATCGGTGCGCTCTCATCCTGGGCATCATCGTAATCGCGGCGTTCCTGCTGCGCTTCGTGTTCGCCTACGGCGTCTCCGCGGACGGCTCGTATGCGCTGTCCGGCGGAGAGGGTGCACAATACCACCTGCATGTGATCGAAAGCATCCTCGACGGCTCCTGGTCGATGACGGACAGTGCCGTCAACTACCCCGTCGGCGGCTCCTACTACATCCCGCCTCTCCTGGACTTCCTGGCGGCGGGCGTGGCCTCCGTGCTCGGAGGCACCGCGGAGGACGCCTCCCTGGCCCTTGCCGTGCTGGCGCCCATCTTCGGAGCGCTGGCCTGCATCCCGGTGTACCTCATCGGGAAGGAGCTCTTCGACAAGACGATTGGCGTGGTGGCGGCCCTGATCTATGCGTTCCTGGCGCTGCCTATTTGCACCTCCGTTTTCTCCAACGGGAACGAGTACGCGCTCGCGGCGTTCCTCGTGGCGTTCTCGGTCCTCTTCGCCGTCAAGATGGTGAAGGCGGCCGATGCGGAGGACTCCACGAAGGGAGCCGTCATCAGGAACGGCCTCATCGCCGGGGTGTTCCTGGCGCTCGCGGCCCTCACCTGGAACGGCTTCCGCTACATCCTCGTCCTCTTCGCGATCATGATGGTCGCGCAGATCGTCGTGTCCCGCATCAGGGGCAAGGACTTCTCCGGCATCCTGTCCGGATACGCCCTGATCCTCCTGGTCGGCGCGATCGTGCCCGCGGCCTACTACGTGCCCGCGGACCTTATGGACACGGTGTACTCGGGATGTCTGCTCACCGCCGTCGTCTCCGTCGTGTTCGCCTACCTCTTCCTGGCCCTCGCCAGGAAGCCCTGGGTCGTCGTCATCCCTGCCCTGGCCGTGGTCTTCGTGGCATTCGCGGCCGTCCTGGCATTCGCGGCCCCGGGCCTGTTCCACGCCCTGTTCTTCGGGAACGACCTCTACCAGTCCTCGATAATGGGCGAGCTCACCAGCAACCGCGTCTCCATGTCGAACGTCGCGGCCTACTACGGATGGCTCACCATGTGGCTCCCGATATGCCTCGGGATCTACGAGGTCTACTGCCTCATCAGGAGGGACCGCTCCTCCACCAGGCTGTTCACCATGCTCTGGATGTTCGGGATGGCCTTCGTGGCATGGACCAGCTACGCCAACGCCGCAGTCGTCGGCAGCGTGTTCGCCGTCGGGTCCGCCGCGGTCATCGTCGAGATCGTCAGGAAGGCGGACCTCGGGTCCTACGCCTCCGCGATCAAGGCCGCCGGATTCCCCGGCTGCTTCAGGAAGATCGTCAAGCCCTTCCCGCTCGCCACGGTTCTCGTGGTGGCTCTCCTCGTCGTCCTCCCCAACGCGAGCTTCGCGGTGGATGCCGGGATGCCCAGCAACGACGAGGACTCCGGGGCCTACTTCTACGGCAACACATCCTTCACGATCAAGACCGGCGACAGCTATCCCACAGGACAGATATGGGATGCGTACAGCGGTGTCGAGAAGGACGGCGCGATCGCCGCCTGGCTCGACTACACCTATGATTCCGTCACCCAGGGCGGATTCTCGTCCGTCGCCGATGCGAACGGAAACGGGGCCTCCGCTGTCGCCCAGATGTACCTCGCCGATGGAGCGGGTGCGGCCGTCTCGGCCATGGTCCTGCGCATCATGATGTCCAATTCGGGCACGGATTTCCGCACGGACTTCTCCGATTCCTCGGTCTACACCGAGGTCATCGGATACATCCAGAATCCCGCATCCGCCGTATCCGCCATCAAGGATCACCCCGATATCTACGGGGACCTCAGATCCGGAATAACCGATGAGAACGCGGTCTATCTGGCCTCAATCAATGCCATGACCTCGTCCATGAACGATGTCGAGATCATGTCCACCTACGACAAGGTCTGCGACCGCTGTGATGAGAAGATCGGATATCTGCTGGTCGACGGCTCCATGCTCCCGCTGCAGTACAACGACAGCGACTCCTTCTCCACCATCGCGTACTTCGCGAACTACTCGACGGACCAGTACGGGGCCGCCAAGCAGTTCTTCACGTACAACACGTACTACGGCACCACGAACTACACCGATGCCATCTACGAGACCCTCCTCTGGAAGGCGCTCATCGGCCCCTCGGCCACCGCGTCGGGCTATACCAGCTCGTACAGCCAGCTCGTCGCCCTTTCTCTGAGCGACGGATCCGAGGGCAGTGCGAAGGCCATTCCCGGATACGGCCTGGCCGGATTCGAGGTCGCCAACTGGCTCGTGATGTACAACGCCGACAGCGACGCCACGCTCTCCTCCGAGGGCTGGTCCTACATGGACGGCTGGGAGGCGATGGAGAAGCAGGCGGTCGACGGAGGAATGATCAACTACCTCTCGTCCATCGTCATGCTGGAGTACGTCGGCGCCGGAGCATCTTCCGTGCAGAGCGGTACGGTCGTCGACTCCGAAGGGGAGGCCGTTGAAGGCGCCACCGCAGAGGTGTACGTCTACAGCGACGTCTACGACACATACATACTCTATTCCCAGGCCTCCACCAAGGCTGACGGGAGCTTCCGCGTGGCTGCCGCCGGCGACTACAGGGTAGAGATAAGGATCGGGGACGTCGTCCTCGCCACACTCCTCCCCGCCGACCTCGCCGCGGACATCACGATCGGCACCGCCGATCTCAACGGCCAGGTGCAGATCGACGGCAGGCCCTACGACCAGGGCCAGGTGCAGCTCACGATCGAGAACGATGCAAGGACCTACACGAGGGAGATCTCCGACGGGGTCATCTCCTTCGGATCCATCCTGCCCGGAACATACAGCTACACGCTCATCGGTGCCGACGGCACCTCCATGGGCACAGGGAGCGTCTCCGCATACCCCGGCGAGAACACCGGGTTCGTGGTGGCCCCCAAGACGTACACGATCACCGCCACCGTCCAGGATGTCCACGGCAACACCGTCGACGGGACGAAGCTCGACCCTGTGGTCATCGCGACCAACGAGTCCACCGGCGAGCAGTTCAAGGCCGAGGTCGGCGAGGACGGCAAGGCCGTCGTCTACGTCCTCCCCGGGAAGTACAGCGTCTCGATGGGCAACGGAATGGTCACCATACAGTCCTCCACGCAGAACGCTTCCAGCGGCAACAGGACGATCAGCAGCCTGACCGCCTACGAGTCCAGGACCGTCGTCATCGGCGACTACGACTCCGTGTTCACCGTCTCCTCGGGATCGTTCAGCACGGTATCCCACAGGAGCGACGACGGCAAGGCCGTCGTCGATCTGCCCGTCGGAATGGCCGCCGATCTGATGGCCTATTCCGTGTACGCGGTGTCCGGAAGCGATGTGATCTACGGATTGATAACGGAGAGCGGCGTCTCCATGGACCAGAAGCCTCTCTCCATCGTCACCGGAACCATGACCAGCGGCTCCTCCGGAACCGACGGGGCCGTCATGTTCATGTCCGAATCCATGGATCTGTTCCAGGTCTCCGCCGCGGTCGGCGAGGACGGCAAGTACGCCGCCTACCTGCCCCAGGGCACCTATACGGTCTATGCGAACAACGGAAGCGACAAGATCGCCTTCGAGAAGGGCGTGTCCGTGTTCTCCTCCGAGGTCACCAAGAACATATCCCTGGCGGACGGCAGGAAGGTCACCGCCACCCTGAAGTACGATCAGGCGACGTCCGATGCCAATCTCGCGCTGCCCTTCGTGCTCGCGCAGGCGACGTTCACCTACAATGATGCCGAGTACACCGTCACGTCGATGACCAATACCAGCGGCAATGCGGTGCTCTACATCCCCGACAACGTCGCGGCCACCGTGAAGTTCAACGGCGGATCCATAGTGAACGAGTACTTCGAGTGCTCTCAGCTCTCCAAGGACGTCGTTTCTGGAACAGCGACCACCTCGGCCACCGTGGTGATCGAGTACGTCGGATCCTCGGCAGAGCAGAAGAACACCGTGAAGATGGTCGAGGTCACGGCTCCCTACGACATGGAGATCACGTTCTACGAGGATGTGGATGACAAGACCGTCTCCCTGAAGAAAGGGGATGTTCGCTCCCTCAGGCCCGGCCAGTACGAGGTCGTGATCGAGGGATCCACCGGATACTACTTCGACGGCACCGCGTACCTCTATCCCGGCCAGAACTCGTTCTACGGTCTGGATGCGGTCGAAGTCGGAGCCGTCAAGGTCACCAAGGGATCCACAGATTCCGTAAAGATCGAATCCGAAGGGACGTACTTCAAGTCCGATGACGGCTACTTCGTCGAGGTCGGTCACGAGTACTACTTCACCAGCACCAACGGCGAAAAGATCGCCTACGGATACGTCGACATGAAGAACGGCGCCTCGCCCGCCACGATCGACATCACCGCATCCTCCGACAAGATGGAGGTCACCGGTGTCGTGGGCATCGACGGGGACGGCGAGATTACGATCTCCCGCGAAGGCGTCATCCATAAGTTCGATGTCGAGAACGGGGCGTACACCCTCGTTCTCCCCAGCAGTTGGACATCTGCGACCGCCGAGGTCAAGGTCACCTCCGCCGACGGAAAGTACGAGTCCGTCACAGAGGGGCCCGTGCAGTTCACCGGAATGAAGGACGGCAGCATCAGGAACGCTCCCGTCGAATCCGCTGATGCGGAGGACGACGAGGAGTCCGACTTCGATGCTGAGGTCACGGGCGTCACCGCGTCCAACGGAGTGCTCTCCGCGACCGTGTCCGTCAAGAACAACACCGAGTCCGCCATGACCTACCTGATCACGGCCGGATCCGATCTGACCCTCGACGGCGCGTTCTCCGTGAACGCGGCCGCCGGCGAGACGAAGACCGTGACGGTCTCCGGAAGGTACGACGCGGGTCGTGTCGCCCTCGGATCCTCCGGCATGACCCTTTCCGTCTCCGACATCAATGCGGCGTCGACCGTGACCCTCGACCTGCTCCCGTCCTCCACCGGAAGCGACGCGTCCATGACCGTCCTGAAGGCCGGCGAGACCGGAGCGTCCAACGACAGGGTCTCGGCCTCCCAGTACATGTACGCCCTGACGTTCAAGAATGAGGGCACCGAGGCCAGGAACATCTCCATCACCCTGGCGTCCCAGCCCGAGGGGTGGAGCGTCATGGTCCTGAACTCCGACGGCACCTTCGCCACCGCTCTCGGCGGGAGCGTGAAGGCCTACGGCCTTCAGACGACCACGTACTATCTGGCGTGCATGCTGCTCTCCTCCGAGGAGGGCGGAAGCGCCGCCGTGCCCTCGATCTCCGCCACCGTCACCTACGACGGCGGGTCCGAGACCCTGAGTCTCAGTGCGACGGATGTCGAGGTCGGCACCGATTCCGTGTCCGTCACCGGAGGCGACTCCCTCATGGAGAGGTCCTCGGTTCCGGGCGGCATCTGGTTCCTCGTGGCGGTCCTCGTCCTTATGATAATCGCGACTCTCTGGCTCGCAAGCAAGAGGGGGGTGTTCTCACGCAGATGAAATCCTTCGCAGCCGTCGCGGCCGCCGTCCTGGCGGTCGCGATACTGCTCATGGCTCCGGTCTCCGAGACCGATGCAGTGTATTCGAACATCAGCGGGGATGCCGTCATCGGCACCTCCGCCAGCGAGGAGTACGTGATAACGTACAACAACACGGACTACAGCGACAAGACCGACGTGTCCGTTGCGGTGTCGTACTCCGCGAAGTTCGTCGATTCCAAGGGGGAGACCGTCTCCAGCGGCGTCAGCCCCAGCTCTGGATCCATGGACAACGGCGGCTCGGCTACGCTGACCGTCAAGGCTCCCAGCAACACCGGGGACTACAGGCTCATCGTGACCTACGATGTCGATGTCACCTACACCGATGACGAAGGGAAGACCGTCGAGGTCCCCGAGGCCGATCTTGCGAGGGAGGACACCTACAGCATCAAGGTCGTCACCCCTGTGGTCCTGTCGGTCACCCTGACCAACGATTCCGATGTCGACCTCTCCAGCTACGGCGTCTACTTCGCCATGCTCGAGAGCGGCAGCTGGGTCACGCTCGATGACAGCTACAAGACCGTGGATCTCGCCAAGGCCGGCACCGCGACCGTGTCCTACAACTGGGTCGCCGACCCGAGCGATGGGAAGTACACGTTCAAGGTGATTCCCGCGGATTCGGGCAACCTGATCACCATCACGGGGATCGATGAGGAGCACGTCTTCTACATCGGGGACAACGACTACAGCATCTGGATCTGGATCCTCGTCCTGTTCGTCGTCATCATGGCCCTCGTCATGGTCTGGGTGTACAGGAAGCCCGTCAAGAACTACGGCAAGCCCAAGTCCAGGCGCTGAAGCGCTTCGGGAGGGGTCGAACCCCTCCCTTCAAACGATTTCGTTTCTGATACTCGTCGGGGCGCCCTCGGAGGCCCCTGTAGAATCTGGTATCCAGCTCCGCCCGGTACATCCCGACGGATCTGCGGTACGCTAGTGCGGGATCCCCGGAGCGTATGAACTCCAGGCCATCGTAGGATACATCCGTCAGCGTAAGGCCCTCGGCAGGGGCCAGACCGAAGTTGGACCACCCGCCGCTATCCAGACCCTCTTCGACCTCGTCCACCTCTATCCTGCCCGCGGCGGCCCTCAGGACGGCGGACGATATCCTCCTGATCATATTCCATAGGAAATGGTCCGCTCTGAACGTGAGAACCAGGATGTCGCCGTCCAGGCGGGCGGTGGCCTCCCTCATGTCGATCACCGTCTCCTTGCCTTCGGCCTTGCAGAATCCGGCGAAGTCATGGGTTCCATTGAACAGCGACACGCACTCCGATGCGAGATTAATGTCCAGGCCGTCGGCTCTCGCCACGTACTCGTAGGTGCGCATATCGGCGTGCCTCGGGAGGAACGAATCATCCACCCGGGTGTACGCCGTGCATAGCACACCTCTGTTGATGGAGTTCAGCGCTTTGAGGAGGGGCACGGGGTCCGCACCACCCGATTCGAAGGCCGCCACGTTGCCCGTGGAGCCGACGCCCTTGTCGGTGCGGCTTGCCAGCTTCAGATCGGCATCCTCGGGGGAGGCCCCCGTCACTCTGCATATGGAGGAGAGCAGGACCCCCTCGACCGTGGGGAGCCCTGGCTGGATCTGGGATCCGCAGAAGCCGTCCCCGCGGTACGCTATCCTGACAGCCAGGTCCGTCATGCGGAGCGGAGGTCCCTCATATGGTCGACCCTGCGCTGGACGAGGGCGCGGGTTCCGATGTCGTGGCGCACGAAGATAGCATCGCACCGAACATACTCTAGCGCCTTCTCGCAGCTGGCCTCGGCCTCCTCGATGGTGTCTCCGACACCGACGACCCCTATCGATCTGGATGTCCCTGTGACGAGCACTCCGTCCTTCATATCCACATTGGCGTAGTACGCGACGGCGCCGCATCTCCTGACGGCCTCCTCGTCCACGGTGATCTCGTGGCCGGCCTCCGATTTCACACCGTAGCCCTTCGGCACCACGTACTTGCAGACCGTGGCCTTGCTCGCGAATCCGGCATTAGCGTCGAGCGTTCCGGTGGCCATCCTCCAGCACAGGTCCTCGAAGTCAGAGTCCAGTATCGTCAGGACGTTCATGGCCTCGGGGTCTCCGAACCTGGCGTTGATCTCGATGATCTTCGGGCCGTCAACGGTCAGCATGAACTGCCCGTACATCACGCCGCGATAGGGGCACCCCTCGTCGGCGAGAGCATCCACGATAGACTGGACTATGGCCACGGCACTGTCGCGCTCCTCGGCCGTGACGAACGGGAGCAGGTGGTCCGAGTCGGTGTACGAGCCCATGCCGCCGGTATTGGGTCCGACATCGCCCTCGTAGGCCCTCTTATGGTCCTGGACCAGGGGCATCGGGACGATGCGCCTGCCGTCAGAGAAGACCATCTGGGTGAACTCCTCGCCGACGGCCCTCTCCTCGAGTATGACTCCGGCTCCTCCGATGTTCTCGTCGAATATCTCGCGGATGTAGTCCATGGTCTCCTCGAAGCTGTGGAGATGCTCCCCCTGGACCTTCACGCCCTTCCCTCCGGTCAGGCCGACGGGCTTGACCACGATTTCATGGTCTATCCCTTTCAGATACGCTTCGGCATCCGCGGCGTTGTCGAAGCTGGCGTATCCAAGATTCCCCTCTATGCCGTGCTTCCGGACCAGCTCTCTCATGAACGATTTCGACGTCTCTATCCTGGCGGCCGCTCTGGTGGGCGACGCGCACCTTATGCCGGCGGCCTCCAGGGCGTCCACGATGCCGACGCCGAGCGGGGCCTCCGGTCCTATGAACGCAAGCTCCGCGCCCTTCTCCACGGCATAGGACACGATCCTGTCGACATCCTTCTCGTCGCAGAGGAGGTGGTCCTCGGATCTGTCGATTATGCCGGGATTGGCGTTCTTCATCACGCTGTATATCTCGGATCCTGCACGGTGCAGGGCCTCCACCGCGGCGAGCTCCCTGCCGCCGCCTCCAACTGTGAGCACCTTCATTCCATCCACCTCGGAGCTTCAGGGCGGCGATCACTTCGTCGACGCCCTCGTCCTTCTTCGTGCTGCACATGAGGAGATTCTTGCCGCCGGTGAGTCTGGCGTAGTCCTCGGCGATGACGCGGGGGTCCACATCCACGGCATCGGCGATGTCGATCTTGTTGAGGATGGCGACATCGGAGTGGAGGAAGATGTCGTGGTGCTTCCTGACCATGTCGTCCCCTTCCGTGACGGAGATGACCACGACCCTCAGGTCGGTTCCGAGCGGGAAGTCGGCGGGGCAGACGAGGTTCCCGACGTTCTCAATGAAGATGACATCGTAGTTGTCGAGGTCCACGGACTCCAGTCTCTTCCTGACGAGATTGGCGTCCAGATGGCATTCCTTGCCGGTGTTGCAGTTGACGGAGTCCAGCCCGGATTCCTCGAACCTTCTGTAGTCGTCGTTGCCGGTGACGTCTCCGGCGATGGCGCAGACCCGGACCCCTTTGGCGCGGAGCTTCTCGGCCAGCTTGATGATGAGGGACGTCTTCCCGGATCCGACGGCGCCCATGAAGTCGATGGACTTGATGCGGTGATCCTTCATCACGCGATAGTTCTCGTGGGCTATCCTGTTGTTCTCCTTGAGGACGTCGATCTCGGTCCCAGGTTGCACAATATGCATGTTCCGACAATCGGCGCGGTCCGATATAGGGATTTCCGATTCATGCACGTGCCAGCCTCCGCGAGGGCCGCGCGCTCCCGACGGCAATACTCATAACATCGTCGCGCATCCCCGACGGCAGTAACATGAGCTATTCCGAGTCCCTTTCGCAGACCCTCTCCTCGCTCGGCGCGACGGAGGGCACCCGGCTCAGAGTGGAGAAGGACGGCAGAGCCTTCGAGGGCACGCTGATGCCCCATCACGAGTTCAGCGCCCCGGACGTCCTGATTCTGAAGCTGAAGAGCGGATACAATGTCGGCACCAGGATCGACGCGTCGACGACGATCGAGGTCCTCGAGAGTCCGGCTCCCAGGACGGGGCGTGATTCGCCCGTGGAATTCCGCGAGGGTCTTCCGAAGATCGTCCTGATCGGAACCGGCGGCACAATCGCGTCCTATGTCGACTACAGGACCGGGGCGGTGCATCCAGCGCTGTCCACATCGGACATGGTCAATGCCGTTCCGGAGATCCGCGATCTCGCCAACATCGACGCCCGCGTCCTGTTCTCGATATTCTCGGAGAACATGGATCCCGCCCACTGGCAGGTCCTGGCCGCCGCCGTGGCCGAGGAGATCCGCAACGGCGCCGACGCCGTGATCATACCGCACGGCACCGACACGATGGGATACACGGCGGCCGCCCTCTCCTTCATGCTCGGCGATGTTCCCAAGCCGGTGATCCTGGTAGGGGCCCAGCGCTCCTCCGACCGCCCGTCCTCCGACGCATCCAGCAACCTCATGGCATGCGTCAGGTTCGCCACGGGTGCGGACCGCTCCGGAGTGTTCGTCGTCATGCACGATACGCCGGGGGACGATTCCTTCGCGGTGCACGTGGGCACCCGGGTGCGCAAGATGCACACCTCCCGCAGGGACGCGTTCCGTTCGATCAACACCGCGCCATTCGCCCATCTGGATGCCGACGGTCTCACCGATGTGTCCGACGGCCCCCGTATCAGGGGGTCCGATATCGTTGCGAGGACCGGCATGGAGACGCGCGTGGCGCTGCTGCAGTACTATCCGGGGATGACGCCCGAGCTGTTCGCTCCAGTGTTCGATGCCTGCAGGGGCATAGTGATCGCGGGCTCCGGTCTGGGGCACGTATGCGAGGGGATGATCCCGCTCATCCGGAGGGCGGTCGACGAGGGCAAGGTCGTCGTGATGACGAGCCAGTGCCTCGGAGGCAGGACGAACCTCAACGTGTACAACACCGGCAGGGACATGCTCGCGGCGGGCGCCGTCACCGTTCTGGACATGCTGCCCGAGACGGCCTATGTCAAGCTGATGTGGGCACTGGCGAACACGGATTCCGTCGAGGAGGCGAAGAGGGTCATGCAGGCCCCGCTCGCAGGCGAGATGTCCGACAGGAGGCTCATCGATGAGTGACGACTACGAGATGATGTGCGGGATCGAGATCCATCAGCAGCTCGATACCCGGAAGCTGTTCTGCGACTGCGAGAGCCGCCTGTGCGAGGATGGGTCCGGCGCCTACTTCAGGAAGCTCAGGCCCACCACCAGCGAGATGGGCGAGATCGACCGTGCCGCCCTGGCCCAGTTCAAGAGGCATATGGGGTACAGGTACCAGTGCTGCGAGGGCACCAGCTGCCTCGTGGAGCTGGACGAGGAGCCTCCCCATAGCGTCAGCTCGGACGCCATGGACATCGCCCTGACGTTCTCGGAGATGCTGGGGGCCAGCGTGATCGACGAGATCCACTTTATGAGGAAGATCGTGGTGGACGGGTCCAACACGTCCGGGTTCCAGAGGACCGCGCTCATCGCCACCGACGGCCATGTGGAGGCCGGGGGCCGCGAGATATCTATCCTCTCGGTGTGCCTGGAGGAGGACGCCGCGAGGAAGGTCGAGACGAAGGGCGACGAGGTCCTGTACCGGCTGGACCGTCTGGGCATACCCCTGATAGAGGTGGCTACCGGTCCCGACATGAGGACGCCCGAGGAGGTCCAGGAGGTCGCGTACCGCATCGGAACGCTCCTGAGGGCCACCAAGAGGGTCAAGAGGGGAATAGGGACCATCCGCCAGGACCTCAACATATCCATTCCGGGAGGGGCCCGCATCGAGCTGAAGGGCGTCGGGGATCTGAAGCTCATCCCCGATTATGTCCGCAACGAGGTGGCCAGGCAGAGGATGCTGCTGCGCGTGAAAGAGATTCTCCGCGGACGCGAGACGGCCCCTGCGACGTTCGAGCCAGAGGATGTGACGGATCTGTTCGCGGACTGCGATGCGAAGGTGATCAAGGGCGCGCTGTCCTCCAAGGGACGCGTCCTCGCCGTCCGTCTCCCCGGTTTCGCCGGGGTCATGAACGGCGAAGGGAGGACGCTCCGTCTGGGGTCCGAGATGGCCCAGAGGGCCCGGACCCGCGGCGTCAAGGGCATATTCCATTCGGACGAGCTCCCCAACTACGGCATCGAGCAGCCCTATGTCGATGCACTCCGGGCGCGCCTCGGCATGACCGGCGGATTCGACGCGTTCGTCATCTGCGCCGCACCGGAGAAGAAGGCCAGGGACGCCCTGGAGGCCGCGGTCACCAGGGCCAACGAGGCCCTCGACGGCGTGCCGGAGGAGACCCGCGATCCGCTGCCCGACGGCACTACGAAGTACTCCAGACCTCTCCCGGGAGCAGCCAGGATGTATCCGGAGACCGATGTCCCTCCGACGGGCATCACCGATGCCAAGCTGTCCGCGATACGTGCAGCCATGCCGGAGTTCCCGGAGCAGATCGTGGCCCGTCTGGAGAAGGACTACGGCCTCAACGCCCAGCAGGCGAAGCAGTTGGTCAGGAAGGGTCAGGACGAACTGTTCGAGGCCCTCGCCGCGGACGGCATGTCCGCCGTGGCCGCCACCACGCTGCTGAACACGTTCACAGAGATGGAGCACGGAGGGCTCGATCCGACGGCCATCGAGGAGGATGCCCTTGTCGAGGCGTTCGGGCTCCTGAAGGAGGGGCGTTTCGCCAAGGAGGCGCTGCCAGCGCTCCTCAGGGAGATGTGCGCAGGAGCGTCGCCAGAGGAATCCATCGACAGGCTGGGCCTCGGTGCGGTGGACGACGACGAGGCCGTCGCCGTCATAGACGGGCTCGTGGCGGAGCGCGAGGACTTCGTCAGGGCCAAAGGGATGGCGGCCGTCGGGCCCCTCATGGGCCCTGTGATGGGCGCCCTCCGCGGGAAGATCGACGGGAAGAAGGCCAACGAGCTCCTCTCGAAATCGATCCAGAAGTTGCTCGGGCAGTGAGGAAACATCCCCGCGGCCCGTCCGCGGGGAATCTTAACAGGTCGCGGTTCAAACGCTGACCTTGACATCGAGGCGGGATCCGTCCTCGAGGCCCAGCGTTCTCCTGAGATGGTACTGGCAGATGATCTCGATGATGTCCGCGTAGTGGGACCTCTCGGGGACGACGATGGCGCAGTCCGTGTTCCGGATCTTCGCCTTGTAGGCGACCACATTGCCGAAGCTCCTGCCCTCGTTGGTGAATCCGGAGATGGGGATCCCGGAGATGCTCCTTATGACATCCAGCTTCCCGACGTCCTCGGAATCGACCTGTATATTGAGCGTACCCTCGAAGGGGGTGAAGCCGAGCCTCTCCTGGAACTGCTTCAGGTATCCGGATTGGCAGATGTAGTATCCCCCCTCCCCCATTCCCGATTTTACAGTGCCGTGTATGGTGATGTGATCGGTCAGCTCGAAGATCCTCCTGTATTCGTTGTACTCCTTCCTCAGCTCGTCGGCGCCCTTGGCCGTGATCTTTATGCGCTGTCTGCGCGCGCCGAGGTCCCTCACGATGTACTTCTCGTCGAGTAGCTCCAGTATTCTCTTGGATGCGGACTGCTGGCTCATCTCGAGGGCATCCCCGAGCTCCCTGGAGGAGATGGCGATGTAGTCGTCCATCGCGCCCAGCAGCGCGAGCTTCCTCAGTGCGAAGGAGAACTTTTCGTCCATGGACGGAACCATGCGTAGGTCGGATAAATACTACTCGGAAAAAAGTAGGTGATGATGTAAAGCGTTTGGGCTAGGAGACCAGCGTGTTGGTGATCTCTTCATAACAAACATTACACAC
>CAYUPU010000009.1:0-32700 GCA_964445265.1 uncultured Methanomassiliicoccales archaeon
TATCTCATCGGTGTTGATAAGAGGGCACCAACACGCTGGTCTCCTAGCCCAAAAGCGTTTGACGGGGGCGTAGCCCCCGTCCGAATCAGATGATCCTGTTGGAGTCGACCCAGTTCGTGGTGCCGGGGTGGGCCGCCACGAGGAGGCAGAACGCTCCGATGACGACGAGCAGTGCGTCGATCCAGAGGAACGTGGCGTCGTAGAGCATGCTCACGACGGCCGAAGCGATAGCGACGGCGCAGATCGCGATGACCGTGTTCCCGGCCACAGGGCTGTATCTGGTGAATGCTCCGGCGACCGCGAAGAACATGACGGCGCAGAGCATGTTGAGGCCGGCCCCGTAGAGGCCGTCCAGGTCCCCTCCCCAGCTGTAGGCGAGGGCGGCCATGGAGATGATGCCGCCCAGCATGCCGAGGGCGACTCCGATTTTCATGTAGTTGGGCTGAACTGCCATATGATCACTCCTTGTTCTCCGCGACGGGGACCTCGTCGGCGATGGGCTCAACTGCAGGAGCCTCGGCCTCTGCAACGGCGGCGCAGGCGCAGCCGGTGCAGGCGGCGGGGACGACGGACGGCTTGAGGTTGAAGATCATCTTGACGCTCTCCGCCACGATCCACAGGAGGGCGCAGACGGCGGCCACGGACTCGTAGTAGGCGAGCTCCTTTCCGACGACGGCTCCGACGACTATGAGGATCAGTGCGGCGGTGATGGCGGTGTTGATCTTCTTGCCCTCGGCATGGTCTCCGAACATGGAGCACACGGCCGACACGGCGGTGAAGATGAAGAAGATGTAGGTGAAGGCCTGGTGGGCGTCGCCGTCGCCGTAGTTCTTGTCGAAGATTCCGACGAGGGCGAGGAAGAGGCCGGCCGCTGCGAGGAAGATGCCGCTGGCGGTGTTGGCTCCCTTCTCGCAGTACGCTTTTCCGGCTCCGAAGACGATTACGAGGATGCCAGTGATGATGCACGCGAACATGAACTCGTTCGCGGTATCGTCGTTGGCGGAGATCCCCAGGTCGGAGATGGTGCTCTCGCCGAGGACCCACGAGGCGTCGCCGCTGGCCGCGACGATCCACATCACGGCGAAGACGGCGGCCGCAACGATGCCCACGACCGCGAAGGGTGCGGGGCTGCGATTGGTCGCATTCATGAGGCTGGAATCGCGTGCGCAATTTAATATTGTGGCTCCGTCTCATGGCTTCTGGCATTGAAGGAGGGGTCAAATCGTGAAATTCATCTTCTTCGTCGGCACCGCCGGAAGCGGAAAGAGCACGCTCGTCGGCACGTACAAGCAATGGTTGGATGACGAGGGTATCGACTCCGCAGTCGTCAATCTGGATCCCGGGGCGGACTCCCTTTCGTACGAGCCTGATGTGGATATCCGCGAATGGATAAGCATAGACGAGACCATGCGCGACTACAACCTGGGTCCCAACGGGGCGCAGATCGTCGCCGCGGACCTCATGGCCGCGAATATCCAGAAGATGACCGCACGTATAGAGCCCCTGGGGGCGGAGTACGTCCTGGTGGATACGCCAGGGCAACTGGAGTTGTTCGCATTCAGGGAGTCGTCCCAACTCATCGTCAGGGCGTTCGGCAAGGATGACTCGATGAACGTGTATCTGTCCGACCCGTCGCTCTGCAGGACGCCCAACGGTTTCATATCGGCCATGGTCCTCGGTGCTCTGGTGGAGTTCAGGCTGGGTCTTCCGACCCTCAACGTCCTTTCCAAGTGCGATCTCCTCTCCGATGAGGAGCAGGAGAGGATGATAGACTGGTTCCAGGTCTCTGATGCCTTGTACGGCGACCTGCTCGATTCAGATTCCCAGCCGGAGACGGTGGTGGGGATCGAGCTCTTCAAGGCTATCGAGAACGTCGGCGTGTTCGGCGAGATGAGGGCGGTGTCGGCCGAATCAGGGGACGGGCTCGAGGAGATCTACGCCGCGTCCCAGCTGTACTTCTTCGGCGGGGACGATATAGGGGAGAAGGCGAACCGATCCCTTCGACGATCTGTGCCGCCGTAGATTGGAGGTGGGAACGGGGGGTTTCGCCCCGGAGCGTGCTCCGGGGCAGTGCGATCAGCCGTACAGGTGAGCCGGGACGGGGTTCGCCTTGTTCCTGCCGGATTCAGCGACCTTCTCCTTCGCCTTCGAGAAGTCGCGTTCGGTGACGCGGTCCCTGTTGGCGCGGATGGCGAGCATTCCGGCCTCCGTGCAGACGCTTCTGATCTCCGCACCGGAGAATCCGTCCGTCATCTCGGCCAGCTTCTTCGCGGAGACCTTCTTGTCCACATTCATGTGCTTGATGTTGATCTCGAAGATCTGCTTCCTGCCGTCGACATCAGGGAGGCCGACGTCGATGATCCTGTCGAACCTTCCGGGCCTGAGCAGGGCGTCGTCGAGGATGTCGGGCCTGTTGGTGGCGCCTATGATCTTGACGTCGCTGGTGGGAGTGAATCCGTCCAGCTCGGACAGGAGCTGCATGAGCGTCCTCTGCACCTCGCGGTCTCCGGACGTGGCCACGTCGAGCCTCTTGGCACCGACGGAGTCCAGCTCGTCGATGAATATGATGGATGGCGCCTTGTCCTTGGCGAGCTGGAACAGCTCGCGGACCAGCCTGGCCCCTTCTCCGATGTACTTCTGCACGAGTTCGGATCCGACCAGCCTGATGAACGTGGCCTGCGTGGCGTTGGCAACGGCTTTGGCCATGAGCGTCTTACCCGTTCCGGGAGGCCCGACCAGCAGCACGCCCTTCGGAGGCTCTATCCCGACGGTCTTGTAGAGCTCGGGTCTGAGCAGCGGATCCTCGACGGCCTCCCTGAGCTCGAGCATCTGGTCTTTGAGGCCGCCTATGTCGTCGTACGTTATGTCGGGCTTGTCGATGATCTCGGCTCCGGATACGACGGGGTCCACGGGAGTGGGCAGAACCTCCATGAGCGACAGAGTCTGCTTGTTCAGAGACACCCTGGATCCGGGGATTAGATCCGCCTCGTTGATGTACTCAGATACGGTGACCACGAAGTCGGGGCCCGTGGAGCTCTTGACGACGACGCGGTTGTTGGGGAGCACATCCCTGAGCGAGGCGACGATCAACGGCGGGCTCTTCAGCCTCTCGAGCTCGTTTCTGAGCCTGGAGATGTCTTTCTGCAGCCTGAACAGTTCGCTCTCGGTGTAGCGCTTCTCCGACTCGGCGTTCTGGAACTCCTCCATCAGCCTGACATTCTTCTCCTCGAGGGCGACGATCTTGGCCTTGAGTTCGGCCATGTCCTCATTCTCGCTCATAAACTCTCCGACGGGTAACGGCAGAGGTCCGTTATAAGGATTGGCTGGATGCAGGCCGCTGGTACAGGCCAGCGGAACCGGGCATCGGAGCGAAGGAAATATACCGCACCTGTAGGATGGGCATGGCATGATATGCGAGTTGTGCGGCAAGGAGGGACCCACCCGCGAGGCGATCATCAGCGGTGCCAGACTCCAGGTGTGCCAGAGCTGCGCCAGGTTCGGGGAGGTCTCCGGATCCGGAGGCTCGTCTAGGTCCGGAGCGCCGGTGTCCCAGTCGGTCATCGACCAGAGGCTGGAGAAGCGTAAGAGGAGGATGCAGTCCAAGGACATCTACGCCGGGACCACCACCATAGAGCTGGTGGACGACTACGGCGGAGTTGTCAGGAAGGCCCGTGAGGCCCAGGGGAAGGACCTCAAGGATTTCGCCAACGACATCCAGGAGAAGCAGGGCATACTCGCCAGGGTCGAGGCCAACGATCTCGTTCCCGACGAGAGGCTCATGAGGAAGCTGGAGAAGGCCCTCGGCATCAAGCTGACCGAGGCCGTCGAGACCGGCGGGTCCACCCAGGGGTCCCGCTCGGGCGGCATGACCCTCGCGAACTTCATCAAGAAGGAGTGATCGAAGCGAGCCCGTAGGCCTTGTCCGCGTACCGGCCTATGGGCACGCCCTTATCGCGGAGCACGATCAGCGCGGCTACGGCGATGTCGATGTCCAGCGTTTTCTGGATCCTGTTGCATTCCTGTATGAATTCTCTGCGCTGGATCCCCGCATCGACAGCGGCGTCCATCAGCAGGTGGAACATATCCTTGGGCTGTTTTGCCGCATCCTTTCTAGCGGGCGCCGGAGCCGCATTCTTCGCGCATGAGGCCGCCAGATCCTTTGGCGGATGATATGCCAGGGGAACATCGAGCCCGTCGATCGATTTGCCGGGGCGTATATATCCTCCGCTAGAGACCAGCACGCCGGATGCTGTCATAGTGTTCAGGACGGTCTTGGCGTCTGACGGCGTCATCCACTTCTGTCCGAGGGATACCCCCATGACGAACTCGTCGGGGGTCGCGACGTCCTTGCCGACGGTTCTGAAGAACGCGGCCGCGCACATCTCGAGGTCTCCTGCCATGTGGCGAGCCATGCGCGGCAGGCTCATAATCCTTGCGTGGGGCACTTTCCTATATACGCGCGCGCGTTATTTGTGGTTTAAACTAACAGGGTGGGCAAATGCTTATATGGCATACCTGGTTACGAGGCGCATCCCACATGGTGAGAACATGAGTGGCAAATACACCAGGTTCGAGAAGGCGAGGATCATCGGCGCCAGGGCGCTGCAGATCTCGTACGGAGCGCCTGTGCTCGTGGATTATCCCGAGGACATGCTCGACCCCATCGACATCGCCATGAAGGAGTTCGATGAGGACATGGTACCTATCACTGTCGTCAAGAACTGAGAGGAGAGATCACAATGGCAGACGATGACATTCAGCCCATAGACAGCAGCGAACTTCTGGTTCCCGAGGAGACCTACCTCACCTCCGGCGTCCACATCGGAACCCAGCAGAAGTCCGCCGACATGAAGGAGTTCATCTACAAGGTCAGGACCGACGGCCTCTACGTCCTGGACATCAAGAAGACCGACGACAGGATCAGGGCGGCGGCCGCATTCCTGGCCCGCTTCGACCCGAACAGGATTCTCGTCGTCTGCGCCAGGCAGTACGGCCAGAAGCCCGCCAGGGAGTTCTCTAAGGCCATCGGAGCGCCCGCTTTCGCAGGCAGGTTCGTCCCCGGTACCCTGACCAATCCCGCCAACCCCAACTTCATCGAGCCCGAGGTCCTGGTCGTCACCGACCCCTCGGCCGACAAGCAGGCCCTCAACGAGGCCCTGAATCTGGGCATCCCCATCGTCGCCATGTGCGATGCGAACAACGAGACCCGCAATGTCGATCTCGTCCTCCCCACCAACAACAAGGGGAGGCGCGCTCTGGCCTGCGTCTACTGGCTCCTGTCCAGGCAGGTCCTGTTCGACAGAGGGGACATCAAGGATCCGGCCGACTTCAAGCTCGAGATCGAGGACTTCGAGGCCAAGCTGGTCATCTGATTCCGGAGGGGCCGCGGGCCCCTCTCCGCAAACCCTTTACCACGTTTCTCCATCGCATTCTCATGAGGCGTCCTGCGGTATCCGGGCTGTTCTACCCTTCCGATCCGGACGATCTCCGCGGCATGATCGAGCGGTGCTTCCGCAGCCCTCTGGCATCCGGGATGCCGTCCGGGAGGGGGAGCGGGCGGAACATCCGCGGACTCATGGTGCCCCATGCGGGATACACATACTCCGGCCCCAGGGCGGCGGACGCGTTCAGGCATCTCGCCGAGGACGCCAGGCCCGACGCCTATGTCGTCATAGGGCCGGACCACCACGGCATCTGCAGCGGGGCCGTCCTCTGCAGCGATCCGTTCCTGACCCCGCTGGGGGAGATCCCAGTGCATGAGGAGATATGCGGAAGGCTCTCCGGGACGATACCCGACGATCCATTCGCGCATCGTATGGAGCACTCCATCGAAGTGGAGCTGCCTTTCCTGCAGTACATCGATCCCGATGCGCGCATAGTTCCTGTCATGATGGGCGACCAGTCCCCGGATGCCGCCGTCCGGCTGGCCGCGTATCTCCGCCGCGCCTGCGACGGCTACGATGCGGTGTTCATAGCATCCACCGATATGTCTCACTATGTGCCGGGACCGGTCGCCGAACGGCTGGATGGATTGGTCCTTGATCGGATCAGCGACATGGATTGGAGGGGGATGTACCGTGAGGTGGCTGTCAACCGCATCACCATGTGCGGCTACGGTCCAGTTGCGGTAATGATGATGCTGTGCGAGGGCTGCAGGCCCCGCTGGATCGCGCATTCGGATTCATCCGCCGCTGATGGTTCCCATCGCGGGCCTGTGGTCGGCTATGCATCGGCCGTCTTCACAGAAGCATGATGCCTCCTAGGCAAGCATTAAGAACCGCGCGCAAAGTGACTCCGCATGTACGACGGCCTCCTAGGATTCTGCACGCGTTGCGGCTGCGGATTGAAGGGCGGCGAGGCACGCTGTCCCGAATGCGGAGCATGGCTCGACAGCGAGGCATCGAGAGCGGAGGCGGAACGTGTCGCATCGTTGTGCGCGAGGCAGCTCAAGGTCGCTGCTGTCATCCTTCTCGCATGCGCTGCGGTGGCTGTCGCGTTCGGCGCGGTTGCACGTGCCGATCCGGAGCGTCTTGCGGGATTCGTGGTCGAAGGACCTCTGCCGTCATGGCTGGTAGGGGGATCCTGGAGCACGGTCGGCGAGGCCTCCGTGGCGTTCGAGGCATCCGCCACGTCCCTGCTGCTGTCGGGCGTGTGCGGAGCCGCATCCGCCGTTCTGACGCTGATCGGGAGGCGCTACTGGGTCGTCGTAGCGCTGTGCTCAGTGGCCATAGTGGCCGGTCCGTCCGGGCTGATATGGCTCTTTGCGGAGTTCCTGGCGTTCTGGACCGTGATGAGCGCCCGCTACGGGTTCAAGGAGTACGAGCTGCGCGTTCGCAGGCGATCCGGCGGATAGCATGATGGTGCGGGGGCGTAGCCCCCGCGCGGGTTTCCACGCTCAGATGAGCTTGAGGTATCTGAGGTTGGGCTCGTACACGAGCCCTTTGTCCATCAGGTTGTTTGAGACCTCCTCGAGATCGATCGCACCGATGCCTTCCGCCTCGGCGCGCCTCTCGAGCTCGTCCCTGGGGGCACCCTTGCCGTCGGTATCCAGCTCCTCCAGGAGTCTGAGGACTATCTCCTCCATGGCGGCCTTGTTGGATCCGTTGGACATCCCGGATTCGCCCTCCTCCATGTCGATCTCCTCGGGGATGTCGTCGACGCCTTCCGGGAAGCCGAAGTCAACGTCCTTCTCGGGCAGGAGCCTGCGCAGAGCGTTCTGGATGGTCTTCAGGTAGGCCTCGCTGTCCGGCATCTGCCCGTAGTTGTCCAGCGCGTAGAGCATGCCCTCCGCCTGGGCCGGGCTCATGCCCATGGATATGAGGTCGGGGATCTTGGCATCCGGCATGGAGACGACCTGCTTCATCCACTTGAGGCGGTCCCATGCGGACCTGGAGGCCTCGAGCAGCCATCCCGCGAGGATGCGCTCGTCGATCTCGATGATGTGCTCGGGGCGGACTGTGATCATCGTCCTGTCCCCGCCCTGCGGGGTGTACGCCCTGACCCTGCCTATGGCGGCCACGAAGCACGGCGGCTCTAGGTCGGCCATGGCCGCCGCCGCTTCGGGCTGGAACCTTCCAACGTTGATGAAGAACTGTCCGTTGACGTCCTGGATCCTCGCTCTCCACATGGGCTCGTCGTCGGTTCCGCCGTTGATCTTCTCGGTGAGTGTCCCCGCCACGAGGACCCTGTTCATCTTGGCTCCGAGCGGGGATACGAGGTAGGAGGGCATCTTCTCCTCCGCGGCCTTGATCTCGAGGGTTGACGAATTGAGCTCGTTGGCGAACACCCTCCATGCGGTCTCCCTGTGCACGGGGTTGGCTGCGCTCATATGGCCGCCTCCACTTCGGCGAGGAGGGTTTCAGCCTCCGCCTGTATGTCCGTATCAACGAGGGATGCGGATCTGACGATCATGCTCGGCCCGTAGTCGTCGCTCATGACGTTGCCCGTTATGCGTATCCTGCGGAGCAGGACCTTCCTCATCATGTCTCTGGCGACGACCGCTTCCCCCTTCTGGGCGGCCACAGTGCGGGCCGACTCCAGGGAGACGCCGGCCAGCATCTCGGTATCGTCGCGGTTGACGACGGCCCCTATGGCACCGGTCCCGTCATCCACCACCAGCTTGAGCCTGAGGTCGGGCAGGCCATCCACGGTGCCGTGCACCGTGCACACGCCGCTGTTGAGGGCGCGCCTGCACTCAGGGCATCTCTTGATGAGGCCGCTGCCGCTCTTCACATCGACGACGGTCCCTTCGATCGTGATGTCGAGGCCGCCTCCCACGCGGGTCACTTCGTCCACGGTCTTGCGGGTCTCTCCAGCATCAACCGCGATGTCCTCGTTGATCCTCTCGACATTGGCGCGGTCGCCGATGTTCAGCTGCGGTATGCCCTTCCATGCGCGGATGTAGCAGTTCTTGGCGCTCACCACGTCTCCTGCGCTGAGGCCGAAGTCGTGCCATGCGGAGAACTGGACTTTTCCGGTCTCGTCCGCGATGAGGCCGGAGTAGACGACCTTCTCCACGCCCTTGGAATTGATTCTTCTGGCCTCGACGGAGAGGATCTTCCCCTTGACGTTGACGTTGCCCATGCCCTCGCGGATGTCCCCGATGCTGACATCGGACGACGATAGGGATAGGTTGCTGTTGGGGACCTCCATGACGACGTCGGGGGCGGCCGAGATGGATCCGTTGCGGCCTATGTTCACCTGGACCTTGTCGTTCCAGGTCTTGCAGTAGCAGTTGCGGAATGTATAGACAGATCCCTTGTCGATCTGGACCGACCCCGGTTCCCATGCGGTGAACGAAGCGGTTCCCGAATCGTCCCCGATGATGCCGGACAGGATGGTCTTGTTGAGGCCTTTGACGGTGATGTCCCTCTTCTCTATGTACACGACCTTGGCCACGATGTCCACGTTGCCCTCGGTCCCGGTGAGGTCGGCGATCTTCTTCATCGCCCCGTTGGATGTGGCTCCGATGTCGGAGCCGCCGAGCTTGCGTATGATCCCGCGCTTCGCGGAGCCGATCTCCACATGATAGGTGTTGATGTATCTGTCCAGCTCCGCTCTGATGGTTTCCTCGTCGATGCTGTCTCCGAGCACCTTCTTTATCTCCGCTATATGTGGTGCTAGTTGTTCCGGTTCCATCGGATCTTCTCCGTCCCTCAACAGGGCGGGGGATGGTAGGCCGAGGTTCTATTTTAGATACCCGTCGCTGTGTCATCGGGCATTCCGGAGGGCTCCGGATACTGGCTCGGAGGCATGCCCAGGAGGGCGCTGGTCGAGAGTGTGATTTATTATCTGGAACGCTATCGCGCTTTATGGTTCCCAAGAGCAAGATCGACGAGATTCTGGACGGGTACGATACCAGCGACCTGACGATCGCAACGCTCTGCTCGCATTCGTCGCTTCAGATCTTCCACGGTGCAAGGAAGATGGGCTTCAAGACCCTCGGACTCACCATAACACACAGCACGAAGTACTACGACGCGTTCCCCCTCGCCAAGCCGGACGAGATACTGCGCTACCAGGACTTCGACGATTTCGAGGCGCGCACGGGAGAGCTCTTGGACAGGAATGTCATCATCATCCCCCACGGGTCCTTCGTGGAGTACATGGGCCCCCGCAGGTTCGCGGACATGCCCGTGCCGTCCTACGGGAACAGGGCGGTCCTGGGCTGGGAATCTGACAGGGACAAGCAGAGGGAATGGATCACGGGCGCTGGCGTCCCCATGCCCAAGCTGATCACCGATGCCAGGGAGATCAACGAGCCAGTCATGGTCAAGTATCACGGCGCCAAGGGCGGAAGGGGCTACTTCATCGCCATGGACTATCCCGACTTCAAGATGTCCATCGATCAGAGCCAGCCCTACACGATACAGGAGTACTGCCTCGGAACCAGGTACTATCTCCACTTCTTCTACGACCCGTACAAGACCGATGGCTACAGGTGCGAGCAGGGCGGATCGCTCGAGCTGCTCTCCATCGACAGGCGCGACGAGTCCAACATCGATGAGATGTACAAGCTCGGATCCGTCGACGAGGCCAGGAGACACGGCCTCTATCCCTCCTTCGTCGTCACCGGCAACACCGCAGCCGTTCTCAGGGAGTCCCTGCTCCCCAAGGCCTTCGAGATGGCGGAGGCGGTGGTCAACAAGTCCTACGAGCTGTTCGGCGGCATGTGGGGCCCGTTCTGCCTGGAGACCGTCGTGTCCGACAAGCTGCAGTTCAAGGTGTTCGAGATCTCCACCAGGATAGTCGCCGGAACCAATCCGTTCATATCGGGATCGCCCTATGCGGACCTCGTGTATCCCGGTCTCAGCACAGGTGCCAGGCTGGCCATGGAGATCAGGGATTCCATCCCTCAGGGCCATCTCAAGGACATAATGTCCTGATCCCGGCGGAGCGCGGGGCGCGTCCCCGCCACCGGATCCCGCACTAGCATCATTTTTAATCGGGTGCGCGCATGCGCGGGCCATAACAGAGGAACACCCATGGCATCGAAGAGGGTACAGGTGATCCCGGCATCGGGAACCATCGCGATTTCGAATATGGTCAGTCAGATGAAGGCGGAGGGCGTGGACATCGTCTCGTTCTCCATGGGGGAGCCGGACTTCACCACCCCTGGCAACATCATCGATTCCTGCTGCGATGCGCTCCATGAGGGATTCACCCACTACACCCCTTCCGCCGGCATCCCCGAGCTCAGGTCTGCCATCTCGGACCTCGAGAGGAAGAACGATGTTCCCTGCACACCCTCCAACGTACTCGTCACCCCGACGAAGCAGGCGATATTCCTGACCGCGCTGGGATTCATCGATCCCGGGGACGAGGTCATACTTCCGGATCCCAGCTGGGTATCGTACGAGGCGGTCGTGCGCCTGGCCGGAGGGGTTCCGGTCTACGTGCCCACCAGATTCGAGGACGACTTCATCATAGACCCCGCGCTCATAGAGGCGGCCGTCACACCCAGGACCAGGATGATAATCCTGAACACCCCCTCCAATCCGACCGGGACGGTCATTCCGCGGCGCATCCTGGAGCAGATCGCCGAGATCGCGATCAGGCACGACATAATGGTCATGTCCGACGAGATCTACGAGCACATCATCTACGAGGGCGAGCACACCTCCATCGCATCCCTGCCCGGGATGTTCGACCGCACGATCCTCATATCGGGGCTCTCCAAGACCTATGCCATGACTGGCTGGAGGCTGGGATGGGCGATCGCATCCGAGGAGAACCTGAAGGTTCTCAACAAGCTGCAGTCCCATTCGATCTCCTGCTGCGTGTCCTTCGTCCAGAAGGCCGCGGTCGAGGCCATCAGGGGCCCCCAGGACGCCAGGCGCGAAATGGTCGCGGAGTTCAGGAAGAGGAGGGATCTGGCACTGGATCTCGTGTCCGAGATCCCGCAACTCGAGTGCAACGTCCCCAAGGGCGCGTTCTACGTCTTCCCCAGGTATTCGACGGATATTCCGTCCGCCAAGCTCGCGGAGATCCTCCTGAGGGAGGGGCATGTCGCCGTCACGCCCGGCACGGCCTTCGGTCCCGGAGGCGAGGGCTTCTTCAGGGTCTCGTACGCCACGTCCGAGGACCAGATCCGCGAGGGATTCGACAGGATTAAGAGGACGCTGGCACAGCTCTGATGTCTGATCGGCGGGGGCGGACGCATCCGAACCCCGCCGCATCCTCCGGCAGCGCGCTCGCGCGCGTATCTTTAATTACGAGCGGTGGATAACCGCCACTGTCAGCCCCCCGGGGCATGGAGATTATCCCATGAGCAGGATGCTTTACACCGTCGGACCGGTCTACGTGGCCCCCGACACCCTCGAATCGATGAACAGGCCGATGATCACCCACCGTTCGCCGGAGTACAAGGAGCTCCATGCGGACATCGTGGAGAAGATCAGGAAGACCCTGGGGACGGATATGGACGTGTTCCTCGTCCCCGGATCGGCCACGGTGCTGAACGAGGGGGCCATCAGGAACGGTGTCCAGGACAGGATGCTGGGCATCACCAATGGATCCTTCGGGAACAGGCTCATCGAGATCGGCGAGCTCAACGGCAAGACCGTTGACAAGGTCGAGGTCCCGTGGGGCAAGGCCATGAGGCCCGAGGACATCGCGGGCAGGGTCACGAGGGACACGGAGGCGGTATGCTGGTGCGCCAACGAGTCCTCGACGGGTGTGACGAGCGACAGCATCGCGATATCAAGGGCCGTATCGGAGCAGAACCCCGATGCGCTGAAGATCATCGACGCCGTCACCGCGATGTACGTCTCCGACATGAGGATCAAGGACATCGACGCCGATGCCATCGTCTTCGGCAGCCAGAAGGCGCTCGCGCTCCCTCCCGGGCTCGCGATCATGCTGTGCTCCGAGAGGATGCTGGAGAAGGCCAAGACGGTGAGGAACCGCGGGTTCTACACAGACCTGCTCAAGATCAAGAAGCAGAGCGACGTAAGCTACGCCCTGACGACCCCTCCCGTGTCTCTGATGTACGGTCTCCAGCACAGGCTCGACAGGATGATGGAGGAGGGGCTGGAGAACGTCTACGCCCGCCACGCCGAGATGTCCCGCCTGGTCACAAGGTGGGCGGACGAGAGGCTCGCCGGCGTCTTCCCCGAGGAGGGCTACAGAACGAAGGGCACCACGGTCCTGAACCGCGGACCGCTCGACTTCGACGCCTTCCACAAGAAGCTCAAGGCCAAGGGGTTCGAGATCTCGAACGGCTACGGCCAGATCAAGGAGCAGACTTTCCGCATCGGCCACATGGGCGATGAGACCCCCGCCGGGATAAAGGAGCTCCTGGCGGCCATGGATTCGATTCTGGAGGAATGAGAATGGTTGCAAAGATTCTGATCGCAGACAAGCTGTCCGACGACGGCGTGAAGATGCTGGAGGACGCCGGGTTCCAGGTCGATGTGAAAACCGGGCTGAAGGAGGATGAGCTCTGCTCGATAATCGGCGACTACGACGCGCTGATCGTCAGATCGGCGACGAGGCCGAACGCGAGGATAATCGATGCCGGGAAGAGGCTCAAGGTCATAGGCCGCGCCGGCGTCGGGGTGGACAACATCGATGTCCCGTACGCCACATCCAAGGGCATCCTGGTTATGAACACCCCTTCCGCGAACATCCTGTCCGCGGCCGAGCACTCCTGCGCCATGCTGCTCGCGATGGCGAGAAACATCCCCGCGGCCCACGAGTCCATGCACAGGGGAGAGTGGAACCGTTCCAAGTTCACAGGGGTCGAGCTCAACGGGAAGGTCCTCGGGATAATAGGCATCGGTCGCGTGGGCGGAGAGGTCGCCAAGCGCATGAAGGCGTTCAACATGACCCTCATCGGGTACGACCCCTTCCTGCCCCAGGACGTCGCCGACTCCCTCGGCGTCAGGCTCACCACTCTCGAGGAGGTCCTGAGGACGTCCGACTTCATGACCATCCACACTCCTCTGCTCCCCGACACGAGGAACATGATCTCGCTCCCGCAGTTCAAGATGATGAAGCCCAACGCGAGGCTCGCCAACGTGGCCCGCGGCGGCATCGTCGACGAGGACGACCTGTACACGGCCCTCAAGGACGGGATCATCGCAGGGGCCGCCTTCGACGTCTGGTGCAACGAGCCCCTCGACGAGAAGGAGAGCAGGCTCCTGGAGCTGGACAATCTCGTCACCACGCCCCATCTGGGGGCATCCACCGTCGAGGCCCAGGAGAGGGTCGCCGTGGAGATCGCCGAGCACATCATCATGTTCCTCAGGGACGGCACGGTATCCAACGCCGTCAATGCGCCCCGCGGGAAGCTGGACGCCGAGACCGAGCCCTACATGCCCCTCGCCGAGAGGATGGGGGCGCTCGTCCAGCAGATGGTCGGAAACCATCCTCTGGACAAGTTCGAGATCACGTACAGCGGCGCTCTCGCCGGCAAGCAGACCAAGCTCCTGACTGTGCAGACCGTCATAGGGTACCTGAAGAACGTTATAGGCACAGCGAACATCATCAACGCCCTGCCCGTCGCCAAGCAGAAGGGCATCGAGATCTCCGAGACCAGCAATGACACCGCCAGAGACTATACCAGTGTCATCGAGGTCGGGTTCACATACTCCGGGGTCTCCCGCACGATACGCGGAACCGTCATCGGAGGCGTCCCCCGGCTCGTCGGTCTGGACGACTTCTCCTTCGATATGCCGATGACCGGCGACATGATGTACCTCAGATACAGGGACGCCCCCGGGGTCATAGGCATCGTGGGGAACGACCTCGGCGCCATAGGGATCAACATCGCCCAGATGGCGGTATCCCGCAGCGGCAGGTGTGCCATGATGGTCCTTTCCGTCGACGGCGACATACCCGACGAGACCGTCGCCAAGGTGGCGGCCGATGTCGGCACAGAGGACGTGGGATTCCTCAACCTGGTGGAGCGATCGCCATGGGAGTAATCACCATCCACGATCTGACGATGGCGATCAAGAACAGCATCGACAGCAGCCAGAGGGAGATGCAGGAGGAGGAGGCCTACGATCTGGCCCACAGGGTATTGAACTTCTTCGGATACTCGGACCGGATCATAGACAACGTCCTGGAGCCCGAGGACAGGGACGCATTCTACATGCTGGAGGATTCGGGCATCCTCACCACGGAGAGGGAGGAGACGACCCTCTACGACGGGAGGGAGTGGAGGATCCACTACTGGCTGTTCCGCAGGGGCAGGATCAACGAGCTCATGAGCCTGGCTCCCGCCAAGGCCGTCGCCGACGGACCGGCCGAGTTCAGCTACGACGACCTCCCGGACGACATCTGGCAGCGCGAATCGGAGTGAGATGGATCCGTTCCCGTACCCGTACCGCCCCGGCCAGAAGGAGCTGGTCTCCTTCATCGATTCGGCCGTCAGGGACGGCATGTGCCCTGTCGTGGAGGCGGGGACGGGCACGGGGAAGACCGTATCGGCCCTGGCGGGGGTCATCCCCTTCGCCAGGGAGAACGGCCTTAAGGTCGTCTATCTGACCAGGACGAAATCGCAGCAGGCGCAGGTGGTCCGCGAGTGCGGGGCCATCGGAGGCGTCCTGTGCGCATGTCTCCAGGGGAGGTCAGCGTCCGCGTGTCCCAAGATGAGGGGCGATCCAGATCTGAGGTCGGGGACGTCCGAGGAGATCGCGAAGCTCTGCTCGGAGTACAAGCGCAGGACGGGCACGGGAGCCGCCTGCGAGTACTTCGCCGGTCTAGACGGGCTGGATGAGGCCGAATGGCTGGGCGTCCTGCGGGCGCATCCCGATCCGGCCGACTTCTCCCGCATCTGCGAGGAGGCGGGGGTCTGCCCGTACGAGCTGATGAAGCGCCTGGTGCCCCGCGCCGACGTCGTGGCCGCATCGTATCCGTTCGTCTTCATGCCCCAGGTCCTGTCCATGTTCGAGGAGTGGACCGGGACGCTGCTGTCCGGGATGGTGGTCGTCGTCGACGAGGCCCACAATCTGCCGGACTATCTGAGGGAGCTGCAGACCTACGAGTACGGGCGCCGCGCGATGGAGCTGGCGGACCGCGAGGCCGTCAAGGAGGGCGACCGCGAGCTGGCGGACGGCCTGAAGGTCACGGATGTGTCCGCCGTCCTGAAGGATGTCCTCGCCTCCGCCGAGAAGGAGTATCTGATCGAAGAGGACGGCATAATCCCTCCGATGTTCGTGGAGGAGGAGCTGATGTCCCGCCTGGGCGTCACATCCGTCGTGCTCTCCAGGGTGGCGAAGGCCCTGCAGGATCTGGGGGACATCGTGGAAGAGAGGAGGAAGCAGGCGCTGAAGCTCCCGCGCTCGTACATCGGGATCATGGGGAGGTTCCTCGAGATGTGGATGTCGGACGATGATGCATGGGGGGTGAGGCTGGTGGTGGGAGGCGAGAATCCGAGATTCCAGGCGTATTGCATGGATCCGGCTCCTGCCGCGGAGCCTCTGAACACCTGTCGCGCATCGCTGCTGATGTCCGGCACCCTCGAGCCTCTGGAGGATTTCTGCCGCGAGCTGGGCCTCGAGAGGGCGGCTCCCCGCAGGGTTCCCAGTCCCTTCCCTCCCGGGAACCTCCTCACCCTGTACTCGCCGGATGTGTCCATGAGGTACGAGGATCGTAGATCGGAGGACAACTACCGCAGGCTGTTCGATCTGATCCTGGACACGGTCGGATCCGTCCGCGTGAACACGGCCCTGTTCTTCCCGTCCTACGACTTCATGGATCGCATGGCGGCCGACGGTCTGCCGGAAAGGCTCGGCAGGGAGGTGTTCTACGAGCGCAGAGGGATGCCGCAGGGCGAGCTTATGGATACGTTCGAGAGCTTCAGGACATCGAGCGGGAGCGTGCTGTTCGCCGTCACCGGAGGGAGGATAAGCGAGGGGCTGGACTTCCCCGACAAGGCTCTGGAGCTGGCGCTGGTGATCGGGATCCCGTTCCCGAAGCCCACCGCCAGGCTGCGCGCTATGGAGCGCTACTACGACCGCCGCCTGGGCGACGGCAGGCGGCATGTGATCGCCATACCCGCCCAGCGCAAGATGAGGCAATCCATCGGACGCCTGATAAGGTCGGAATCCGACCGCGGGGTCGCTGTGATCCTGGATCGGAGGGCGGCCTCGATGGACCCGTCCGCCCTGCCAAGTTCGGACATCCCGTCGGCCGTGGCAGCGTTCCTCGGTCCGCATCGACGGGTCGCGCAGACGTTCCAGGGCCTAGGTGAGGTCTATGTCTATGCACATCGATCTGGATCTGATCTGCTCCGGGCAGTACGCCTCTCCCTTGTTGATGCATGCGTACGTTGCGTCCCGGTTCCGATAGGTCATCTCCCAGAACGGGTACTTGATTATCCCGGGCGTGTTGGATTCGACGCCCAGTTCAGGAAAAGAACCCTGCGGTCCGCGTGTCTCAGGAAGTCCCTGTACCCGTCACTGGCGCGATGCCAGCCATCGTCCTCCACGAATCTGTCGTCGCGGCAGGGGCTCCGCAGAAGGGACATCTGGGGATGAGCGCCGTCGGGATTCGCATCCCTTTCTGCTCCTCGGACATCCTGCGGGATCCCGATACAGGCGTAATCCGGATCCTCGTCGAGCAGCATGCGGATCAGCTCTACCCTTCTCTCGTCCTGGTCCATGCACACATCACCTGATGACATTTCATAACGCCGTTAATGTACATATGGGGGCGGTCTCCTGCCGGAACCCGCCCAGTCGGAGCCGGGCTCCCGATAGTGATAACTACCGTACCGCGATGGGGGTCGTATGGATATCCGGGTGGATGAGGATGTCAGGATGATGATAGAGTCCGAGGGTCGCGACTACCGCGTCTGCACTGCATGCACGGGGCCGGCGCTGGTCCCGGTGGAGGTCAAGAAGCCCAAGGACACGGATATCAGGATTCCAGTGGGAGGCAACACCCTCTACATCTCGCGCATACAGGCGCGTTACATCGACCGCGTGACCATGGATATGCTCTACGATCGGGAGGATATAGATTCCTGCCCGGCGTTCTATTCCTACGTTCGCCGAAGACGAACCGTTATCTCTCACCAGAGCGGTGGGGCCGTCATGAAGGTTCTACTCCTCAATGGGAGCCCCCATTCCAAGGGATGCACCAACAGGGCCCTGACGGAAATCAGGGACCAGCTGGCAAGGGACGGCGTCGAAGCCGACATAGTGCATGTGAAATCCGATGCCCCGGGATGCAGGGCGTGCCGCTACTGCAAGAAGAACGGTCGCTGCGTGATCGACGACCAGGTAAACCAGGTTGCGGAGACGCTGGACGGCTACGATGCCGTCATCCTCGGGGCTCCGGTCTACTACGCCGGGCCCGCGGGGCAGATGTGCGCCTTCGCCGACCGCCTGTTCTACTCCGCAGGATACAAGATCAGAGGGAAGCCCGGCGCGGCCGTCGTATCCTGCCGCCGTGCGGGCTCCACGGCATCCTTCGACCGCCTGAACAAGTACTTCTCCATAACGGAGATGCCGATCGTCTCCTCGCAGTACTGGAACGAGGTCCACGGGAACACCCCCGAGGAGGTGGAGAAGGACGAGGAAGGCCTCCAGACGATGAGGACCCTGGCCAACAATCTGGCATGGCTGCTCGGATGCATAGAGGCCGGCAGGAGGGCGGGGATCGGCATGCCGGAGCGCGAGCCCTGGACCCCGACCAATTTCATCCGTTGACGACCGAAACCCGTTTCACACTCCTCCGCGATACGGACGATATGTCACCAGAACTGGTCGCGTACTATTCCCGCGCGGGGGAGAACTACTTCGACGGGGAGATCCGCTCCGTCCCTAAGGGGAACACAGCCTATGCGGCGGAGACGGTGGCCGATGCGCTCGGCGCTGACATCGTGGAGATAAGGCAGAGGCATCCGTATCCCGATACCTATGGGATGTGCGTGGAGGAGGCCAAGGCCGACTGGGAGGGGGACCGCAGGCCGGAGATTGCCGATGCCCCGGAGAGCCTGTCCGGGTGCACGGACCTGTTCCTATGCTACCCGAACTACTGCGGCACGGTGCCGATGGCCGTCATGACGTTCCTGGAGAGGTACGATCTGTCCGGAGTAAGGATACATCCACTGTGCACCAACGAGGGCAGCGGGATGGGGACGAGCGAGAGGGACATCCGCAGGGGCGCCCCCGGGGCCGTCATCTGCGCCGGTCTCCCCGTGAAGGGAGGCAGCGTCGGAGCATCGGAGGAGTCGATCGCGGATTGGGCGAGGTCGTCCCTCCGGCCCTGAGCTCCAGAACGGTCAGCTTCTCGAAGAACAGCCTGGTCTCTCCGAGGACGCGGACGCTCCAGCCGTCCAGCGTGCTATCGAGGGCGCTGCCGTCCATCAGCGACGACACGACGATAACGACCCTGCCTCTTTCCGCCAGATGCGCCGGGGCACCGGAGAGCAGGTCTGGAAGCGGCCCCATGCCGTCTGGGCCTCCGGACCAGGCCTTTGCGAGCAGGCCCTCCTCGTCCACTGGGAGGTACGGGAGGTTGAAGACGATGGTATCGAACGTCCCTTCGATGTTCGAGTACACGTCCGTCTCGCACACATCGATCCCGACGCCGTTCATCTCCGCGGTCCTCCTGGCGGTCTCCACGGCCAGCGGATTGATGTCACCCGCGGTCACCTCGCATCCGTTCAGGGCGCAGTGGACGGAGACCACTCCCGAGCCGCATCCCATCTCCAGGACCCTCTCGCCGGGCGATGTGTCCAGGCTCTCTATGAGCAGGATGCTGTCGTCTGACGGGGGATACACCTCGGGGTCGGAGGCCACAGGCATTCCAGGGTCGTACTTCATTCGATCTCCGCACTCGCATCCCCGTCCGGGATTAAAGCATGGGCCCGCGGTAAAGGCAACCGTTATAGCGGATCCAGGTCATCGAACGCCCATGACAAGCCTCGATGTACTCTGCATAGGGTTCCTGGTCCGCGAGGACGGGGAGCTCAGGGAGGCACATTCCACATCGACGCTCATCCGCTCCGGCGGCAGATGCATAGTGGTGGATCCGAGCACGCCGTACATGTGGCCGGCCATCAGGACCTCGTTCAAGCAGATCGGGGTGTTCCCGAAGGATGTGGACACCGTCATCCTCACTCATGCGCATGCGGACCACACCGGCAATCTGGACAGGTACCAGAACGCCGAGGTGCTGATCCACTCGGGCTCCGATGCGGAGATCCCCGGGGCCGTCGTCGTCGACGGCGGGGAGCACGCGGTGTGCCCCGGCGTCCGCATGGTCCACACCCCCGGACACTGCCCCGAGGAGTGCAGCGTGTTCGTCGAGGGCGATCTGCACTATGCGATCGCGGGCGACACGGTTCCTCTGGAGGACAACCTGGCGGAGAGGAAGGCCCCGGCGGTCAGCATCGACGCGGGAGCGGCGCTGGACAGCATCGACCGCATACGCGAGTGGGCGGATGTCGTGATCCCCGGGCATGGCAGGCCGTTCCCTGTCCGTCGAGCGCATACATTTAAGCATTCCGCCGACTACCGAGGATGCATCACGGGGCGAGGGCCCCTCTGGGCGATATCATGAATCAGAGAGAGATGCCGGACACGATCGTCTACGTCTGCCCCGTATGCGGGGATGAGACCGAGCACCAGATCCTCCACGGGAGGATGGGCAGGGCCACGCTCGAGGGCACGTTCAGGTGCAACGAGT
This sequence comes from uncultured Methanomassiliicoccales archaeon, assembly GCA_964445265.1. Classification (GTDB taxonomy): domain Archaea; phylum Thermoplasmatota; class Thermoplasmata; order Methanomassiliicoccales; family Methanomethylophilaceae; genus Methanoprimaticola. Next base: position 20,149 of record CAYUPU010000009.1, read on the forward strand.
GCGGAAGGGTCACCTCAGAGACGATAAAGATCCCGGAGATCCTGAAGGTCCCGGTCGTCTACAGCGACGGGGACGTCTCCGAGAACACCGAGACCACTCTGGAGGACAACGACATAGTCGAGCTCGACGACGAGTTCGAGATGGACGACGGCAGGAAGGTCTGCGTCACCTATGTCGAGGTTGGCGATGGCCGCAGGGTGAAGAGGGCCCGCGCCACCGACATCAGGAGGCTCTGGGTGAAGAGGTTCGACGTTCTCAGCCTGAAGGTGTCCGTCAACGACGACGGCAGGACGTATCCTCTCAGGGTGGAGGCCGAGCCGGATGACGAGTTCGTCACCGGGTCCACGCTCCAGTTTGACGACTTCGACTGCATGATACATGCGATCAAGACCAAGGGGAACCTGGTGAAGCACGGCTCCGCCGAGGCCAGGGACATCGTCAGGATCTACGGCAAGATCCGCAAGAAGACATACGACGTCCTGGATCTGGACGATGAGTTCGATGAGTCGGACTATATCGTCGAGGATGACGAGTGAAGGGCACCCAGGCCCGACATGGCGGCATCGGGGCCGTGAACGTAGGTATAAATAGGGCATCCTCTTAGCACGGCTCAACTCGGTGAATGATATGGGAAGAATCAGACCCACCTACATCAAGAGAGTCTCCATCGAACTCGTCACGAAGTACCCCCAGGCTTTCAGCAAGGACTTCGATGCCAACAAGGAGATGGTCAGCACTCTGACGGATGTCTCTTCCGTCAAGATGAGGAACAGGATCGCCGGATACATCACCCGCTACCTGTCCCATCCTGAGGCTTGAGACAAACCATTTAAGCAACCTATTTCACCCATTTCGCCCGCGTGGGGTAGCTTGGATATCCTGTGAGATTGCGGATCTTTTGACCCGGGTTCGAATCCCGGCGCGGGCACTCATACATTCCGGCCGTTCGGTCGGATTATCGTGCGCGCGATTCTCCATGCGCGATCGGTGGAATCGTTCTGAGAGATATGAGGGAAGTGGGGGCCTTACGGCCCCGGTTTGATATCAGGCGTGCTTCTTCGCGATGTCCACGACGGCGCCGAGGATCAGCAGGATGCCGCCGGCGACGGAGATCCAGAGGCCGGTACCGACATCGATGGATGCACTGACGAGGCCGCCGAGGCTGAATCCGTCGGAGACGTCTCCATTGAACAGGAATCCGAGGATGACGGCGACGATGCCGAGTATGAGGGAGACTACGCCGAGGATCCTCCAGACGCTGTCGTTCTGATAGAACATGGGCACGATGGTGGTGATGAGGGCCAGGATGCCGGCGACCAGGGCGACCAGCGGCGCGTAACCGTAGCCGATGTCGTCGAACCTGCCGTCCTCGTTCTGATAGACCTCCCATCCGGAATAGGATTGTTCGGTTCCTCCGATTTGGGACACGCTGAAGTTGAAGTCTACCCATGTGAGGAAGACGCCTGCGATGAGGAGGATGGCACCGAGCAGGGCCACGATGCCTACGATATTGCTTTTGTCGAATTTCATGGTATTACCTACACTTCGGTGATAACCATTGAACATCAACGTCTCCTCTTGTATATAATGAAGGCAGTTTTCATCCACGTCGGACGTCTTACGGACCCCATCGGTACAGCCTGCTGCCGTTCTCCACGGGCCTTTCCGGCTGTATCAGCACCACCCCGTCCTCGGACGGGAGGCCCAGGGTGAGCACCTCCGACATGAAATCGGCGATCTGTCTCGGAGGGAGGTTGACCACGCACAGCACCTGCCTCCCTACGAGCTCGTCCTGGGAGTACAGTCCGGTGATCTGCGCCGAGGAGCGCTTCACCCCCAGCTCCCCTAGGTCTATGGTCAGCCTGTACGCAGGCCTCCTGGCCTTCGGGAAGTCCTCGGCGGCGATCACAGTTCCGGCCCTGATATCCAGAGCGCAGAAGTCCTCGATGGTGGCCATCGCTCGTCCTCCTCGTCGGGCTTCGGCCATACCTCGCGGACGATCTCCAGATCGCCGGGCGGAACGATGCGGGACACCTCCTCCTCGGGGACGTCGAACCTTTTGGCGATGTCGTTGGTCCTCCGTCCGGATTTGGGCTTGCCCGGTCTGACGACCATGTATTTCTCGCTCTGCGCGAAGCATTCGACCGGTCCGCACATGATCTTCCTGGCACCCTCGTGCCACACCTCTCCGATGGCCAGCTCCATGGGGAGATGGTACTCGTAGTTCCTCTTCCCTCTGATTATGAACGCGCCTCTGGGAACGAACTCCCCAGGATTGGGCGTCTTGCTCACCTGGTCCGGATACACCCAGAACGCGCCGCCCTCGGACATCGCCGCGATCCATGCCTTGGATTGGGCCAGGGCGAACTGGCATGCCTGCCTGAGCTCCTCCGGGGAGGCGCTGGCGCCCTCCTTCACGACGACCGACGGGGCGCCGTGGACATCGGCATGGGCGTACAGGTCGCCGTCCTTCAGGTGCTTCTTCACGATGTTGTCGTTGCTGTGGGTGTCCCTGCCGGCCATGACGAGCCTGCCGCCCGTCGTGATGAACCATTTGTACCTCTCGAACCAGAACTGCTTGGTGGGCTGCGCCCTCTCCGCGGCCAGGGCCTTCTCTCTGTCGATGCCCTTCTGCAGCTTCGCCAGTTCGGCCCGGCTCTGCTCCAGTGCCTCCTCGGCGCGTTTGGCCTTCTCGCCCACTTCCTTACTGCGCTGATACATGTCGGATGCGTTGGCATCGACCCCCTTGGTCCAGTCGAGGGTCATGGTTTCGCCGGCCATGACCGCTGTCACGGTGTGCTTGGACGGATCCACGGATTTCACGTACGGTATCTTGGCGGCGCCCTCCTTCAGCTTCTCCCATGTTATCCTGGAGGACTGCTCCTCCAGCACCTTCAGCAGCTGGTCCGCCCTCTGGTAATCGGCATAGAGGGCCTCGGCGCGCCTGCGCCCCTCCTCCTCCTGCAGCCTGTACTCCAGCAGGGTCTCCTCCTGTTTGGAGATCCTCTTTTGCAACTTCTCGACGGCGGGGTCCACATACGCGTCCTCCTCCGCCTCGTTGTTCTCCTCCAGGAAGGTCTGGATGACCTCGGACATTGTGGAGAACCTCTTCTCCTCCAGATCGGCGCGGGACCGGAGCCCGACGGGCGCGAAGTCGTCTATCCTGCCACCCCTGAGGTATGCTGTGGGCTCGGGATCACCCAGGACCATGCCGACGATGTCCTGCAGGGCGGAGTACATGCCCGCAACGGTCGCGTCGTCGACCTGCGATGCGGGGGTCGACTTGTCTATGCCGACCCTTGTGCACACCTCCTCGGCATACTGTCCGCCGAGATTCACGGCGGTGGCGAGGGTCCTGACCGCATCGGCGTCCGATGAACGGAACGATGCCAGGAAATCCTCCTCCGACGATGAGGTGGGATCGAATCTGGGCTTCGGCATGACGTACGGCTCGCCGGGCCGAGTCTTCCTGTCCCTGTAGGTCTTCTGGACCAGACAGTTCAGGATGACGCCGTCCTTCAGCAGGAGGACGTTGCCGCCTCCGAACATCTCCAGAACGAGCCTGTACTCGCCGTCTGACTTGGTCAGCCCGATCTCGACCACCCTGTCGAACCCGATCTGCCTGACCGGTCCGATCCTGGCGTTGTCGATGTACTTCCTCAGGAACGAGGCGAACGTCGTCGGCATAGCGGGGGTCTCGGGCTTCGCGGACGGGCAGTACAGCCACTTCCTGTTCTCGAAGAGGAGCTCTCTCTTCCCCTGGCCGGGGACGTTGAGCCTGAACAGCACGCTGCCGGCGCCCCAGTGGTGGATCTTGTCCATGTGGGCCCCCTCCAGCGTCGAAAGCTCTGTGACGATCGCGCGGATGTCGAAGGAGCTCATCTCTTTCTTCATGAGCCGCCGATTCGCTACTTCGGATAATACAATGTTGTTCGGGCGATCGGGCCTCGGCGCGCTCCGGAACCCTGTCCGGGAGGTCCGATATCCTGCGGCCGAGGAACGTCACATCGCCGGAGTCCAGGATCTCGATGAGCCTCCTGGCGACGGCGTCGATGTTCATCGCAGGTATGTGGAGCGTGGCGGAGAGCAGCAGGACGGACTGCCTTATCGACTCGTCCAGGGGGAGTCTGTCGCCGTGGGCGTAGCATCCGACCATGTTGCCGGTGGCTCCGACGAGGGATGCGATGATCATCTCGAGGCGCTCGGGGACCGGGGCCTTGAATCCGTAGTCGGCCACGATGTCGGTGAACCAGTCCTGGAAGATGCGGTCGTACATCTGCACGGCATCCCATCTGCGGTGGACCTCGTATATCAGGTCCGCCACGCCGGCCGATCTGTGGGCGAGGTACAGCTCCAGAGCGTACGGGAACGCGGCCGCCACGAGGACATCCCTCTCCTTCCTCAGGATCTCGGAGGTGTTCACCAGTATCTCCTGGACGGCCTCCTTCACGATGCTTATGAGGATCTCGTCCTTGCTCTTGAACCGGTTGTAGAGACTGCCGTTCAGGATGCCGGCCTTGGTGATTATGTCCCGGGTGGTGGTCTTCTCGTACCCGTTGGTCAGGAACAGCTCGAGCGACACGTCCGTTATCTGCTTGCGGGCGATCTCGCGCTTCTCCTCGACCGAGGGCTTGCTCTTAGCCATGGTGTTTCTCGATCAGGCTCCGGGTATTTGAGTATTGTCAAATTTTGATCACGGTCAAAACAGAGATTGGACGGGATTCAGCCATTTTTGCCAGGATTAAATACGTTCTCTTACGCCAGCCAGTATGTTCGATGCATACTAGCGCACATGCTGTTCCTCTTCGTATGGAAATTTGAGAACGTTCAAAATACTTTTATATGCGCCGGACATGAGCGGTGATAGGTGAACTGATGTTCGCAAAATTGGCAGATTTTATCCACAGCCATTCCAAGGCCATCATAGTGGTCTGGTTGGCAGTGCTCATCTGCTCTCTGCCCCTCGCCATGAACGCCGGCGACGTGCTCGAGTACGACATGACCAACATGTCCGGAGCCGACACCGAGGCATCGCAGGGGTCCCAGATCATGAGCGATTACTTCATCCCCATAAGCATGGATGAGATCGTCGTGGTCTCGTTCTCGTCATCGGCCCAGCTGGCCTCGATATACGACGAGAACAATCCAGGGAGCACTTCGACTTTCTACGGCAACTTCGAGAAACTGATGAAGGAGAGGTACCCCGATGAACTGGCGGTCCAGTACGGAGGCATCTATCAGAAGGATGCGGAATCCGATTCGGGAATAGTCCTCATCCAGATAGCCAACGAGAGCTCCTCCTTCGATCTGACGCACCAGACCGGCAACATAAGGGGCATCGTCTCCGAGGCCAGGTCCGCCACGCCGTCGAACAGCGACTTCGAGGCGTACGTGACCGGGACCGACGCCATCTCCTACGATACGGAGAAGTCCTCCATGGAGGACGTGTCCAAGGTCGATCCTCTTAGCATAGCGCTGATCTTCGTTCTCCTGGCGCTGTTCTTCTACGCCGTCGTCACGGCCTTCGTGCCTCCGGCGGTGGTGGGCATGGCGTACGGCATAACCCTCACTCTCATCTGGGCCATAGGGCAGTTCCTCGGAATCTACTACATTACCCAGACCCTGCTTCTGGTGGTCATGCTGGGAGCCGGATGCGACTACTCCATCTTCATCATCACCAGGTACCGGGACGAGCGCAAGAAGGGCATGGACCACGAGCACGCTCTCAAAGAGGCCGTCATGTGGGGCGGGGAGTCCGTCGCGACATCAGGCATCTCCGTCATGATCGGCTTCGCGGCTCTCGCGCTGTGCACGTTCTCCCTCGTCCAGACCATGGGCATAATCCTGGCCCTGGGCATCCTCGTGGCCCTCCTGGCCGCACTGACGTTCATCCCCTCGCTGCTCAACATCATCGGCGAGAAGCTGTTCTGGCCCAGCAGCATCCAGGCCTACAAGGACGCGGATGCCAGGGCCGTCTCCAAGGAAGGGAAGAAGGGTGCACACGGGCATCTCGTCTCCTTTGGCAGGAGGTACTTCAACTGGCTGTCCAGGTTCACGCACAAGCATGCGGCGCCCATCGCGGTCGCATTCATCCTGCTGTGCATTCCCACGACATACATCTATGCCACCGCCGACGATTCGTCGGACATCATCAGCATCATGCCGGACTCCGAGTCCATCGACGGCCTGAACCTCATCATGACGCAGGCCGACGGCGGCACGATCATGCCCAACTACCTCACTCTCGAACTGAAGGATCCAATCGCCGATGTGGGGCCGTCGTTCAAGCTGTCTGGAAGGGATGTGCCGATGGGGTACGTCATACCGAAATCGTCGTACGCGGCAACCGCCGAGGACCTTTCCGCCATGGCATCCAAGATCCAGTCCGATTATCCGGACATTGTCGGCAGCATATCCTCTCTGACATCCTGGAACGATATCTACGGCATGGGCTACAGCCAGGCTACAGCCATGATGACCGAGCAGGTCAACAGCACGATCAAGCAGGGTATCGCGGCAGCCCAGGGCATAGAGGTCTCGCAGGTCACCGATGCCATGGTCCAGCAGTATATCGCCATGCAGATCGCAACCGCTGCCGGTATAGAACCGTCCAGTGTGACTCCCGAGATGATTCAGGCGTTCTACACCACGCAGATCACCAATGCGGTGAAGCAGCAGATTGCGGCAGCCCAGGGCATAGAGGTCTCGCAGGTCACCGATGCCATGATTTCCGGCGCCATCGCGTCCCAGATCAATCACGCCATCCAGGCTCAGATGAAGGCTGCATCGCCCGTCGGGGCAGAGGTCGTCCTCACCGTGTTCAACCAGATGTCCGCGGCCTCCGACATGGATGCATGGGCCATCGGACCCGAGCAGAGGCTCGGGGCCACAGAATCCGGCACACCGGTCACCATGGCCAATGTGATGGACTACTATCTCAACGTCTACACCGGCATGCTGGCGACCGACGGCAGCTACGTCACCATGACGATCATCACCAATGAGAAGCCCATGTCCAACGGGACGATGGATTTCATCAACGATCTGAGGAAGGACATCAACGACGGGAGCGACTCGTATCTCGCCACGTACTCCGATACCTTCTCCGATGCGTGGGTCTCCGGATCCTCCGCGCTGATGAACGACATCGGGGATGTCGTTGAGGACCAGTTCAGCTTCATCAGGATCGTTGTGATAGTACTGCTGATCCTGCTGCTGTTCGTCATCCTCGGCTGCTATGTGACTCCCATCAGGGCTATCATCACAATCGTGATGTCCGTCATATGGACGACTGCGCTCACGCACATCGTCTTCGAGGACATGCTCGACACGCCCGTGCTGTTCCTGATACCCATAGTCCTGTTCGTCGTCCTCCTCGGGCTCGGAATGGACTACGAGATCTTCCTCACGACAAAGATCCGTGAGAACAGAATCAAGGGCATGGACAACGATACCGCCATCGACGAGGCCGTAAGGCAGGCCGGAGGGGTCATCAGTCTCTGCGCCCTGCTCATGGGCGGCACGTTCCTGACGCTGCTCCTGGCCGGATCCTCGATGCTCCAGGAGTTCGGGTTCGCGCTGGGCGTGGGAATCCTGATCGACGGCTTGTTCATGGTCGGGTACGTCAGTCCGTCCCTCATGCACCTTCTCGGCGAGTGGAGCTGGAAGGGCCCCAAGTTCCTCAACAGAGGCCATCAGGTCTCTGCGCCCGCGACCGGTTCTGACGGGACCGACAGCGAGCAGTAAACAGCGCCGGCCGAGACCACGGTCTCGGTGGCCGTCTTCCGGCCCTTCAGGGGGCCGGCGTCTCGCACGGCGTCCGGCGCGAGTCCTCTCATGCCTGGCAGCCGTGTTCTTGATAGCAACCTTTATGAATGATGGGTAGATACGCAGACCTGCAATTGCCGCCGTGGCTAAGGGGTATAGCGACGCCTTGGTAAGGCGTAGGTCGTGGGTTCGATTCCCATCGGCGGCTCCATCATTATACCACCAGTTCGTTTGGCCGCGAGGCCTGTCGCATCCGTACCGTTCCGGTGTGTGCGGATTCGCGTCGTTCCATGCGACAGTGCTCTTACAGAAGGAAGGTGAGGCGGGGACTGGCCCCGCCTGTTTCACGCCATCCTGTAGATGACGAATCCGGACCAGATCTTCGGGAAGAAGAACGTGGTCTTCTTGGGCATGCGCTTGCCCTTCATGGAGAGGTCCCATATCGTCTGGAGACTCGGGGGGTTGAGGACAATCGCGGCGTCGAACTCGCCCGAGTCCATCCTGCTCAGGACATCCGGGAGCTCGGCGTCGTAGGCGATCTCCGCCTTTCCTTCGTCGGATTTGTACACGCCGTACAGGATCTTCTGCTGGGCCGCGTACGTGTCCAGCTTCAGCATCTCGTTGGATACGTCATCGCAGTCGGCCAGCAGGCACTTGCCCGAGCGGAAGACCACGCCCATGAGGTGCTCCGGCAGTTTCTCGATCATCGTCTCGCGGGACACCTCCTCCGTTCTGAGAGCCTTCTCTATGCCCTTGACGGCGTTCTTCTCGGAGATGTTGCCGGATCTGATCATCCTATGGGTGGGCCAGATGACGAGCCCGTCGTCATCGGCGGGGACGAGCGTCGCGAGCACGTATTGCTTCCCGATGTCGTCCGGATTCTCCAGGGCGTAGTTTAGAGCGGTCTCGTACCTGTGGTGGCCGTCGGCTATGAGCACCCTCTGGTCCTTCAGCTCGCGGGTTATGGCTTCGGTGATCCCGGGGTCGGAGATCCTGGAGTACCTGTGCTCCACGCCGTCCCCGTCGACATGGCGGTAGACGAGCCTCGATTCGTCCCGGATCCTCTTGGACAGCTCGGGTGTGAATCCGTCGAAGATGCCGAAGATCGATTCCAGATGGGCCTCCATGTCCCTCAGGAGGTTCAGACGGTCGGCCTTGACCTTCGAGAACGTTTCCTCATGGGGGATGACGTGCCCGTTCTCGTACCTCTCGGTTCTGAGGATTCCGACGATGCCCGTGCGCGTTTTCGTCGTGCCGTGATCGTCGAACGTCTGCTCGTAGATGTAGAACGATGCAGGGTCCTGCTTGAGCTCGCCGTCGGCGATCCACGCATCCAGCTCCTTCCTGGACCCATGGTACCTCTTGTCCGGATCGGGGCTGAGCGTAAGCCTGGTGATGTTGCACGGTCTGGACTGCAGCTCCTTCAGCTCTTCCGGGCCGATGACGTCGTAGGGAGGGGATATGCGGTCGGCGATATGCTCGCCGGCCTTCAGATTGGGCCTGAGGCCTTCGAAAGGCAGGAACTCCACCATGGTGATCCACTGGGAACTCCGATGGGCGCACGGTATATGAGCGGTTCGGGGCGCCGCATGCCGGAGGGCGCGGCCCTCCGGCGTCTCAGCAGATCCTGGGCACGGGGTCCCCTGCAGGGGGTTCGAGGATCCTCCTGCCGCCGACCTCCGTTTTGAGGACGACCCTCTCGGGGCCTTCGACGGCCCTGCCGATGATGGCCGCATCCCTTCCCTCGGGCGTGGATCTGATGGCCTTCAGGACCTCCTCCGCCATCTCCGGGACCACACCCATGATGCACTTCCCCTCGTTCCCGATGCTCAGGGGGTCTATGCCGAGGAGCTCGCACGCGTTGATGACACCGTCCCTAAGCGGTATCGACGAGTATTCGATCTCCATGCCGATGTGGGACTTGGAGCACCATTCGTTGAGGGTGTTGGCCAGGCCTCCGCGAGTGGGGTCCTTCATCGCGACGATGCCGCCGGTCTTCAGACCCTCGGCTATCATCCCGTTGAGCGGCGCGACATCGCTGCTCACCTCGCTCTCGAAACCGTATCCCTCGCGGAAGGAGAGGAGCGCCACGCCGTGGTCCCCCATGTAGCCAGATGCGATTATGGCGTCTCCCGGTCTGACATTGGAGTCGGTGCACCAGCGGTGGTCCACCCGCCTGTACTCCCCGGCTTTTGCCAGATCGGAGTCGAGGTACGGGGACCTCTTCCCTATCGCCGATGTGGATATGACCATCTGGTCCACGGCGCCCGCTTCCACGACCTTCGTGTCCCCGGTCGCGATCGGGACGCCCGCTCCGGCCGCCGTCCTGCCCATCGAGTCCATGACGCGGTCCACCACATCGATGTCCGTCCCCTCCTCCAGGATGACCGAGCACGCCAGCGCCAGAGGCGAAGCGCCCATGACCGAGATGTCGTTCACGGTCCCGGCGACGGAGATCTTCCCGATGTCCCCGCCGGGGAAGAACAGGGGCTTGACGGTGTGCCCGTCTATCGTGAACACGACGTCGTCCACGACCGCGGAGTCGTCCATCGAATCGAGGGGCACCTCGCAGTCCATCCTGGGGAAATGACTGGTGATGTGGTCGGAGAGGAACCTCTGCATGAGCTCCCCGCCGGCACCGTGGTTCATGATCACTTTGGGCATGAGGCTCGAATCCTGGACCCAGGATAAACCGTTTGCTCAGGGCCGCATCTGCCGGCACCGGCGCCAGGCGAACCAATCCCGTTATATCGTGGATGGATTATGGAAGTCGTGTGGCCCTATGGGGTAGCGGATATCCTGCTAGACTTCGGAACTAGCAATCCGGGTTCGATTCCCGGTAGGGCCGCCTTCTACCGCGACGTCCCGTCGCATCTCGTACCTGCCGACGACCGAGGCTTGGGACAGGACGTGCCCCATCATGGCGAAGTGGAGGTCGTTCATCCTGAATCCCCTCTCCAGGCCGAGTCTGGTGTCGAGGGCGTACACGGTGAGGGTGTACCTGTGCATGCCGTTGGGCGGGGCCATGCCGCCGTATCCGGTGGCCCCTTCCCTGTCGAGATCCCCGAGGGAGCTGAACCAGCTGTTGGATCCCTCGGTGAATCCCGGGTCGTGATGCGAGGCGCCCTCCGGGACCTCCGTCCCGTCCAGGTCGCAGAGTATCCAGTGCACCCAGTCGAATCCGCTGGCGGTGATGGCGTCGTAGTCCTCCAGGACCGCTGCGAAGCTCACGGTGCCGTCTGGCGCATCCTCTATGCTGAATCCGGGCGAGAGTCCGGGCATGCCGTTGACGAAGACGGAGCCGAGGGCTCCGAACCGGTCATCGAACCATCCGTCCCTGATTCCGGTGCACGTCACTCTCATCTCAGGCGCCCTCGTAGGTTATCAGGGATTCGACGTCGTAGCCATTCAGTTTCTCCCTGCCCTTGAGCCCGGCGAGCTCCATGACGAACCCGATCTTGACGACGATCCCGCCCTCGCGCTCCACGAGCCTGATTATGGCCTCCGTCGTCCCGCCGGTGGCAACGAGGTCGTCTATGATGACGACCTTCTGCCCGGGCCTGATGGCATCGGCGTGCATCTCGAGCTCCGCGGTGCCGTACTCCAGGTCGTACTTCTCGGATATGGTCTCCCTGGGCAGCTTGCCCTTTTTCCTGACAAGGATGAACCCTTTGTTCATCGCATATGCCACGGGCGTGCCGAAGACGAATCCTCTGGATTCGGATCCGACGACGAGGTCGAAGTCCAGGCCCTGCATCATGTTAATGAGTCCGTCGATGGCCATCTCGAGTCCGTCGGGATCGCTGATGATGGTGGTGACGTCTCTGAAGAGGATGCCCGGCTTGGGGAAATCCGGGATCTCGGTGACGTAGTCCTTGAGATCTTTCATCGGTGGTGGACTGGGCGGTAATCTGAAAAAGCTTTGCGGTGCGCAACGCATCGGACGGGATGCGCATGAGCGGAAGAACGGACGGTGTTTGGAAAGGGGTTTGCTGCGGTCATCAGTCGTGTCTTGCGAACCGCTCGCGATCCCATCGGGAGACAAGTGCCGAACGGCCGTTCTTTCTCCGATGAGTAGCACGCACAGCGGCCCTCGCCGCGTATCCTGGTCATCATGCGTTTACCGATTCACTTACCTCCGCATATGTCACCTGCAGGTCGATTATATAATGTTTGTTACGGTATTCGCAGTATTTTAACGATAAATATAGATTTGGTAGTTTTTCCGATGATATTCGTAGATATTATACGAATATCGGCAACATTGGCCAGGTGTGCATCCACGGTCCTTACGATGACCGCCGGTATGGGGCGGCAGATATGCCCCGGATCCGCAGAAGGCGCGGATCCGGTAAGGGTCCCCAGAAGGGGACCTCGGTTCAGAGGAGCTGCTCCGCGCAGTACGGGCAGAACTTCGGCGTCTTGGGGAGGCCGGAGATGTCCTGTCCGCAGTACGGGCAGACCTTGAATCCGGCACCGGCTCCTGCCGGGGAGGCCGTTTGAGGAGTGCCCGGAACCGTCTGCTGCGTCTGAGGCGAGGGCTTGCCGCAGGTGCTGCAGAACCTGTACGGGTAGTCGTTGGGCGCGCCGCAGTACGGGCACATCGTCTTCGGCTGCGCGGCGGCCTGCTGCTGTTGCTGGATGCCCTGGACCGGCTGCTGCTGGAGCTGCTGGTACATCTGAGGGAACAGGAGCATGCCGGTGCCCATGGCGGCTCCGCCCTGGGAATCGCCGATGGCGTCCGCCATCCTGTCCATGACCTCGTACCTCTTGAACGCCTCTCCG
>CAYUPU010000010.1:0-31217 GCA_964445265.1 uncultured Methanomassiliicoccales archaeon
GACCCCCGATTCCGGCGTTCCCCTAGCCTCCAAGGGCTCACTGGATTCACAATCAGGGGCGATTCCCCCATCCAGTCACGTTTATATTGGCTTCCGCGATGCGAACGGGCATGATACAGTGCCCGCGCGGGACCAGGGACTTCCTCCCCGACGAGATGGAGAAGCGCAGATTCTACGAGGGCCGCCTCAGGGACGCCGCCCGGACCTTCGGGTTCAGGGAGGTGGAGACGCCCATCTTCGAGGATGCCGAGCTCTTCGTCCTGAGGTCCGGCCCGAACGTCCTGAAGGAGCTCTATGCATTCCAGGACAAGGGCGGGAGGGATCTGGCCCTGCGCCCGGAGATGACCGCGCCGGTAGTGAGGATGTTTGTCGACGGCATGAGCAACGAGCCGAAGCCGATCAAGGTGTTCTACTTCGGCCAGTGCTTCAGGTACGAGAGGCCGCAGAGCGGGAGGTACAGGGAGTTCTTCCAGTTCGGAGCGGAGATCATCGGCGGCGCGACCCCGCAGACGGATGCGGAGGCCGTGGCCCTGGCATCGGCGATGCTCGGTTCCCTGGGCCTGAAGGACTACAGGCTCCGCATCGGGCACATCGGAGTCTTGAGGCAGAGGATAGCGGACATTGGCGTCCCTCAGGAGAGGGCGGCCGAGGTTCTTCAGAAGCTCGATAAGAAGCTGTACGACGAGGCGCGGCCCCTGCTGTCCGGCATGGGCGTGACGGATGCGGACATGGACGACCTGTTCGATCTCACGGAGACCGTCGGAGGGACGGAGGTCCTGGACAGGGTCCCCGGGGAGGCCGGAGATTGGCTCAGGCAGGTGGTATCCTATCTGGACGCGATGGGCGTCAGGGACCTGGAGATCGATCTTGGGGTCGTCCGTGGCCTGGACTACTACACAGGGATGGTATTCGAGGCCGAGGCTCCGGCGCTGGGCGCCGAGAAGCAGATCTGCGGAGGCGGGTCGTACACGCTGTCCGAGCTCTTCGGAGGGGAGCGTGTGTTCTCCACCGGATTCGCGGTCGGGTTCGACAGGGCCCTTCTCGCGCTCGAGAAGGAGGGGACCTCCTACGAGCCGGCCGGCATCGACGCGTACGTGCTCTGCGCATCTGACGATGTCAGGGTCGATGCGGCCCGCATCGCGGCGGATCTCAGGTCAGCGGGCGCCTCGGTAGATCAGGATATAATGTGCAGGAAGATGGCCAAGGCCTTGAAGTTCGCATCATCGGCAGGGGCCCGGTTCGCAGTGATCGTCGGAGCCAGGGACCTGGAGGCGGGCGCCGTCACGTTGAGGGACATGTCGTCCGGGGATCAGGAGCAGGTGCCTCTGCAGGACCTCGCGGCCCGCATCGCGGGCATCCCCAACATCAATAAACAATGAACAGGTAACACTGAGCAATTAGAGGTCTAGAACATGGCGGTATTCCTAGCGGAGGGGGAGGAGGTCGTGCGCACGTACAAGTGCGCTTCAGTCGACCTGCAGTCCTCCAACAGAAGCTCCGATGTCCTGGCCGGCCTCATCGGCAGGCGTGCGCGCACGGACTGCACGGTGACCGTGACCAACAGACGCATCATCTATTTCGCCGAATCGGAGAAGGCGTCGCGTGCGACCAAGATGCCCGCGATCCATACCCAGGAGGCGCTGGTCTCCAAGGTGTCGGCCATGGAGTTCGTCCAGGCCGAGGCCAAGGTGGACGTCGGGGCCCCTGTCCTGGCAATATTGGCGGGGTTGGTCGTGTGCCTGATGGCTATACAGGGGAACAGCTCGATATGGTTCATACCGGGGGTCACGCTGCTGGCGCTAGGGTTCATCCTGATGATGTCCGCGGTGCTCTCGGTCGACCACCTGGTGGTCATGAGGATATCGACGGACGCCGATCCGGACGGAGGAGTGCACGTGTCCGGCATGAGCAGGCGCGAGGAATCCTCCGTGGCGTTCTACATGGTCCCCACTGAGGACTTCGAGAAGATGTCCAAGGAGATCGGCGCGCTGATCCTGGACCTCCAGACGAGGGGGGACGACGCCGTCGCCGGCTGGAAGGACCGATGAGGATAGACGGGATTGCCCTCGCGTCGGGCGAGGAGATCGTCCGCAGGTACTCCTGCACGGTAACAGACCGCGTGATCGAGCTGGCGGGATCCGTCCTGCCGCTCCCCCGCAGGGAGGACGGCGAGGGGACGGTGACCCTGACCGACAGGCGCCTGATATTTGACATGGACGCCGGTACCAGGAGGGACGGGTCCCCGAGGGGATCGGTGCATCAGGAGGTGCTTCTGTCCGACATATCGTCGGTATCGACCAGCATATCGCGGGTCCGCAGGGGCACGCTCCTGCCGCTGGCGCTGATCGTCCTGGGTCTCATCCTGATGACGGTGCCGTGCGCGATCGCCGCCGCCTCCGGCGAGTTCGATGCGGACGGCGACTACCAGGACGGGTTCAACGACGGAATAGAGACTGGATACTACGAGGGGTTCCTGTCCGTAGTGCAGCAGCCGTCCATCCTGCACGAGGCGACGATCCCGGAGGGGTACCGCTGCGAGGGGAGGCAGGCCGACGCGTCCGCCGAGTACGACAGGGGCTTCGAGGAGGGATATTCCATGACGCGCGATTCTGGCGTCTACGACGCCACCATGGGCAAGACGTTCTCCGTGCCCTACGGCCTCATGACCCACAACGATCCGTGGCCCGGCATACTGGCCGCTGCGGCCGCAGGATTTGTTCTCATCGTCTCCGGCTCCCTCGTGTACTCGGTGTCCGGCATCACGTGCGAATGGGCCGCGGTGAGGCTCGGATCCCCGGGCAGGGGCGTCTATCTGACGTCCGTGGCAGGGGGATGGAGCTCGTCCTCGGTGCGCGGTATAAGGCCATCCGGGGGCTATGAGGAGATGGTACGCGATCTCGGCGCGGCGATAATGGATACAAGGGGCAGAGTCGGACGCACCACAGCGCTCCGCGTGGAGGAGGACGACGTCGAAGAGCCCGGAGTCCGCATGTTCAGCATGGTCGACCGCGGCGAGGACGGCGGTGTCGACGAGGAGGTCCCGGACATATACGGACGCACCACAGCGCTCCGCGTGGAGGAGGACGACGGCATAGTGCTCGGAAGGGAAGAGGTCCCATGAAGGGCGCGCTCATAGCCGTCGCGGCGTTCGCCGCGGTCCTTTTGGTGGCGTTCGCCGCGGTTTCTGCGGATGCCGAGACCGCGCCCGAAATCGGTAAGGGTGTCAATGTGGAGGCTTCGGGCAGCTGCGGTGCCGGCAGCTCCGGAGTCGCAGGATGGACGTACAAACACGTCGCAGGGAGCGAGTTTGAGAGCACCTTGACGATATCATCTGGGTCGGTCGCGAAGACATCCGCATGGACCATCGCGACGCTGAAGATAGGCGACGATACAATTGAAGAGGATCTCGGGTCCTATAAGTTCAGCGATATTGGAAAGTCCTTCGAGAGTCTGGAGATCGTTCTCGCAGGGGACATCACCCTGGTCGATCAGTCCGCTCTGGCCTCTCTGCGGCCGATTACTGTGTCCGATGATGAAGGGTGCAAGAAGGTCCCTGATTCCGTTTTCAAGAACTGCAGTTCCCTTCGCTCGGTCTCACTGGTCAATGCAGGGTCCATAGGCAAGTCGTCGTTCGAGGGCTGCACGGGTCCTGTGAGATTGACTCTGGCCGGCACGACATCCATCGGCGAGGCCGCTTTCAAGGGATGCAAGATTCCCTCTGCGGACCTTCCGGACAGCCTCAAGACCGTGGGGAAGGAGGCGTTCGCGGATATAACGACCCTCGAGAGCACGAGGATCCCCTCCGGAGCGACGTTCGGCGATTCGGCCTTCTCCGGATGCACCGCTCTGGACGCCGTCACTCTGGCGCCAGGCACGACGTCCATCGGTACGAGATGCTTTAGAGGATGCACCTCCCTGGCGGAGATCGAGCTCCCCGCTTCGCTGAAGACCATAGGCGTATCCGCCTTCACAGGGTGCACCACTCTGACCGAGCTGAAGCTCCCTGATTCGCTGACCATACTGGGCGATTCGGCATTCGAGGGCTGCACGAAGCTGGAGAAGGTCGAAATCCAGTCCGATGCGGGGATAGAGACGTCCGCGTTCAAGGGATGCACCGCGCTCAAGACCGTGTCCATAGGGAGCCGCGTCAAGTCCATCGGATCTTCGGCATTCGAGGGCTGTACGGCGCTCCTGTCATTCGACGTCGCCGCCGCGGAGGTGGATCCGGCGGCGTTCAAGGGATGCACCAAGCTCGCGGAGCTCAAGGCTACAGCCAGCAAGACCTATTCGGCGGACGGCGGGATCCTGTATTCCGGCGACCGCAGCACGCTGTTCATGGCGCCGCCCGCGATGAACCGCACGTTCCAATCCGGCGACCTCCCCTCATCCGTCAGGACGGTCAATCTCGGCTACTCGACGAACGCGTATTTCGTAGACGACAGCACGACGGCCTATGACGTCAGGTTCGTCGCCGTCGTGCAGGATCCCGGGGCCATCGGAGTCAGGTACTCGTCCCTAGGGATGTCCGTATGCGAGATGTCCCGGAGCGTCCACGGCGCCGTGATGTCCTATACGCTGTACAGCGGATGGACCTACAGCGGCACCGATGTGCAGTCCACTGGAGCAGACGTATCAGGGGGCGACGGCAGGATCTCGATAGATATGACCGCTCCCTCCTGTATCGTATATCCGATGGGTCTGAGGACGTTAACCTATGCTCAGCTGGATAGGGTGACGTCCATGGACGGATGGCCGAGCGAATGGATGCTGGATCTGCAGGGCAGCACCTATGCGGAGCAGGGGAGGGTCGGCACGGTCAAGGACGTAGATAGCCAGAAGTTCCGTGCCACCGCGTACAACGGCCGGGACCCATCCGCCGTCTTGAACGGCTCCATCCTCTTCCACGGGGTGGGGTTCCAGATCGTATCCGTGAAACTGGCCCTGGATTCGTACGGTCCGCTCACGGATCTCGTCCTGGGCGAGGGGGTGGGGATCCCGGACCATGCGTTCGCCAACTCCCCCAAGCTGACGTCCGTCTCTGCGGACCATGTCCCGGAGGTCGGGGCGTCCGCGTTCAGGAACTGCACCTCCCTGACGACGGCGAGCTTCCTCTCGTGCGCCGTGTTCGGCGACTACGCGCTGGACAACTGCCGGTCCCTGGGGGCTCTGAGCCTCGGCGCTCCCGCCGTATCGTTCGGCACCGGCGCGCTGTGGGGATGCTCGTCCCTGGGGGTCCTGACGATAGGCTCGTCGACCGATGTGTCCGGTGCGGACGGAGTGCCCGTGGTCCATACGGACGCCTCCGCCGCGGACTGCACGTTCTATGCGGGTGACGGGTGCATACTGGTGGGCTGCGGATCGTCCTATAAGCTCCTGGTATCGTCCAGCTCCGACAGGTCGGCCGCCAGGACGTACGAGTTCTACTCCGGGACGGCTGTGATCCCCTTGGAGGACTCTATGTACGCATGGCTCGAGCCGGGGACTCAGCAGAGCGGATTCAAGGTCGTGTACGACTACGGGATCGGAGACGGCTACACCGAGAAGGTCGTCCAGGAGGGCGCTGTCGCGGAGGAGCTGGCGCCGCCCGCGGTCCCGGGATACACGTTCCTCCGCTGGGAGTCCGGCTCGGAGGCGTACGATTTCCGGACGCCCGTGACGGGAACGCTGCTGCTGACGGCCGTGTATCAGAAGGACGTCTCGGAGAACGGGAGATGGACGGTGCTGGTCGGGATGATCGCGGCGGCTCTCCTGGCGGCGGCCGTGATTCCGGCGGTCTTCCGCAGGTTCAGATGATCGATGCCTGTCCATTTCGGCGTTCAGAAGGCCGTCGGCCCGGGGGATGAGCTCCTCGGACCGGCGGACGTTCCTGAAAGACACGTTCCGGATGAGCGACGATAGTGCTACTGCGTCGTCGTGCAGGGCCTTCATATCAGGGGATTTCACGCGGTATTCGCCGCGCATCTGGCGTATGACGAGCTGGGAGTCCATGACGAACTCCGCGGCATTCTCGCCCAGCTCCACGACCTTCGAGATGGCGGCTATGAGTCCGCGGTACTCGGCGTAGTTGTTCGTGTGCACGCCGAGATACTCCGAGTGCTCATGTATGATGCGGCCGTCGCGGACAAGCACGATCGCGTAGGCCGATTTGCCCGGGTTCCCGCGGGATCCTCCGTCGGAATATGCCGATATCAGTAGATCAGCTCCCTCGCGACATGGTTCTCCTCGTCGACGAGGAGCACCTTCGCATGCACCGGCTCGTCAACGAGCTCGTAGGCCATGATGATGACCTTGTCCTTCTCGGAGCAGAGGTGGGCCGCGGCGCCGTTGATCGCGATGATCCCGCTTCCGCGCCTTCCAGGGATGGTGTACGTTTCGAAGCGGTTGCCGTTGTCCACATCCGCGACGGTGACCTTCTCCCCGGCCCAGATGCCGCTTCTCTCCAGCAGGTCCTCATCTATAGTTATGCTCCCCTCGTAGTCGAGGCGGCATTCCGTGACGACCGCACGATGGATCTTCGAACGCAGCATCCAGCGCATGGAACCCCATTTCCAATAGGTCCGATAAGAACATTGCGGATCCGGCTGTAGTGTGGGACATGCTGAATGGTAATGAATGAAGAAGATGAGCGCCCGGAACGGAATTCGAATCCGTGTCGAAGCCTCGACAGGGCTTCATGATAGGCCGCTACACTATCCGGGCAGTAAACCTTGGTATCATCATCGTCTATATAATCATTTCTATAGTTCCGAACCCCAGCCAGAAATACGGCAACGGATATCGGTCGATCATGCCTCTTGGAGATCCGCACGGAGGGGAGTTCGAGTACACGGACGAGGGGCTTCCCGAAAGCATCGCGGCGTTCACCGTCCCGTGCAGGGACCTGGACAGATCGATAGGGTTCTACTCCAGCATCCTGAGGATGGGCCTTCTCGGGAGGACGGGGGATACGGCATATCTGCGTCGCTCTGCCTGTACGGTGATCCTGAAGATCTCGGATTCGACGGGAGTGGACACGGGCGTCTATCTGGGCGTCGGATCCCCTTACGATACGCACCGCAGGCTGATCGATGAGGGAGTGGGTTTCTACGACGAGCCCCGGAGGGGTCCCCTGGGCACGTCGACGGCGATAACGGATCCGGATGGCAATATAGTTCGGATGATCGACACGGGTGCGGAGTTCAGACTCCGAACCACCGGCGGATGTCCGACCAGTGGACGACCCAGATGAACACTGCGCAGATCGCGATGAGGATGATGCCGCCTGCAGCGGTGACATCCGCGATCATAGCGGCACCGGCCACGGCTTCGACCGCCAGGGATGCGAGCAGCACCTTCCAGAGGACGGGCCTGCCCCCGATGAAGCACCCCGCTCCTCCCATGACCATCAGGATCCCGGCGATGATGAGAAGCCAGGCTGTGATCCCGGAGACGTCGGCGTCCCCTATGTAGGTGGATCCGGAGGAGGCGGACACGAGTCCGCCGAGGATCATCAGGATGCCCAGGACTATGGAGGTGAACGGACGCTTGGATTCCGACATGCAACATCCAACATCCCGGTTCTAGAAATAACCTCCAGTCTGCGGCGGGCGAGCCCCGGAGGGCCGTCGCCTGCCGAGGAAGAACGACTTCACGTTCGGTTTGAACAGGTAGAGGAGGGTGATCAGGCAGATCGCGATATCGACGATCATATAGATCTGCGCGAGGAGCAGGCTCAGGAGACCCGCCAGAGCTCCGATGACGGAGAATACGACCCCCAGGTACCACATCACGCTCCATCCGCGCATGAATCCCGCGCAGATCAGAGCATACACCAGACCGATCACGATCGATGCTATGCCGAGTGCGGTGCTCATACCGCCGAGGAAGCCGAGGTCGGGATTGTCCGCGACCATGTCGCCGATCATGGTCTCGCCGAGGACCAGTGCGGCGATGCCGACGGCGATCCATACGACCGCTACGAGGCCGTACAGGATCCCGATCAGGGTGATGATGAACGGACGCTTGCGTGCATCTGCCATGCCTGGGAAATCCCGCTGTTCCGCTTTAACGTCTTCTCCGTTCCCCCGTTCCGCAGGATACAATTAAAGAAGGTTCGGCGGTTGGAGCATCATGAAGGTTCTCGCCATACACGGAAGCCCCCTGCCGAACGGCAACACCACCAACATCCTGCACGAGGTCCAGGACCAGTTCGAGAGGGACGGCATCGAGATGGAGATCGTGCCCGTGTACGACTACACCCTGACCAACTGCAATGTGTGCATGACGTGCGAGATCCGCGGCGACGGCAGATGCTACGACGAGGAGGACGGGTTCAATTCCATCCTCGACCGCATGCGCGCGGCCGATGCCGTGCTGATTGCGTCTCCGACGTACATGAACGCTGCACCCAGCCAGCTCCAGAACTTCCTCGAGAGGGCCCACCTGGTCCTGAAGAACTGCGGATCCCCTCTGACCGGGAAGATCGGCGGCGTCATAGCCATCAGCCAGCACGACGGGGGGTCGCTGCTGTACAACCAGCTCGTCGACTTCCTCCTCAGGAACGGCATGATGGTGTGCGGTTCCAGCCCTCTGTCCATAGTCCATGCATGGTACTCGCCGGACTACGAGAACGACGGAATCGGCATGAAGGGGGTGAGGTCCCTGGTGGCCAATATGACCGATGCGCTTGTGCGCACCGCTCCCCGCGAGGAGCAGGCCAGGGAGGCGGAGTACCCCGGACTCCGTCTCAGATGACGCGTTTCAGAAGAAGAAGAATCCGCAGCCCTCCCGTTTGGATATGGCCGCCACGGCCTCCATGCGCTCCACGGGGCCCGAGTAGCGCCTGACCATCATCTTCCCTTCCTGGGGGAGGGCCTCCTTCAGCACGGCGGTCTCCCTCAGGAGCTCGTCGGCATCCTCGGAGGAGAACCTCCGACCCTCCTTGGCTGCCTGGGGGACGGACGCCACGATCGGGCACCCGTGCCTAGATGCGATCTCGGGGAGGAGGCTGTTGACCGGGCCGAACGCCCCTATGCATCCGCGCCCCTTGTCCCACGACAGCGGGCACGATCCGCACATGGCGTTCATCTCATCGAAGTCCAGCCTGTCCCATCCGGTGATCCTCTCGTCGGATGCATCGGAGGCTCTCCCGGCCAGGTCCTCGTCCAGCTTTCCGATGTCCACCCACCCGGTATAGCGCTTCTCGGCGACGGGCCTCAGGACGGCCAGGTCCTCGTCCTTCTTGATTTTCTCCAGGTAGACGGCGTCCGCATCCTCGTTGAGCCTGTTCCTCTTGACGAACGCATCCCAGTCCGGGAACGCCCTCCGAGCCTCGTCGTAGGGGACGTACTCGTCGTACACCGCTCCCTTCTCGAATCCGGACGGATCCTCCAGATGCACCATGACGATCTGCGAGCGCAGGTCCCTGCACGGGGCGCTGGGCGCCTCCATCTCCATGATTCCGATATTGATTCCCATGCCCTTGTTCCTCCGTGCGCGACTGCGCGCGACGAGAGGGATAGCGAGGGCATACTAATCAACTCTATCCCTCCGTCAGTAGGATGGTACCTCCAATTTAATATGCGGATCGCGGTTCTATCTCCATATGTTCCAATTGGCGGTGTACGGCAAGGGTGGGATCGGGAAGTCCACCATGTCCGCGAACATCTCCGTGGCCCTGGCGGACCGCGGTGCGAAGGTCATGCAGGTCGGATGCGATCCGAAGCACGATTCCACCAGGCTCCTCCTCGGCGGGAGGACGCAGCGCACCGTATTGGACTATGTCAGGGAGACGCCTGTGGGCAGGAGGAGGCTCGAGGACGTGATAGAGACGGGCACCGGAGGTGTGCTGTGCGCGGAGGCGGGAGGGCCGGAGCCCGGCATAGGATGCGCCGGCCGCGGAATCCTGACGACCTTCGAGACTCTGTCGAAGCTCGGAGCCGACGACCTGGACGCGGATATCAGGATATACGATGTCCTGGGCGATGTGGTGTGCGGCGGGTTCGCGGTGCCCCTCCGCAGGGAGCACGCCGATGCGGTGATCCTCGTCACATCGGGGGAGTTCATGGCGGTCTACGCCGCGAACAACATCATGAAGGGCATGCTGAACTTCGATGCCGGAAGGCCGAGGCTTCTGGGGATAGTGTTCAATTCCAGAGGCGGCGAGGGGGAGCGCGAGACCGTGGAGAGGTTCGCCGCGGCCGCCGGGACCGAGGTCATAGCCGAGATCCCCAGGGACAGGCTGTTCGCCGATGCGGAGTCCAGGGGCCACACGCTGATGGAGCTCTACCCAGATTCCGAAGCGGCTCAGAGGATCGGCGCCGTGGCCGACAGGGTGCTCGCGGCTTCCAGAGGCGAGGTCCAGATGTACGAGCCGAGGCCCCTGGACGATGACCAGATGGCCGATCTCGCGGCCGGCAGGGAGATACGTCCGGCCAAGAGCGTCCCCGAGGCGCGAATCCCGTGCACCGGCTGCAGGATGACCATCCGGGGGACCCGGGTGATGAGCTCCTGCGCGGCGTACGGCGCGACGGCCGCGCTGGTGCGCGCAGGAGGGTCCGTGGTGATAGTACACGGTCCGCTGAGCTGCACGTATCTGATGGGCACAACGTATGCGAAGGCCGTGCTGGACCTCTACGAGCGCGGAGTCTTCCGCGGGAGGCCCGATCACGACATCAGGAGCACGGCCATGGACGACTCCTCGGCCATATTCGGCGGGAGCCGGTTCCTGGAGAGGGCCCTCGAGGAGGCGTATGAGGACGGGAGACGCAGGATGTCGGTGGTGACCACATGCATGCCCGCCATAATCGGCGACGACTGCCAATCGGTGCTGGATGCCTTCAGGGTGTCGCATCCGGACGCATCCCTCGAACTGATCCTCGCCGAAGGGGATATCGCAGGGGAGTACACCGACGGCTTCATGCTGGCGGCCCGGGTCCTGGCGGACAGGATAGACACGTCGGTGGAGCCGAAGAGGGGGTACGTCAATCTCGTATCCACATCGTTCTTCGACATACAGTCCCGCGGCAACATGGCGGCTCTCGATAGGATGCTGTCCGTGTTCGGGATGAGGGTCAACTGCAGGTTCATCGACGACGATTCGCCCGCGCCGATCGAGATGTTCTGCCGCGGGGCGGTGGACATCCTCATGAACGACACGAGGAACACCCGCGAGCTCATGTCGTTCATCACGGCTCGCACCGGAAGGGAGCCGTTCCCGGCGGTCATGCCGGTCGGCATCCATGACTACGTGCTGTGGATACGGGAGATGGGGCGCTTCACGGACAGGACCGTGGAGGCCGAGGCGGAGGTCGCGAGGGCGACCGCGGAGTATCGCGCCATGGCCGATGCGCATCGCCCGAGGATGGAGGGCGTTCGCGTGATCATCATGTGGAAGATGGGAGCGAATCCGGACTGGCTCGTAGATGCCCTGAACGATGTGGGCGCCGAGGTGGTCAGGGTGGGGTTCTTCAGGAGCACCAGGAAGGCCGGCGGCAGCCCCGATTCCAGATACGATGTCGACGGCGATTACTCCGAGGAGAAGCTCGCCCGCGATGCGGAGGAGCTCCACCCGGACCTCGTCATCAGCGACATAGTCAGGCGCGTCCCGCCGGGCGTGCACTTCGCCAAGCTGAACAAAATCGGAACTGGGTACATGAACGTCTTCGATTACATCCAGTACCTGGAGAACACCATGCGCCTCCCGGAGGTCGAGGGATGGAGGCTCGGGCCATGAGGATCCTTCCCGACGGACTCACGGGCGCGATAATGGCGGTGGAGGGGATCCCCGATGCCGTGACGATGCTCCACGGCCCGGGCGGATGCAGGATCCGCCACATGGTCGTCTCCGCGGCGGTCCTTCCGAAGGATGTGGATCCCGGGGACTCCCCCTATTACGGAGGGTACCCGCAGGTGCCAGCCACCTATCTGGACGAGTACGACTACATCAACGGGGCCCGGTACAAGTCGGAGGAGGCTCTGGAGGATATAGGGGCGAGGAGCCCGTCCCTGGTGGTGGTCATAGATTCCCCTGGGGCCTCGCTCATAGGGGACGACCATCTCGGCGCCATAGCCGACAGCGACATGGGGCGCATCGCCATGGTCCTCGCGGAGCCGACCGCATCCGTTCCGGCCGCGACGATGTCGGGACGCACGCTGAGGGCGGTGATGGAGTTCCTGGATCCTCCCGAGAGGAGGATGCGCAGGGGCACGGTGAACATACTCGGGCTGTCACTGATGGACAAGGACTGGAGATCCGCCAGGGACGAGCTGCGCGGAACGGCGGAGTCCCTGGGCCTGGAGGTCGTAGCCATGCCCGGGGCCGGCTCGTCGGTCGCCCAGCTGGTCGATTCGGTGAACGCCGAGTTCAATATCGTGGTGTGCCCCGAGATGTGCGACGGTCTGCTGGAATGGTACGAGTCGCGCGGGGTGCCGTCCGTCGTGCCCCCTGCCGGGGCCCCGGTCGGATTCGATGCGACGGAGGCATGGATCAGGACTCTGGCCGATGCGGCGGGGTCCGATCCCGAGCCGGCGCTCGAGGAGGTCCGCAGATGCAGGGCCATCGTGAGGGAGAGGTTCATCGGGATGAGGTACAACGCCCTGAGGATCAGGGGGCTGACGTTCTCGGCGGCAGGGCCTGCATCCGTGGTGAGGCCCCTGACGGAATGGCTCTACAGCTATCTGGCCATGGCGCCGGAGGCGGTGGTCGTCGACGAGGGGTCCGATCCCCGCCATGCGGATGCCCTGGAGACGTTCCTCGGATACATCGGATTCGGGTACACCTGGGGGAGGGAGCCCGTCCCGTGCGGAGCGGTCCTCTGCGAGGGCATCGAGGCCCTGGAGATGGAGGCGGCCGCCCGCTGCAGGGTCGGGATTCCGATCGGATACTCGTCCATGGGTCTCGACGACATAATCCCCCGTCCGATCTACGGGGCGAGAGGGGCCATGTACATCTTGGACGAGCTCCTCCACGGGGTCAGGGGGAGCTGAGCTCCTCCCATTCCCGCGGGATCATCTGTCTTGGACCTCCTCTATCCTGCTCTCGAGCTCCATGTAGATCTCCCTCATCCTCTCGAGGGTATCGGGATCCGCGTTCCACATGCCGCGGTCCACGGCCTCGAACAGGCGGTTCATCATGTCCATCATGGCATGGGGGTTCTCGTCCTCCATCCATGCCCGGGTGTCGTCGTCGAACAGGTACGTCTCGACTAGGTTCTCGTAGACCCAGTCGTCCACGATATCGGAGGTGGCATCCCATCCGAACGTGTACTCGGTGAGGTTCGCGATCTCGGCCACCCCGCGATATCCGTGTCTCTTCAGACCGTCTATGAACTTCGGGTTCAGGATCTTGCTCCTGTACACGAATTGGAGCTCCTCCTTGGTGCTCCTCACTCTCACGCGGTCCGGATCGGAGCTGTCCCCCATGAACGACAGGGCCTCCTGATCGCCGTATGCGCGGTTGAACGCGTTCATACCGCCCAGGTATCCGTAAACATCGTCGATGTCAAGGAGGTCAATCTCCCTGTCCGGCATGTTCTTGACGGTCGCCTTGACCTTCTTGAAGCGGCGGACGAACTCGTCCTTCATGGCCTCTCCGCCGGTACCGCGGCCGTAGGCGTAGCCGCTCCAGGCCACATAGATGTCCGCCAGGTCCTGGACGGTCTTCCAGTCGCTGCTCTCGATGGCATGATTGATCCCGGGGCCGTAGGCTCCCGGCGGGCATCCGAACACCCTGAACGACGCCCTCCTGCGGGCCTCGTCCACCGTCATCCCCTGGGCCATGTTCTCCACTATGTCCTTCCTGAGGTTGGCGGCCATGATGTTGTCTTCATCGTCCTCGTCCAGGCCCTCGACCATCCTGGCCGCGTCGTCTATGAGGTCGATGAGATTCGGGAACGCATCCCTGAACAGGCCGGTGATCCTGACGGTCACGTCCAGCCTGGGCCTTCCGAGCTCCTCGAGCGGAACGGGCTCCAGTCCGACGACCTGTCCGCCGGATCCCGACCATACGGGACGGACCCCCATGAGCCAGAGGATGTACGCCACGTCGTCGCCGTTGGTCTTCATAGTGTCGGTGGCCCAGATGATGAAGCCTATCTCGGTCGGATACGTCCCTTTGGCCTCGGTGTACCGCTCGATCATCTGGTCCGCCATGCGTCTCCCGATCTCCCACGCGGCCTTGGTGGGAACGATGTCCGGGTCTATGCCGTAGAAGTTCCTTCCCATGGGTAGGATGTCCGCATTGCCTCTTGTGGGCGCTCCGGACGGTCCCGGAAGCACGTATCCGCCTTCGCAGGCGTGCATCATGTTGCCCATCTCGTCCGTCATGCGGGCGAGGTTGGGCACCAGGCGGTCGCAGATGTATCCGACGACCTCTTCCATATCCCCTGCGCCGCACA
This sequence comes from uncultured Methanomassiliicoccales archaeon, assembly GCA_964445265.1. Taxonomy (GTDB): domain Archaea; phylum Thermoplasmatota; class Thermoplasmata; order Methanomassiliicoccales; family Methanomethylophilaceae; genus Methanoprimaticola. The sequence goes on from CAYUPU010000010.1 coordinate 14,376, forward strand.
TTCTGCGGGCCAGCTCCAGGCAGGTCTTCCTGTCGTATCCGGCCTCCTGCATCCCGGATATCAGCTCGCATGTCCTGTCGTCGATCCTGTCCAGCACGACGCTGTTGAGCTCGCCGCCGGTGGTGCCGGCGGGCTCGTCCTTCAGGGCATCGACGTCGAACCCCATGGCAGCTCCGACCGAGGCCCTCAGGGACGGGATCCCGCCGTTGCGTATCCTCGTCAGAGAGTACACGCTCTCCTCGAGGAGCTCCCCCTCCGGGGCCCTTCCCAGGACGTGGAGGCCGTCGCGGATTATCGCGTCCTTGATGTCCGAGATGTAGTCGTGGATCCTTCCGAGCTCCTTCTCGAAGTCCTCCTCGGAGACGTCGTCCGGGATCCCCAGCTCCTTCAGAAGGGCCGCGCCTCTCGCGGCGTCCAGGACCTCCTGGATCATGGCGCTCTTCAGGTCCCCTGCGGCGGTCCTGTTCTTGAACAGCTCCTGCAGAGGGCCGTCCACGGATTCCAGGGCGTCGTATGTTCCGGCGCGGGCCATGGTGGGGCACATGTGCCCGATCAGCACGGCTTCGGCCCTCCTTTTGCATTGGACGCCCTCTCCCGGATCGTCTATGACGTACGGATAGATGTCCGGGATGCCGTCCAGGACGAGGTCGGGGAAGCACTTCTGCGACAGGCCTATGCTCTTGCCCGGGAGCCATTCCAGCGTGCCGTGGGTGCCGACATGGATGACGGCCTGGGCGCCGAAGTCGTGCTCCAACCATCTGTAGAACGCGAGGTACTGGTGCGGCATCGGGAGCACGGGGTCGTGGTACACAGCCTCCATCTTGTCGGCCCATGCCCTGAGCGGCTGGAATCCGATGTAGATGTTCCCGTTCACGATCCCGGGGACGACGAATCCGCCGTCCTGCACACCGGTCTCTCCGGGCGGAGGGCCCCAGGCCTCCTCCATCATCCTCCTGTTGAACTCCGGCGCCTTCCGGTACTCGGGCATGTACTCCTCGAGGGGGATCATGTCCGCGGCCTTCTCTCTGACGCGCTCCTCCGATGACCATTCCAGGTCGTTGGTGATGTTGTCCTTTATCTCGTCTATGAGCTCCCTGGACGTGGAGGGGACGTGGTCCACGGTGTACCCGAGGTCCCTGAACCTCTCCAGCATGTCCCTAATGCTCTGGATGGTGTCCAGGCCCGCCGCCCCTCCGATCCTGCCCGTGTCCGGTCTAGACTGCCACATTAGGACCGATATCCTCCTATCGGATACGGGGGTGCGCCTGAGGTCGGCCCATTTGCGGGCCACCTTCGCTATGTGGTCCACCCTGTCCGGGATGGGGGTGTACAGCTTCGGGCCCCTTCTGCCCTGCTCGTTGCTGGCGAAAGGCACGGTGATGATCTGTCCGTCGATCTCGGGCCAGATGACGTTCATGCTCATCTCTCCCGGAGCAAGTCCGCCGGCGCTCTCCTTGTAGTCGGCGAAGTGCTCGGACACGGACATCACCTGCAGGACGGGAACGTCGGACATCGTGTGGAAGTAGTTCTGGTCGTCGGGGGTGTACACCCCGCTGCAGTCGCGGGAGTTGTTGAGCTGGGAGAACGGCGTCGCCATCAGCAGGACGTCTATCCTGCACCTGTCTCCGTCCATGAAGTACTCCTTCACGACCCTGACGGACCCTGCGACCTCCGGGTCCTTGCTGGCGATGCTGCTGAAGAACACGGGGATGACATTCATCCCCTCGGCCTCCAGGGCGCGTATCAAGGAGTCTATGTGCCCCAGGTTGCCGTAAATCCACAGGTTGGCGGTGAACATTAGCCCGGCCGTTGGCTTGGCTGGATCCAGTCCGGCGAGGTAGTCGGTGAGCGTCACGTCCCGCGGGAGGTCCGGGTGGTATATCCCGTCGGACGGGTGCTGCTGCGGTTCCGGGACCTCCCCTTCGCCGGTCAGCGCCCTGTGGAGCCACATGACGATGCACTTGTCGTTCTCGGCTCCTCTGGCACGGACGTACTCGCGTAGGTCCATGAACTCCTTGTCCGTCCCTTTGAACAGATCGCGGTACACCAGGGACACATCCAGGTTGCCCGAGTATAGATAGACGTATCCGGGGCACCCCTTCAGGATCTCCTCCCATTTCTCGAAGCGCTTCATGCGCACGGGGTCCGCCATGACCCTGATGAGCACGAGGTCGGCCCTGCGTGTTCTGGCGACCAGGTCTTGATAGAGCAGGGGGTCGGAGTCGATGTCGCGGTCGTTGGCCCCGAAGAAGTCGAGGTCCCACCCCTTCTCCCTGCAGATCTCTTCCGCCGGAGCGCGCATGGATGACGCATCGACGCTCTGGATGGTGACATAGACGATCCTGAGAGACATACATGGATGTATCAGCCATCATCTATATGAAGTGGAACGGATGCGAATCGCAGCGGTTCCGTACGCAGCCATGCAGCATCCGTGGCGGGAACGATCCCTGCCGAGACGACTCCGCAGGGGGCCCCTCCCGGCGGCCATGCGAAGGCGGGATCTAGGAATATTCATCCAACCTGTTTTACGCCGATCGGCACCTATCATCCGATATGGTGAACGTAGCCGTCCTGGGGATCGGGGGCCATGCCGGATTCGTCATGCAGCCTGCCGCGGAGAAGCTCCGCTCCGAGGGGTTCGATATACGGATGACATGCGCGGACACCACCGCCCTGGACGACGACATCGGCGAGCTCGCCGATTTCCTGCGGGCGGTCCGCGGCTCGGACATCGTGTTCATAGACGTCCACGGGGATGTGACCTACTTCAAGCATTTCCGCAACCTGCAGGATGTGGTGGAGAAGAGCGGCGTCAGCATTCTGCTGTACGGATGCGAGGAGTCCGTCGTGCTGCGCTACAGGCAGTGGTTCAGAGGCAGCGATGCCGACTACGATGCCCTCAGGCTGCTGGAGTCCCTCGGAGGGGACGACAACCACCGCTCGACCCTCCTGTGGTGCCTGCGGAACTACGACGGCCTGGATGTGGAGGTCCCCGCGCCGGTGATTCCTCCGGCGCAGGGTGTGTACGTGCCGGGGACGGGCGCGCTGTCCCTGGAGGACGGTCTCAGGGACGTCGGGTCCACCGGCAGGCCCGTGGTGCTGATACTGTTCGCATCCGCATTCTTCATCAGGAGCAACACCGATGCCGTGGACGAGCTCTATCGCGATGTGGAGGCGGCCGGAGGGGAGCCCGTCGCGGTCTTCCTCAAGACGTACGAGGATCCGAGGACAGGATCCATCGGCCTCAGGCGCATAGTGGACGAGCATCTGATCAGGAACGGCAGGTCCGCGGTGGACGCCGTCCTGAACACGATGGGGTTCGCGCTCACGGTCCTCTCCCAGCCGGGATGCGGGGAGCAGGCGTCTCCGGACAACTTCCTGAAGAGGCTGAACGTCCCGGTCCTGCAGGCGATAAATCTCATGGGGCCGAGGCAGAAGTGGAGGGACAGCCCGTTCGGTTTGACGCCCGCGGAGATAGCGTACTGCGTGGTCTCCCCCGAGTTCGACGGGCAGATAGACGCGCCCCCGTACTGCGGAACGGACAGGGCCGGGAGCGGCGAGTACCGGCAGGTGCCGATCCCCGACCGCTGCGAGGCCCTGGCGGACATGGCGGTGAGGTGGGCCAGGCTGAGGAGCACGCCTGAGGCAGACAAGAGGGTGGCCATACTGATATACATGTATCCGCCGAGGCAGGACCTGGCAGGCGGAGGGTACGGTCTCGACACGTTCCAGAGCGTGGCCGCCCTGCTCCGGGTGCTGAAGGACCGCGGCTACACCCTGGACTGGGTGCCGGAGGGCGGCAGGGAGCTCGTCCAACGCATGCTGGAGGGCGTGACGAACGACGACAACTGGAGCTCCGAGAGGCATCTGAGAGAGGTCGCGACGGCGCTGATCGGCGAGGAGAGGTACAGGGAATGGTTCGACGGCCTCCCCGACTCGATGAGATCGAGGCTCGAGGAGGGCTGGGGGGCCCCGCCGGGAGACATCCACGTGATAGGCGGCGATCAGCTCGTCGGCGGCCTGATGGACGGCAACGTGTACATCGGGTTCCAGCCGGACCGGGGGAAGTGCACCACTGAGGCCTACCACGATCCGTGGGCCGCCCCGCCGCACCAGTATGTCGGATTCTATCGCTGGCTCTCCAGGGAGTGGAAGGCGGACGCGGTCATCCACGTCGGGACGCACGGGACCCTGGAGTGGCTGCCGGGGAAGAGCGTGGGCCTCTCGGGGGAGTGTGATCCCGACATCATCCTGGACCGGATACCGGACATCAATCCGTACATAATCGATAATCCGGGCGAGGGGATGCAGTCCAAGAGGAGGCAGTACGCCGTGACCACGACGCATATGATCCCCGCGATGGGACGCGCCGGAGGATACGACGAGATATCGATGCTCGAATCCGCCGTCCAGACTTACCTCAAGACAAAGGAGGTGGGGGACGAGGACAAGATGGTCTCCTCGGCGGGGATGATAATCGAGATGTGCAAGGGGATGAACATGCTGTCGGACCTCGGCCTGAGCACGGACTGCTCCGTCGAGGAGATGGACCTGGCCGTCGACCGGCTGTACGATTACCTCATGGAGGTCAAGGACGCCATGATCAAGGACGGCCTCCACATCCTGGGGGAGGTTCCCGAGGGGGAGAGGATGTGCGAGATGATCTACTCCCTGGTCAGGTACAGGAACGGCTCCGTTCCGTCCCTGAGGGAGTCGGTGGCCCGCGCCCGCGGATGCGACATGGACGAGCTGCTGGGAGACCCGTCGCACCTGAGGGAGGACGGTATGCTGAACGGCGAGCTCCTGGACGCGGTCGATGCGGACACGTACGCGGTGGTGGAGGCCGGCCTGGCGTGCGGATTCGACGCGGATCGGACCCGGGATGCCGCCGAGGGGATCCTCGGAGCGCTCACGGACGATCTCGCAGAGGCGATAGGATTCATGTGCGGCTTCGTGGCGCCCGCGGTCGGCAGGATGCCGGACGAGCTGGTCAACGTGGCCCGCGCGCTGGACGGGGAGTATGTGGAGCCCGGTCCGTCGGGGTGCCCCGGGAGAGGGAGGGCCCAGATCCTCCCTACGGGCAGGAACTTCTACTCCATAGATCCGGACGGCATACCCTGGCTGTCCAGCTGGGAGATCGGGTCCAGGATGGCCGAGGACATGGTGCAGAGGTATCTCCGCGACCATGGCAGGTATCCGTCGTCGGTCGGCATTGTCCTGTGGGCTACGGACACCATGAAGACCGGAGGGGACGACGTCGCATACATACTGAGGCTCATGGGCCTCCGCCCGGTGTGGGCGGAGTACGGAGGCAGGGTGAAGGGCCTGGAGGTCATACCGCTGGAGGAGCTCGGCAGGCCCAGGATAGACGTCACCCTGAGGATCAGCGGGCTGTTCAGGGACACCTTCCCGAACCTCTCCAACATGATCGATTCCGGTGTGCAGACCGTGGCCGCCCTGGACGAGGACGACGAGAGCAATTTCCTGGCCGCGAACGTGCGCAGGGACATCGTCGAGGCCCTGGAGGCGGGCGTTCCCGTGGACGAGGCCCGCAGGAGCGCCACCATACGCATCTTCGGCGATTCCCCCGGGACCTACGGCTGCGGCATATCCGATGAGGTCCAGACGGGCAGATGGGAGACGGTGCAGGATCTCGGCGAGATCTACGTCAAGCACGGGTGCTACGTCTACGGCAGAGGCCTCCGGGGCGAGGCTAGGCCGGACCTGTTCAGGAGGAGGCTCGCATCCATCGACGCCACGGTGAAGAACCACAACACGAGGGCGGTGGACATGCTCGATATGGACGACGACTTCGATTCCCTCGGAGGGTTCACGGCCGCTGTGACGGCCATCCGCGGCGAGACGCCCGAATCGTACATGGGCGACTCATCGGACATGCACAATCTGAAGCTCCGTACAACGGCCGAGGAGTGCAGATTCATCTTCAGGAGCAAGATCGACAACCCGAAATGGCTGAACGGTCTGAAGCAGCACGGGTTCGCGGGCGCAAAGGAGCTGTCCAAGCTCTTCGACTACACCATGGGATGGTCGGCCACGAACGACATCGTGGAGGATTGGATGTACGACGATCTTGCCGACAGGTTCGTCCTCGACGAGGAGACCCGGGAGTGGATCAAGGACGAGAACCCCTACGCGATGATGGCGATGCTCGCCAGGCTCTACGAGGCGATGAAGAGAGGGTTCTGGGACGCCTCTCCCGAGATGCAGGAGAGGCTGAAGGAGGTCTACATGGAGTTCGAGGAGCGTATAGAGGAGGTCACGGACAGGTGAGCTGGGGCAGATCCGACAACATACACTCAGACTCGATACGAGTTGCTAGTAGGATTCTGTGGGCATTGGATGCGAGGCTCTTGTAATAATAAATTACATAACTTTTGATATACCATTGGATAGATAAGCCAATCTATATATTGTAGGTAGAAAGTCTTCTTTCTGTGTTCTTTATGGACAAGAAGACCACGAACAAGATCGCTGTCATAGTGGTTGTTATCATCATCGCGTTCGCTGCGGTTTCATACTTCGCACTCAATCCGAACAAGGAGACCAAAGCCGATATCGCGAGCGTTCTTCCCGTATTCGGGAATGCCAACAACGATTATGTCATCGACGATGAAGACCTTGCCATAGTGCAGGACATCATAGATGGAAAGAAGGATTTCAAGGACTATCCTCTTGCAAACGCCTATTATGACGACGCGATCGATCAGAAAGATCTGGATCAAATCAGATCCATGATCGATAAGACCGCCACGTCTGTCTGGCACATCAATGAAATCGGTACAGATCAGACCGTGGCTGAGACCAAATGGCCTGTTAAGGCGGCCATGGCGACTGCAACCCCCAATGTCGCGGTATTCATCGCCATGCTGCATATCGCCGACAAGTTCAAAGCGATCAGCTACAGCAAATCCAGTGTCCCGGATACCCTGCTTATCCCCGAGTTCGAGGGGATGAAGTCCATCGGAGGAAGCACATTGATAACATACGATCAGGCCGCGACATACATCAAGGACGGATGCACTGCTGTTCTGACCTCGACCAACGCATCCTACATGAGTAACTACCAGGACATGGAGGATCACGGCGTGGATGTCATCAGAGTGGATGCGACCGGCGTGGGCATGGATGATTTCCTGGGTTCAGTTCTGATGCTCGCATACCTGTTCGATGCGAACGACAACGTGGAGGAGATCTGCAAATTCTGTGAGGATCTGGAGGACGATGTCGAGGAGAAGCTTTCTAAGATGACATCTCGCCCCATCGCCGCGGCATCCACCACTACCGGCAGCCTGACGGTCAATTCGTCGGACTACGCGAAGCTGCTCGAGGTTGCAGGCGCGGTGCTTCCCAGCGACTCCAGGTTCAACGGGACGAGTTCGATAAAGGTCGCAAGTGCAGACTGGCTCTATGATGTGCAGATTGACAAGGTCGTCAATATCAGGACCGGAGGAGGAATCGGAGGGAGCTGGTACGAGGGGACGCTGTCTTATGATGCTGTGAAGAGCGTGTTCGACGTGTTCTCCAAGATGAAGGCGTACGAGAACAACGAGATCTACATCATCGACGGAGAGCTGCCCATACCGCTGAGGCTCATCTATGCGGCGGAGGTTCTTTTCCCGGAGATCTTCGAAGAGGGATATGTCGACGGCATCCATCAGCAGTTCTGTGACAGGATCTACGGAGAGGGGAGGATCGACGTCTCTTCTCTGACGTTCATTTACGAGGTCGCGGACTACAAGTGAAACTTCTGAGGGGCATCGCCCCTCTCTTCTGTGGATGAATCATGGGTGATGCAGTGGCATCCGATGAAGACAGGGTGGTGGGCGAGTATCACGCGCTCATCGCGAAGAAGCTGCTGTTCATATCGGTCTGTGCCGTGGTGCTCGTGGTCGCCATCGGCTTATCGCTGGGGATAGGATCCACGCACATAGGATTCTCCAGAGTATATCAGCTTCTGTTTGAGCACATCTGCGGAGCGGATTTCGAGCCAGGGAGCGCTGACGACATCGACGATGTGGTGATCTGGGACTACAGATTGCCGAGGACGCTGTTCGCTATCATCGCAGGCGCCGTCCTGGCTGTCGCAGGGGTCGCCATGCAGGGCGTGATGAACAATCCTCTGGCAGATCCCTATACCACAGGAATATCATCAGGAGCATGCTTCGGCGTCTCCGTCGCCATCATAATGGGCTTCACTCTTGTGGAAAATTCATTTGGGAACCTCGCATTAGTAGTCAACTCATTCGTCTTCTCCATGATCCCGATAGCGATGATTGTCGCGGTCGCACCACGTACGCGTTCATCTCCTGCGACATTGATCCTGGCGGGAACCGCGATCGCCTACATATTCAACGCATTGAACACTCTGATGATGGTATCGACGGACTCGGAGACCCTGGCTGAGGTCTACCGGTGGCAGGTGGGGAGCATCGAGGACATAATATGGGACGACATCCCGTTGGTCCTGATGGTATCCGTCGTCGGAATCATCGTCATATCACTTCTTTCGCGTCAGTTGAACATCCTGTCTCTGGGCGAATCCAGCGCCAAGAGTCTCGGAATAGACGTGGACAATCTGAGGATCATCCTCCTCCTGATGATGGCCTTCATGGTCGCCGCAGTCGTTAGCTATGCAGGGATAATCGGATTCCTGGGGCTGGTGTCGCCACACATCGTCAGGATGCTGATAGATTCTGACAATAGGTACGTGATTCCTGCATCGGCTCTGTTCAGTGCCGCACTGCTGCTGGTGTGCGATATACTGTGCAGGTTGATCTCCCCGAACGGGGAGGTCGCGGTCGGAGTCATCGTGTCCTTCATCGGAGCGCCCATCTTCCTATATCTCCTTGTCAGGAGGGATTCCAATATCTGGTAAGCAAGGGCTCCTGATGTCCGGGACGAGGCCTCTAACCGCGGACGAGTTCATACGCAAGACGCGGCTGAGGTATGTCATGATCTTGCTGCTGGTCCCCCTGCTGGTACTGATCTCCGTGTATTCCCTATCAGTATCGCTGTATAGCATGGATTTCCACGATGTGATCGATGTCCTATCGAACCGCTATCACGGAATTGCTCCCGTGGAGTACAGGGACCGTATCCTGGACGGTCTGATCTTCGACAGCTATCTGCCACGTGCGATCGTCGCCGTCATGACCGGGGCCATCCTGGGGATGAGCGGTGCGGTCATGCAGTCCTCGATGAGGAATCCTCTGGCGGACCCGTACACCACAGGCATATCATCAGGTGCGCTCTTCGGAGTTACCATCGCGGTGATCCTGGGGATCAGCATTTGCTCTGGCAAACTGGGCGAGATCGTGAACGCATTCGTGTTCGCGCTCATCCCGATGACCGTCATAATAGTGTTCTCGGTCAGTCGCCGCACTACGCCCACCGCCATGATCCTGATCGGTCTGGGCGTGATGTACATGTTCTCCGCCGCCACGACGTTGCTGAAGTACTCTGCCGATCCGGTCCACATCGAGAAGATATACGAGTGGGGCGTCGGAACGCTGGTGGGAGTGGGATGGGATGCGGTCTGGGTCCTCCTCGTCTCCGCGACATTCTTGTCCATCGCTCTGATGGCCATGTGCGGCAGGGTGAACGTCCTGTCCACAGGGGATGATATGGCTGTGGCTCTGGGCGTGAATCCGAAGCGCACCCGCCTGCAGATCCTGACGCTGGTGTCCGTATGCACGGCATCCGCGGTATGCTTCACGGGCTCCATAGGCTTCGTCGGACTGGTCGTGCCGCACGTCGCCAGGATAATCGTCGGGTCGAATCTGAAGCAACTGATTCCCGCTTCCGCAGTGATCGGGGCTCTGCTTCTGATATGCTCGGACTGCATCGCTCGTGTGATAGGCCCGTCCGGTCTCCCTGTGGGCGTGGTCACAGCATTGATCGGCAGTCCGTTGTTTCTGTATTTCCTCATCAAAAGGCACAGTAGCGCATGGAGTTGAATCTGTACATGAGTTTGGAACTGGAAGGATTGGGATTCAAATATGGGGGCCACCGCGTCCTTCACGATATATCGTTCTCGATAGATCAGCCGCAGTTGCTGTGCGTCCTCGGTCCCAACGGGGTCGGCAAATCCACTCTGATCCATTGCATCAACAGGATCCTTACGAAGACCGAGGGTGCCGTCCGGGTGAACGGGAAGGATGTCGGGGACTATACCTTGAAGGAGCTGGCGAGGATCACGGGATATGTCCCGTACTCCTCTTCCGATGCGTTTCCCATGACCGTTGTGGACACGGTGCTCCTCGGGCGTCATCCTAGGAGTTCATGGAAGATGACGGATTCCGACATCAGGGAGGTTTACAGGATCCTGGAGCTGCTGGGGATCCAAGACCTGTCGATGCGTCCGTTCAACAGCCTCAGCGCCGGACAGCATCAGAAGGTGATGCTGGCCAGAGGACTCGCCCAGGAGCCGCAGATCCTGCTGCTGGATGAACCGACATCCAATCTGGACGTCAGACATCAGCTCGATGTGGCCAGGCTGCTCCATGACATCGCCCGTACCCACAGCGTCATCATAGTCATGATATGCCACGACCTCAACATCGCATCGAAGTACGCGGACAACATCCTCCTGATGCACGACGGAACCATATATGCGGCGGGACGTCCGAAAGAGGTGCTAACGTGTGAGAACATCCGGGCGGTGTACGGGGTGGATTCGATCGTCATCGAGGACGAGGGGCGCCCGCATGTCATCCTGCGTGATGGTTCCGCTTTCGAGCCCGAAGGCGAGATAAGCGTGGATGTAAGGCGTTCCGGATCGGACGATCAATTGTCGTGAAGCCCTTCCAGGCATTCCTCGATATCCTCGAACAGATGCTTGAGCTTCTCTTCCGTATCCATATCAGGAGTCCAGAAGCCACGGGATTTCGCCTCGAACAGGTTGGATAGGATCTCCGATACGGCATCCGGATTCTCTGATCTCATCCAGGAGTACACCTTCTCATCGAACAGGAACTTGTCGCAGTACTTCTCGTACATCCATTGATCCAGGGAGTCCGATGTGCCGTCCCATCCGATCATGAACTTGGAGATGCTCATGAGCACGGCCGCACCGGCGTATCCGTGCTCCATGAGCCCGTCCAGGAACTGAGGGTTCAGAACCTTGCTGCGGAACACATAGCGGCACTCCTCCGGCAGGGTTCTCAGGCGTGTCTTATCAGGATCCGAGTCATCTCCCATGAACGAGTACAGCGGATTCTCGCCATATGTCCTTACGAATGCATTCAGTCCGCCCAAGTACGTATAGAAGTCATCCACATCGAAGATATCAGTCTCACGGTCGGATACGTTCTTTATCGTGACTTGCGATCTGCGGAAACGACGGGAGAACAGCTCCGGTTCACGGTCGCCGTACAGATTCCTGCCATATGCATAGCAGCTCCAGTTAGCATAGGCATCCGCCAGGTCCTTCACGTCGTTCCATTGGCTGGAGTCTATGAGGACATCTACTCCCACCCCGTAGTTCCCTGGAGGCGACCCGAACAGGCGTATCGAGTTCCGTCTTCTGGCCTCGTCGACAGGGATGCCGTTCCTGATATCCTCCTCGATGTCCTTGCGCAGATTGGCAGCAAGGTAGTTCTCATCGTCGCTCTCATCCAGACCCATCACCATGTGCGCAGCATCGTCGATAAGTTCCACCGAGTTGGGGAACGTGTCCCTGAACAGTCCAGTTATCCGTACGGACACGTCTATCCTGGGTCTGCCCAATTCGGTGAGAGGGACTGTCTCCAGTCCGATCACGTGTCCACTGATTTTGGACCATACGGGTCTGACTCCCATGAGCCACAGGACATACGCTATGTCGTCGCCGTTGGTCTTCATGTTGTCCGTTGCCCACATGATGAATCCCACATCATGGGGGTAGGTGCCCTTGTCCTTCACGAAGCGATCTATCATCGCATCCGCCATTCTGCGTCCTGTCTCCCAAGATGCTTCGGTAGGTGCGGATTCCGGATCAATGGTGTAGAAGTTTCTTCCTGTGGGCAGTATGTCTCCGCCGGAGCGGGTCGGGGCTCCAGAGGGTCCGGATGGAACGAACTCTCCGTTGAATCCGCTGACGAGATTATCGATCTCATCGGTGGTGCGGTCGATGCTGGGAGATAGACGCAGGCAGATGTATTCGACGACCTCCTGCATACCGTCCGACCATCCGCCGAACACCTCTTCCGCGATCCCCTTCGCATTATCCAGGTTATAGCCCGATTCCCTAAGCCTTCCTAAGAAGTCCATTATTCTCTCATCCATTCTCGATACGGCCTCGCCGTTCGTTTCGCACGCATCGAACAACCCGGACGGATCGGACTCCATGGATTCCAGATCGATGTCCAGAGCCGTTGCCACAGCTGTGCGGAGAGGTCTGATGTTTCCGTTGCGGAGCCTCGTGATCGAATAAATCTCTTCATCTTTATGCCGATCAGACAACGGCACTCCGAGTATGTGCAGCCCCGTACGGATTATATTGCTGCGCAGATCGAAGAGATAGTCGTTTATGCGTTCTATCTCTGTGGACAGCATATCGCACGTAATGTCTGCAGGCAACGACAGATCCTCATCTAGCTTGTTCTCATGGATTTCTTCCAGGATCATCTCAAGCAGGGAGTCCTTGCGGTCCGCGCTCGCAGATTGGCGACATTTGAGATATTCCTGGATGAGGTTGTTTACGCGACCGAGGTCGCCGTTCTGTCCTGCAAGACCCATCGAGGGGCTCATATGGCCGATCACCACGGCTTCGGTACGACGCTTGGTCTGTATCCCTTCTCCTGGGTCATTGATCAGATAGGGATACATGTGGGGGAGTGCATCCAGTGTCAGGTCGGGATAGCAGGATCTGGACAGTCCAGTCGCCTTACCAGGGAGCCATTCTATGGATCCGTGGGTTCCCATGTGCACCACCATCTGCGCTTTGAAATCGTATTGCAGCCAGTGGTAGTACTCCAGGTACTGATGGGGGATGACTATGTCCGGATCGTGCATCACCTTGTCCAGGACGGTCGCCATGGCACGTGGCGGTTGGAATCCGACAAGCACATTGCCGTACGACCTTCCTGGAATCACGATCCTGTTCTTGCTGCACTGTATGTCCCCGACGGGTCTTCCCCACGACCTCTCCATTCCTTCGCGGTTGAACTCCGGTGTCGAATCGTACACCGAATCGCGGTACCGGCGCTCATCTACAAGGTCTTCCGCATTATCCTCGATGAACTTGTCCGATATGCATGTGAGGTCGTTCGTCACCGAAGCCTGGAGATCTCTCACGAGCTCCTCTCCGGTACGAGGATACGCGCCCAATGTGTATCCGGATCTGTCGAGAGAGGCGAGGATGCGTGCCACAGATTCAACGGTATCCAGTCCGCCGGCTTGGCCGATGTCTGCCATCGATTCCGAACTTTGGTACATCAGGATGGCGATGCGCCGGTTCTCCGGAGGTGTAGATCTCAGGGATGCCCATCCGTGCGTGAGTCTGCATATGTGGTCTATGCGTTCATCAAGAGGGATGCTCCTGCCCCTGTTTATCGGATCAGAACTGGCAAACGGTACGGATATGATCTGGCCGTCTATCTCCGGCCATACGACCTGTGTGAAGAGCTCGCTCTTCTCCAGTCCTTTGACATCGTCCGAGAATTCTCTGAAGTTACGGACGGTCATAACATGGATTATCGGAACATTGAGCTCGTTCTTCAGATAGTTGTCCTCTTCTTTCGTATCGACGCCCGTGCCCTCCGGCTTGCTGTTGATCAGGAGCGAGAATCCCGAACATACGACGATCGAGTCTACAACAGGCTCGCCATCCTTTATGAAGTATCTCTCAAACACCTCTTTGGAACTGCGATACAGGGCATGGCCTTTGCTGACCATGTTGGAGAACAGGATCGGGATGGTGGACATCCCCATCGCTTCGAATCTGTCGATGAGGCGGTCCACAGATGCTAGATCGTCGTACAGCCAGCAATTCGCATCGAACACTATCCCTATCCTCAATTTGCCTCCATTCGAAACCTCATCCACATATGCCGATGGATCATCCATGAGCTGTCCTCTATGGTACAGGCCCGTGTTGGTGATGGGGGTCGGAGGGCGGAGGACGGGATCATGTCCTTCGAACACGGATCTCATCCAAGCGAATACGCTAGCTTCATTCTCCTTCCCTTTGTACGTCAGATATTTGCATAGAGTCTCGTACTCCTCGTTCGATCTCTTGAACAGACGACGATACGTCTCGCGGATCTCGGTATTGCCGACGTAGATGAGCACTATAGCGGATGTTCCGGATTCCAGTAACGACAGATAGTCCTGGAAACGATTCATGTTGTCCGGATCGGACATGCATCTTACTATGATGAAATCCGCCGATCTGCTCTTCTCTTTCAGATCATGATACAGCAGGACATCATCATTGAGGTCGTTGTAGTTGTATGCATAAACGGTCGCATTCTTGTCCAGATTGCATTCCTCAGCAGCCATTTCGGAATACAGATCCGCAGATAGCGATTGAATAGAGATGTAGACTACCTTCATTTTCGACCTCTGTTTCTGGACAGGCGTATCCGATGACGGATCCCGGACGTCACGACCCCCGGATCACATTCCAGATGCGATTGCTGACTATTTCTCCGTTCCTGGTCGAATCATCCAAATACGGTCAGCCCGTTCTCTTTTCCGATCAAGACATGCACCGGACTACGGCCAACCATCTTACTTCATCCAGGGGGCGATTCGCTGCCCGAGGACACGATTGCGGAGGTCCGCGATCTCGTGGTCCGCTTCGGCGATTTCACGGCGGTCGACGGATTGACATTCGATGTGCGCAAGGGCGAGATATTCGGCTTCCTCGGCCCCAACGGCGCCGGGAAGACGACCACCATACGCTCCATAACGACCATCCAGCGCCCCACCTCCGGGAGGGTATCCATAGCAGGGCACGACACCTCCACGGACTATCTCGACGCCAGGCGTTACATAGGGATAGCCCAGCAGCACATCTCCCTGGACAAGGACCTCACCGTCCGCCAGAACATCAAGCATCACGCGATGCTCCACAAGATCCCCAAGGGCGAGATGGAGGAGCGCATAGAGTACGCGGCCGACCTCCTGGGGCTACAGGACTTCATGGACCGCAAGGTCGATTCGCTGTCCGGGGGATGGAAGAGGAAGGCGTCCATAGTGTGCGCGATAGTCCACAAGCCCGAGCTCCTTCTGCTGGACGAGCCCACGGCCGGTCTGGACACCAGGTCGAGGCGTCTGCTGTGGGATCTGGTCAGGGACCTAAACGGCCGCGGTACGACGATATTCCTGACGACCCACTACATCGAGGAGGCCGAGTCGCTCTGCGACCGCGTGGCCATCATCAACCACGGCCGCATGGTCGCATGCGGCACGATCCCCGAGCTGAAGGGGCTGGTGGGCCAGGTCTCGGTGGACCATGCCGAAGGGGGGAGGCAGACCACGCGCCACTTCCCGGACCTGGCCGAGGCGAAGGCGTACGCGGGCACCCTGGGGGACGGATTCTGCAACGTCCGCGGGACCACCCTCGAGGACGTCTTCCTGGAGCTGACCGGGGAGGACAGAGGGAGGCTGGTGCGATGAATCCGCTGCAGATAGCCGACGAGGCCTACCGCGTCTCGTGGGGGGATCTCGTGTACATCAAGGAGAACCTGCTCGAGGTGCTGGTTACCAGTCTGGTCGGGCCCCTGCTGTACCTCCTGGCCTTCGGGTTCGGGATCGGAGGCAGCATAGCCGCGGATCAGGATAGGTATATGGAGTACATCGTTCCCGGGATCATCGCGCTCACCACGCTGTCGGCCACGTTCAGCACGGTGTCGATGAAGATCCTGGTGCAGAGGCTGTTCTACATGAGCTTCGACGAGCTCCTCCTGTGCCCGGTGCACATCTCGGCCATAGTGCTGGGAAAGTGCATGTCCGGCGTCGTGCGCGCCCTGATCAGCTGCACCGTGCTCATACTGGTGGGCCACATGATATCGCCGTCCGTGCGGATAGACCCGTGGGTCTTCCTGGTGGTCGTGGCGGCGGCGCTCACGTTCTCCCTGCTCGGCCTCCTGGCCGGCATGCTCACCAACAAGTCGCAGAGGCTGAACATGTTCTCGGCGCTGGTCATCGTCCCCATGACGTTCCTGTGCGGCACGCTGTTCGATACCGAAGTCCTGCCGTCCGTGGCGTCCTGGGTGGTCTACGCCCTCCCGCTGACCCATGTCAGCAACCTGATGAGGGGGCTGATGCTGGACGGCGTCGTCCCGCTGGACTCCATCGCGATCCTGGCGGCGTATTTCGCGGGATTCTTCGCCATCTGCTGGTGGATGATAAAGACCAACAGGTGCCGATCGGGGGCTCCGGCCCACGTCGCAGGTACTCGAAGGAGTCCGGCATGTCGTCCGGGAGGTCCACCCACATATGGGCGTCCCGGTCGCCGATGCCCATAGGAGTTCTCAGGATCCTGAGGTCGTCGAGTATGTACGACCAGCAGGTCGATCCCCCTGGGGCGGCTGCCAGGGGGACGTCGGACCGGACGGCCGAGATGTTCCTCTCCGCGAACTCCCTGTACGGCACGGGCTCTATCCCGCTGAGGACGGCGGTGGCCCTGACGGTGCGAGACTCCCTCTCCACCAGGGCTATCAGCCCTCTCACACGGGTGGGGTGCATGCGCGTGTCGTTCTTCCTCTCCCCGTTGATGATCTGGTCGAGATAGATCCTGGAGAACATCAGGCCTTCCATGCGGCTCCGAAGGCGTCCGTTGTGAATCCAGTGAGCCCTTGGAGGCTAGGGGAACGCCGGAATCGGGGGTCC
>CAYUPU010000011.1:0-30577 GCA_964445265.1 uncultured Methanomassiliicoccales archaeon
TTTAAATACAGAGCAGAATCCAGTGATGTCACTCCGTCACTGGATATTCAAACTCCACTCCGGCTTCCGTGTCCCCGGACCTCATCCCGTACGCGAACGCCACGAGGTACAGCAGCGGTCCCACGACGGCGGAGATGATCGTCTCCGGGAGATGGCGCCTCAGGAAGCACAGGTCCCCGTAGGCGACGCGCAAGGTCTCGCCAAGGATGTTGAACATCGGATCCTCCTCCCGGTGATCTCCAGGAACGCATCCTCCAATGTGGTCTTCCTGATCACCGTGTTGTGCTCGGCGGCGTGCCTGTCCGCCTCCGCCACGGCCTCGGAGCGGGAATCGAAGAACCTCATAATGGGCTCCGCATCCTCGTCCTCCGGGGTTGTGACCGTCACATACCTCCCGACCGAATCTATGAGCTCCTGAGGGGCCCCCTCCGATATCAGATGGCCGTGGGTGATCATTCCCACGCGGTCGCACAGGGACTCCGCCTCGAAGATGTAGTGCGTCGTCAGGAATATCGTGGTCCCGCGGCGGTTCAACGAGCGTATCATCCTCCACAGAAGGTTCCTGGACTGGGTGTCCAGGCCCGTGGTGGGCTCGTCCATGAACAGGACGTCGGGATCGTGGATCATCGAGCATACGATGGAGGTGCGCTTCTTCCATCCGCCGGAGAGGTTCTCCACCAGATCGTCGAGACGGGACTCCAGCTCCATGATTGGGCACAGCTCGGCCATGCGCTCCTTGGCCTGCTTTACCGATAGCCCCTGTATGAGCGCGTGGTGCATGATGTTCTCACGGACGGATATGTCCTTGTCCAGACTGTGCTGCTGCTGGATGACGCCGATGTTCCGTCTGGCGGCTATATAGTCATCGGACGTGTCGTGTCCGTCGATCCAGACCTTTCCGGATGTGGGACGCTCCATGGTCGTCAGCATGCGGACGGTCGTGGTCTTCCCGGCGCCGTTGGGGCCGAGGAACCCGTAGATCTCACCCCTGCGGATATCCAGGGATACGCCGTCCACTGCGCGAAAGTCGCCGAAATCCTTGGTGAGGCCCTCGCAGCGTATTATGGATCCGCCGTTCGAGCATTCTTCTGCATCCCCGCCCATCTTTCTCATCTCCTCGTTCGATGCGTGCTTATAATTGAACATTATTGATATAATTATCTTAACTCATAAGCACCATTGTCACTATCGTCCAACTCAGAATCGCCCGATCGCGGATATAGGACGATCGGTACCACACCCTCCTGGAACCCTTTATCAGCATGAGTGTGAAGATCGGACCGCCGATGACCGACGTTATCACGCCGACGGGCACCGAGGCCGAGAGCAGCTTCGTCGCACAGTCGCAGAGGACGAGGATGAGCGCGCCGCATGCGGCTGAACACGGAATCAGATATCTGAGATTGGATCCGACGATCATCCTGGCTACATGCGGAGCTACGAGGCCCATGAACCCTATGGTGCCTGTGTAGCTGACTATCACCGCGGTCATGAACGCCACAGCCACGAGGGCGACGGTGCGGACCAGCCGGGTCCGAACCCCCATAGACCTCGCGTTGCTGTCGCCGGATGTCATGACGGTCATCTGGCGCGAGAGGACCATAGTGGCCGCGATCCCCAGAGCCACTACGCAGGCCACGATCCATACATTGCTCCATCTGGCATCGACCAGCGTTCCAACGTTCCACATGTAGAGCTGCTCGACTGCATCCGAATCGGCCATCAGGGTCATGGTGGACGTCGCCGCCCTGAACACGTACATCACGGCGACTCCTGCAAGTATCGTTGTAGCGGGAGTCATGTTCTTGCGTCTCGATATCAGCACGATTACCGCCGTCGGGATCAGCGAGAACAGCATGGCGTTGGTGGTTATGCTCGCCGCATATCCGCTGACGGGGAGGATGACCACATCCAGCATGACATAGAGCGCTACACCCAGGGATGCTCCGGAAGAGATGCCTATCGTGTACGGATCCGCCAGGGGGTTCCGGAGAAGGGACTGCATGACGGCACCGCCTGCGGCGAGACCTGCGCCGGTCAGGACGCCCAGGATGGCCCTTGGCGCATAGTAATCCCATACGATGAGATCGTAGTAGTAGACACCGTATTCATGACCGCCGAGATGGGCCTGCAGGACATCCCATGTAACATCGAACGACAGTCCGGAATAACGGTTGGCGAATATGCTGAGGAACGCCACGACGACGGTCACTGCCAATATGGCCGCCGAGATGATGAACTTCCTACCCGTCCTGCGACGGTAGTCGCACTCCATGACGGTCATGTCGGTCATCGATACGCCTCCCCGTAGCGCTTCTTCTTCACTATCATATAGAGGAATATCGGCGACCCTATGACGGAGGCTATCAGACCCACGCGGAGCTCGTCCGGGTAGATCACCTCGCGGGACACCAGGTCCGCCACCATCAGGAACAGCGCACCGCCTGCCATGGATGCGGGGATGAGATACCTGTTGTCTCCGCCCACCAGCATACGAATGAGATGGGGGATCACGAGTCCGACGAAACCGATTATCCCCGAAAAGCTGATCATGGCCGCCACACTGACGGCGACGACGACCATGCACAGAGTGCGGAAGTTATCCACATCCAATCCGAGGCTCTCCGCGCTGTCGTCACCAAGGGACAGCAGGTTGAGCCTTCTGCTCACGATGATCATGAAGATGGATGCGAAGACTACCGCCGCCGTCGGAATCAGCAGCTCGCCCCAGGTCGTTCCTGTGAACGTCCCTATCTGCCACAGGTAAGCGTTCTTCAGCGTATCCGCGTCGGTGGACACCATGATCAGGGTCTCCATGCCGCTGAACAGATACGACAGCGCCACACCTATCAGGATGGCCACGGCGCCGCTCATGACGATGACGCGCGAGATCAGTATGATGATCACCGCCGGGATCAATCCCCCTATGAACGCGTTTGTGACGACACCCATCGACGCGGAGACGTCGGACAGCGTGAATCCCATCACTATCGCGGCCACGGCGCCGAAGCACGCTCCATCGGAGAGTCCGGTCGTATACGGATCGGCCAGAGGATTGGATAGGAGAGCCTGCATCACGACACCGCAAGATGCGAGACCGGCCCCGGTCACGATGGCCATGATCATGCGGGGGGCGTACACCGTCCAGATGGCATAGTCGTCCGCCCACCCGTCCGTTCCCACCTCGTAGCTGGCGCCCGCGATGTGTCCGAAGAAATAGGTCAACGAATCGAGGAATCCCACTTCTCTGCCGTTGAACATCAGGGTGACTCCCATCATGACGAATATCCCCGCGATCAGGGCCGCCGTCAGCAGGATCTTCCTCGATGTGTATCTGCTGTACTGCGCCTCGAGCGCTTCTACCCGGTCCTCGGCATCGGACATCCGAACGTCCCTCCGAAGAGCATACGCACACGCCGTCGGACGGCCCGGGTACGAACTCGGGATCCTCAAACACCATGAACGGCCGTCCGTCGTGGATCTCTATCTTCGAATCCACTTCGTACACATGCCGGATATTGTCGGAGGTTATCACATCCTGAGGGGTGCCGACCGCGTAGACTCCTCTGTTGTGGAGCATTATGATGTTGTCGGAATACCTGGCCGCGAGGTTCAGATCGTGGCTTATCATGATGACAATTACGCCCTTTTCCTCGGAGAGCCTCTTCAGCAGACGGATGACATCCATCTGGTGATGTATGTCCAGATTGGCCGTGGGCTCATCCAGCAGAAGAACCTCCGGCTCCTGGGCTATCCCGCGGGCGAGCATGACGCGCTGATGCTGGCCTGCGGACAGCTCGTTGAAGTACCTCATCGCCAAGTCCGAGACATCCATCATACGCATGGCCTCCTCCACGACTATCATGTCATTGTGCAGGGACTTCCACTTGTGATGGGGGTTGCGGCCCATCAGCACGGTATCGATCACGGTCATCGGGAACGAGTCCCCCGCGGTGCACGGGACGTATCCGACCTTCTTGGCCAGATCCCTGGCCTTGTAGCTCTCCACATCCTCGCCGTCAATCAGAACCGTCCCCTTCACAGGTGACAGGATGCGGTTGATGCAATGGATGAGCGTGGATTTTCCTACACCGTTGGGCCCGATTATTGATACGAGCTGCGGGTTGGCCAGAGATAGATTAATCCCATCCAGGATCAGAGTATCGTCGGAATAACCGAACGACAGGCCCTCAATCGAAACTTCCGCCATTGTAACGATAAGATGAGGGGTGTGATCCCCTCGTTGTACTCAGCTGCTGAGAAGAGCCTGGATGTCCGCGGTGCTCCAGAGCACCTTGGCACTGCTGGGATCGAAATCTGCAGCACCCACGAACTCGGTCATGTACTCCTTGAGCACGGACTCCTTCCATCCGTTCTCGAAGCAATCGGGATACAGTATCTCCGCGGTGTATGCTATCCTCACGGGAAGCGGAAGGACGCCGTTCATAACATAGTAGTTCCCGGCCTTGTACGCAGCGGTCTCGCTGAAGTTCTTCTGGATGGCCGACATCGTCGAGGTCTTCGGATCGCTGCCGAACGTGACCGACGAGTAGTGCACCAGATACTGCGGATTGTATTTGGGATCGAGGAGCCAGGTATTGTCTGAGCCATCGGGGAACTTCTTGGTCGATGTCTTGAAATCGGCGAGATCCTTCCCTCCTGCAACCTCCATGGCCTCATGGTAATCGCCACCCAGTCCGCATACGGAATTAGTCATGACCACACCCATGACGGTGACGGTGCCGTACTTGCCCCCTTCCTTCCCCTTGATGTTCTTGATCACGCTCTCGCAGTAATCGATGTACTTCTGGGCCGCCTCCTCCTCGCCTACGAGGATGCCGATCGTCGCGATGGCCTGGATGCTGGCCTCGTAGTTGTCATAGGAGAACTCTAGGAAGCTCGCACCTTTCGCCTTGTAGAGATCCTGGAACGCCTGGGCGCTGAAGCCGCTCATCCCGCTCTCCTCGATGATGGCGGCATCGAAATCGATGGCCGCCAGCTTAGTCTGATCGTCGGAATTCGCATTGGTCGTGAGGACGGGAATCCTGCCGGACTCCCTGAGGGCTACTAGATCCTTGTCGAGCACCTCGCTGAGATTAGTGTTTGTGGAGCTGGCCGCTATATACTTATCCAGATTGAGGACGGATATGACAACGCGGGCGTTCGTCCCTCCGGTCATCACCGCCTTGGATATCGGGAACTTCGATGTCTTGTGGCCGGTCACATCCATGACTTCGACGACCATGGACTCCCGGTTGATCATCTTCTGAAGGAGGTCGTAGTCCTCCTGATCGACGACTCCGTTGCGATTTGTATCGGCGAGCGGATAGTCGGCAAGTCTGGACTCCCCGTCGATGATCTGCTGTATTATCCTGAGATCCGTGTCATCCAGATCGCAGTCGCCGTCGGCATTGCCGTATACCAGGCCGTACTGCGACGCAGTGACATCCACGACCTGATTCTTGTCGTCTTCGCCCGTCGTTATGACGAGGGCTGCGGCCACCGCTATGATCACGACCACGACCGCTGCGGCCATCAGCATCTTGTTGGCTGCCATTCTTGATTGCCTCCATTCGATCTATCACGGAATCGAAAGGACTCCGCTGACTCCGTCAAAGGCTGGTGCGCCCAGCACTTCATATCGGATGCATGGTCCAACACATTCCATAATTAAAATTATGGCATAACTAAAATTATTTAGAGTAACCAGAAATCATCTGTGAATGCATTTTTTGCCGCGAATCACTGAATCGGATGCAGAGAAATGCGGCTGCGGCGGGCCTTCCCCCATGAATGCGACCGGCCGCGCTCCGCAGATGACGGGATGATTCTCCCGTATATAATATTCAGGAATACCTAAGATAGATGCAGGGGGCGGAGCCCCCTGGCGTTTCAATTCTCCTCGTCCTCCGCGGGCTCCTCGAAATCGAGGTCCCCCGCGAGGGAGATGATCTGCAGCTCCTCGAGCTTGTCGTCGGGGACCTGCGAGGGGGATCCGTCCAGCAGGGACACCGCCCTCTTGTTCTTGGGGAAGGCTATGACCTCCCTGATGGTATCCTTGCCCAGGAGGATGGAGCACAGCCTGTCCACGCCTATGGCGATGCCCCCGTGGGGCGGCGCGCCGTAGCTGAGGGCCTGGACGAAGAAGCCGAAGTTCTGCTCGATCCTCTCGTCGTCGAGCCCGAGCTTGTGGAACACGGCCCTCTGGAGATCGGCGTTGTGGATACGCAGGGATCCGGATCCGAGCTCGTTCCCGTTCAGGCACAGGTCGAAGCACGCGCCTCCGACGTACTCGTCGTCGAGGTCGTTCTGCGGCAGGACGAACGGGTGGTGGAACGCGTCGTACTTGCCGGAGACCGGATCGATCTCGAACATGGGGCACTGGTCCATCCAGAAGAACATGAACTCGTCATCGGGGATGAGGCCGAGGTCCTCCGCGACCTTCCTCCTGAGGAAGCCGCCGCCCTCGTACGTGGCCTTCCATGGTCCGGCTATGAGGAACAGGAGATCCCCGTCCTCGGCCCCCATGGCATCCCTTATGCTGTCGAGGATCTCGGGAGTGAAGTACTTCACGATGTTGCTGTTGAGCTTGCCGTCCTCGCACCTCATCCAGGTGAGTCCTCCGAGACCGACCTTCTTGGCGTACTTGATGTACCTGTCGACCTCGTTCCTCCCGATCGAGCCCTTGGACACGGATGCCTTGACGTTCATCCCGGCGACGATGCCTCCCTCGGACAGGATGTTCTGGAAGATCTTGTACGGGACATCCTTGACGAGGTCGGTGAGCTTCACGAACTCGAGCCCGTACCTCATGTCGGGCTTGTCGGATCCGAAGCGCTCCATGGCATCCCTGTACGCGATGTGCGGGAACGGAGTGGCCAGCTCGGTGCCGTAGAGCCCCTTCCAGACATAGGCCATGAGCCCCTCGATCGTCCTCTGGATGTCCTCCATGTCGACGAATGACATCTCCATGTCGAGCTGTGTGAACTCGGGCTGCCTGTCCTTCCTGGAGTCCTCGTCACGGAAGCACCTGGCCACCTGGTAGTAGCGGTCCATGCTCCCGACCATCAGCATCTGCTTGAACAGCTGGGGGCTCTGAGGGAGCGCATAGAACGTCCCGGGGTGGACCCTGGACGGGACGATGTAGTCCCTGGCACCCTCCGGAGTGGACCTGCCCAGCATGGGAGTCTCGATCTCCAGGAAGCCGTTCTGCCCCAGGTAGTTCCTGGCCAGATGGATGAGCTTGGACCTGAAGACCATGGACTGGACCATCTCCGTCCTCCTGAGATCCAGGTACCTGTAGCGCATCCTGATGTCCTCGTCGGGGAGGACGCCCTCCTTCTGGTCGCCTATCTCGAACGGAGGGAGCTCGGACCTGTTGAGGAGTTCGGCGGCGGTGATCAGGACCTCGACCTCCCCGGTGGGGTTCCTCGCGTCCTCGGTACCCTCCACTCTGCTCCTGACCGTTCCGCATACCTCCACGCAAGACTCGCGGGAGAAGGTGCCGATGGTGCGCTCGAGCGCCGCGGCGTCGATGTCGCCGGGCAGGGCCTCCGGATCGAAGACGACCTGCGTGATGCCGTACCTGTCGGCGAGATCGATGAATGCCACTCCTCCGTGGTCCCTGGAGAACCTGACCCATCCCTGCAGACAGACCTCCTTGCCCAGGTCCGTCGTCCTGAGCTCTCCGCACGTGTTCGTTCTTCTCATGAGAGCGCCTCTGATAACTGCGGAGCCATTCGGAACCTGTTATTTATAGGGCGCGCGCAGGGCGCGCCCGGATGCGTGCGCGGAGAAGGAAGTGGTTTCGGCGGCCCGTGCGGAGCGGGCCGTCAGTCCTCGGAGCGCTCCTGCTGCCCCTGGCTCATGTCGAACGCGATGAGACGGTTCAGCTCGATGGCATACTCCATCGGCAGCTCCCTGCTGAACGGCTGGAGGAATCCCATGAGGATCATCTGCGTGGCGGCCTCCATGTCGATGCCGCGGCTCATCAGATAGTAGAGCTGGTCCTCGCTTATCTTCGAGACGGATGCCTCGTGCTCGAGGAAAGAGGACGAGTTCTCCACCTTGTTGTTGGGGACGGTGTCGCTGTAGGAATGTCCGTCCAGGATGAGCGTGTCGCACTGCTCGTTCGCACGGGATCCGTGCGCATCCCTGCCGATGAGGATCTGCCCGCGGAAATTGGCGGTGCCGCCGCCTCTGGCTATGGACTTCGAGATTATGCTGGAGGTCGAGTTCGCACCGAAATGGAGCATCTTGGCCCCGGTGTCCTGGAACTGCCCCGGACCGGCCACGGCCACGGATATGACGGATCCGTGAGACCTCTCGCCGCGGAGGACGCAGCAAGGGTACTTCATGCATGTCTTCGATCCGATGTTCCCGTCCACCCACTCCATGAGCCCGTCGTCGTCGACGGTGGCCCTCTGGGTGACCAGGTTCAGAACCGAGTTGGACCAGTTCTGGATGGTGGTGTACCTCATCTTGGCCCTCTTGCCGACGAAGATCTCGATGACCCCCGAATGCAGGGACTCCTCCGAGTACATGGGCGCGGTGCAGCCCTCGACGTAGTTCAGCTCGGCATCGTCGTCGACGATGATGAGGGTCCTCTCGAACTGGCCGCTGCGCTTGTTGTTGATCCTGAAGTACGCCTGCAGGGGGCTGTCGAGCTTCACTCCCTTGGGAATGTAGATGAAGCTCCCTCCGGACCATACGGCGCTGTTGAGGGCGGCGTACTTGTTGTCCTTGATCGGGACCAGTTTGCCGAAGTACTTCTCGAAGTACTCTGGATACTCCCTCAGGCCCGTGTCCGTATCGGTGAATATGACCCCCTTCTCCTCGACCTCCTTCAGCATGTTGCCGTAGACGGCCTCGGACTCGTACTGGGCCGTGGCCCCGGCGAGGAACTTCTGCTCCGCCTCCGGGATCCCCAGCTTCTGGAAGGTCTGCTTGACCTCCTCGGGGACGTCGTCCCAGTCGGTGGCGGACCCGTCTGACACGCGGGTGTAGTACGTGAACTGCTGGAAGTCTATGTCGTCGAGGGACGGGCCGAAGCGCGGCTGATGATGGGATAGGAACTCCCTCAGGCCCTTGAGCCTGAACTCCAGCATCCATTCCGGCTCCCCCTTGACCTCGGATATCTGGCGGACGATGTCCTCGTCCAGCCCCTTGCGGACCTGGAAGGTGGGCTTCGCATCGTCGCGGAACTCGTACCTCGCACGGTCGTCGCTGTCGAACATGGGTTTGTCTGTCATTCGTGGACCTCCTGTCCCAGCGCCCTGCGCACGCCCTTCCAGCCGATCCTGGCGCAGTTGATCCTGGCCGGCTCGCGGGGGACGTTGGCGAAGCAATCCGCCTCGCCCAGGGATTCCTCGTCGCAGGGCTCCGACCTCATCAGGCTGTCGAAGGTGTCGGCGAGCCGCAGGGCCTCCTGCTCCGTCCTGCCCTTGAGCAGCTCTGTCATTATGGAGCACGAGGCGCTGGATATTGCGCACCCGGTGCCGTGCCAGCAGGCATCCGCGATCCTGCCGTCCTCGACCTTGAGCTGGATGTACACGTCGTCGATGCAGCTCGCACTGTCCATGTGGACGGTCCTGTATCCGTCATCGTCGACCGATTTCTTGTTGCGCGGGTACTTGTAATGGTCGATCATGATCTCCCGCATCAGTTCTGGATCATCGGAAATAGACATCGAGGAACTCCTCCGTGTGAGAGGCGGCGCCGATCAGAGCATCGACATCGTCCTCGTCATTGTACACATAGAACGAGGCCCTGACCGTGGCCGGGGCCTTGGTGAACTCGGGCAGGATCTTGGCGCAATGGGTGCCGGAGCGCACGAACACGCCCTTGCTCCCCAGCAGCGTGGCCACATCCTGGGCGAACACGGTTTTGGAATTGAACGCCACGATCCCCGCATCCGCATCCGGATTGTAGATCGCGATGTCCTCTATTGCGGACAGGCCGTCCACCGCACGGCGCCTGAGGGCCTCCTCATGCCTCTGGATGTCGCTGAAGCCTATGTCCTCCAGGAACCTGCAGGCCTCCGCGAGGCCCATGGCCCCCGAGACGTTCTGTGTGCCGGCCTCGAAGCGGGACGGCGGATCGTCCAGGGAATATGTGCCGTCCGACTTGAAGCGGGCGTTCATCTCGCCGCCCCACATCAGCGGCTCCATCTCCTGGAGCACCTCGCGGGTGCCGTACATCACGCCGATGCCCGTGGGCCCGCACATCTTGTGCCCGGAGAAGCAGAGCACATCCGCCCCGGACTCCTTCACATCCGTCCTCCTGTGGGGAACGGACTGGGCGCCGTCGTCTATATAGACCGCGCCGACCGAATGGGCGATGCGCGCCATCTCCCTGACGTCCAGCGAGTAGCCGAGCACATTTGTCGTGCTGGCGAGGCAGACCATACGGGTCCTGTCCCCAACCACCGACCTGAGGGCGTCGGGCGTGACCCTGCCGTCCTCATCGAGCGGGACGTAGACTATCCTGGCGCCCGTCCTCTCCGCGACCTTGAAGAACGGGAGGACCGCGGAGGCGTGCTCGTGGTACGAGAGGACGATCTCGTCGCCGGGAGACAGCCTGTGTGCCAGACCGAACGCGGCCTGATTGAGCCCCATGGTGTCGCCGGATGTGAAGCAGACCTCGTCCGTCTCGGCGTTGATGAATCTGGCCACCGCCTCCCTGCTCGAATCGTAGGCCACATCGGCATCGTGCGCCAGCGCGTAGTCGCCGCGCTTCGTGTTGGCGGTGACCTCCGTATTATAGCGGTCGGCCGCCTCGATCACACGGTACGGCTTGAACGTCGTGGCGCAGTTGTCCAGGTAGTGCAGAGGCCGCCCGTCGTACATCCCGCCGCGGGAGTACATCGGGAACTGCTCGCGGATGGCACGGGGGTCGATCATATGCTGAGCGCCTCCAGGGCCTCCTCGGTCTCCTTAGCCAGGCCCTTGTCGTCCATGGACTCGATGACGAACAGCATGCTGCCGAGGGTTATCAGCTTGCGGCTCTCCGCCTCGGTCAGCCCGCGGCTCATCATGTAGTACATGGCCTCGGGATCGTACGCGCCCAGCGCCGCGCCGTGGCTCGCATTGACGTCGTCGTCCTTGATCAGGAGAGCGGGGGACACCTCGCTCTTGGCGCCGTGGGACAGGTTGGTTATCCTCCCCTCCTGGCGCGTGACGGACTTGTGCGCGCCGTTGTGGATGTCCGACGTCCCGTAGAACAGCAGGGTGCCGTTCCCGGCATTGATGCCCGCCATCCTGACATTGGAAGTGGTCCGGCCCTCGACATGGATGGTGTCGAACCTGAACACCTTCCTCCTGCCGGCGGGGCAGACCGAGGCGAGATTGACTATGGCCTTGGCCCCCCTCTTCAGGGATATGGCGATGCCGACGTCGATGTCGCCGTCGGACAGGTCCGCCAGCGTGATCCTGAGCTCCCTGCCCTCGTCCACGGTGTACTCGAGGCGCACCTCGCCCGACCTGTCCCCGGACAGCAGGCAGTCCACGGCGAGATCCTCCCCGATCTCCCCGCCGGCGAGCTCGTTGAGATCGCGGACTATCGTGTCAGATTCCCCCGAGGTCGATTGCGCCCTGGGGCCCGCAGGACGGCGAGACGGGCCTCTTCTTCTCGATGGCTATGCCGTACTCGCTCTTCAGGAACCCGTATCCCTCGGCGGAGATCCTCTCGGCCAGTGCGCCGTCGCCCTCGATGGCGATGGTCCCGTTGACGATGACGGCGGTCCTTCCGGGCTTGAGCATCCTGAACAGGCGGTCGTAGTGCGATATGATGATGAACGTGGTCCCCTGCTCGCGGAGGCTGTTTATGGCATCCGATACCTGGGCCAGAGCGTCGACGTCCAATCCGGAGTCGATCTCGTCCAGGAACGCCAGGTCCGGCTTGAGGAGGAGCATCTGGAGGATCTCGTTCCTCTTCTTCTCCCCTCCGGAATACCCGTCGTTGAGGTTCCTCGATGCGAGATCGGGATTGAAGCCGGTACGGTGGCACGCCTCCTCCAGCTCCTTGCGGAACGCGTACGCCCCTATGGGTTCGGAGCGGCGGGAGTTGACCCCGGCGCGGTAGAACTCCGATGCGACGACCCCGGGAACCTCTGGAGGCGCCTGGAAAGCCAGGAAGAGGCCCTTCCTCGCCCTCTGATCCACCGTGAGCTTCAGGAGATCCTCGCCGTCGAGGGTGACGGATCCGCCGGTCACGGTGTACTCGGGAGACCCCATGAGGACGTTGAGAAGCGTGGACTTGCCCTGTCCGTTGGGTCCGAGGAGCGCGATGCAGTCCCCTTTGCGGACGGTGAGGTTGAGATGGTCGAGGATTGGCACTCCGCCCGCCGATGCCGAGAGATCCGAGATTACCAGTTCATCCATGTCAGCATTCTCCAAATGAATGCCGTCGGCATCGGAACGGCTTATAATAGCCTTTACGCTGTTAACGTTGTCTGACCGCAATCAGAAGGGACTGGCCGCTCGCTTCTCGCCGAGGATCGGCGGGATGTAGGAGAACGGATCCTTGGTTATGTTCATGATGACCGAGGTGTTGGTCTTCCTGACATCCGGTATTGCGTTTATCTCCTTCACGACATCGGAGAACTCGTCCCTGTCGAGGCAGGCAATCCAGACTATGCAGTCTGCCTCCCCGGTCACGTCGAACACGGATATGACCTGGGGGATCTGGGATATCTGGCCCTGGACGGTCATGACGTTCTCCGCATAGACGCTGACGAGACCCATGTACTCGAACCCGAGCTTCATGTAGTCGATGCTGGCACGGTATCCGTTGATGACCCCCTTGGTCTCCAGGTTCTTGACCCTCTGGATAAGCGTGGTGGGATGGACGTCGAGCTGCTTGGCGAGCTGCCTGTACGACCCCTGGCTGGATCTGCAGAGGAGCTCGATTATACGTTTGTCCAGTTCATCGAAGTCCGTGAGCGACATATGCACCGTCGGAACCTCATTCTGGAGCGCGCTTATTAAGGTTGTGAGATATGGGCGGCGCATGACGGACAGGATATTCAGGCGCGACGGCTACGTCTTCGAGTTCGAGGCGAACGTTGTGTCCGCGAAGGGCGACGAGATCGTCCTGGACAGCACGGCGTTCTACCCCGGCGGAGGAGGCCAGGTCTGCGATCTGGGACACATCCGCGGCCTCCGCGTCACGGATGTCCATGAGATCGAGGGCGGGGACATAGCCCACATCGTTCCTAGCAACGACCTGAAAGCAGGCGAGAGGGTCTGGTGCGAGGTCGACTGGAACAGGCGGTTCGACCTCATGCAGGGCCACACCGGGGAGCATCTGCTGTTCTGCTCGCTCAAGAGGCAGTGCCCCGACATGGCCATCACGAAGATCTACATCTCCCCGGAGAGCAAGTACGTCATCGTCAACCACGACCTGACCTGGGAGCAGATCGAGGCGGCGGTCAGGTTCGCCAACGGCGCCATAGCGGACAACCTCCCCGTTACCCACAGCATCATGGACAGGGACGACCCTGAGCTCCTGGAAAGGGTCAGGATCAAACTTGACAGGATACCCGAGGGCGAGGAGATCACCGTCGTGGCCATAGGCGACATCGACTACTCGGCATGCTCGGGCATCCATGTCATGGAGACATCGGAGCTCGAGATGCTGCTGGTCGACAGGAAGGTGTCCGCCGGGCCCGAGGGCACCGCGATACATTTCAAGGTCGGCTCGGCGGCCAAGGCGGCCGCGGTCGGCCTGGCAACCGTGGCCATGTCCGTGACCGACACGATGGGATGCAGGCTGGAGGATGCCCCCCGGGCCGTGGCCAACCTCAAGGCGGACGACGAGTCGAAATCGAGGCTCCTCAGGGACGCGACACGCAGGCTGGCCTCCATGGTCCTGCCGTCCGATGTCGCAGGGGTCCCCGTGTACTCGGCTGCGCTCCCCGGAGCGGACAGGAACGCCCTGAACGAACTGGCCGAGAAGGCCAGATCGGAGGGGGGAGTGGCGCTCATAGTCGGAGAGGGGGACTCTCTGTCCGTGCTGATGTCCTCCGGCACGGACCGGGTGGACTGCAGATCCCTGCTGCCGCAGATCCTGAAGGCGTTCGGCGGCCGCGGAGGAGGCAAACCCGGATTCGCTCAGGGCGGAGTGCCCGACGGCTCGGCGGCACGGCGGGTCCTCGATGCCATGGCCGAGGCCGTGTCGAAGGCCCTGGAACGATGCATCTGACGCACTCCTTAAGAACAACCGCAATAATAGGCATCCATGGGCGGAATGAGGGTCAACGACCGTCAGATGAAGCAGGCCATGAAGAAGATGGGGATCAAGCAGACCTCCATCGACGGAGTGACCGAGGTCGTCATCAGGACAAAGGACAAGGAGTACGTCGTCACGAACGCGGACGTCATACGCATCGAGATGGGCGGCAGCGTCAGCTACCAGGTCTCCGGGACCACCGAGGAGAGGGGCATCGGAGCGGACGGCGTGGCCAAGCCCGCGTTCCCCGAGGAGGATATCGGCCTCGTCATGTCGCAGACCGGCTGCGACAGGGACCGCGCCGTTGCCGCGCTCGAAGCCGCCGACGGCCAGCCCGCTGAAGCCATAATCAGGATAATATCGGAGCGATGATAGCATGTGTCTGGCGATTCCCGGCAAGATCGTGAGCATTGACGGAGACGTGGGCGAAGTGGACTTCGGTGGCGCCACCAGGAGGGCGAACCTCTCCATGGTGGACGCCAAGGTGGGCGACTGGGCGGTCGTCCACGCTGGATTCGCGATACAGCTGATGGACGAGGAGGATGCCCAGGAGACCATAAGGCTCTGGAACGAGGCCCTCGACAGCGATCAGCTGTCGTTCTGCTGAACCGGGACCGGGCCCTCCGGCCCGGAACCGGCCTGCATACAACATCGCTTCTTCTTCTGTATCTTGCCGTCCTTCTTCTGACGGACGACGCCTATCCCCTGATTTCCAGCGACCTGCTTGGCGTAGGCCTCCGCCTCCGCCTTGGTCTTGAACAGCTTCAGGGCCTTCTGCGCACCTGTCCTCTTGACCTGCCACCCGCCGTTCTGATGGGGGGAGACGAAATAGGAATCGTTCGTCCTCGTCTTCGCATCGGTGGCTCCCGTCTCCGCGGGAACCGCATCTCCATCCGTCTTCTTGGCTGCCATCGGGCTCACCGCGGACGGAATCAGGAAGCGGATTAATAACTGTATTTAAAGAACGCAACGAATCCCGCGCACCGACGGGCCCGTCCGCAACGGTCCACTTCTGATCCGAATTTGCAGCGTCGATGGTCGATGACGCTTATGATCGCTGTCTCCATGGACCTGCTTAACGGATCACTGAGATCCCTGATATCCTGATCAGCACCTGCTCTTGATCTTTTCATAATAGCTGCGGATATGGGCTGCGATCATCTTCCCGCTGCCGCAGGCCATTATGAGCTTTCCCCGCGTATCGTCCCTGTAGTGCTCCAGGGCGGCGTCCAGCGCCCTCTGCTGGTGCGGACGCAGGGTGCAGATGGGCATCCTGGCCTTCTTGCCGTGGACGTTCCTCTCCAAGGCGTCCCAGTCCACCCGGGCATCGACCAGCGTGTTGTACATCAGGGTGGAGACCGGCGGGCTCTGGTGCTCCAGTGTGGCCTGGGTGTTTCCGCCGAGGTTGTCGGTGGTCGCTACGAGTAGGCGGCGGGAGAAGCCCGTGTCCGCACCCATCTCGTCCGAGAACGTCTTGCTGGATGCGGACATGAAGCTGTCGATGTCCGCCTTGGAGACGACATGCCCGCGCTCGTACATCTTGCACTGGACTGCCCACCACTCGCCCTCGCTCGTCCTGGCGACGATGTCTATGCCGATGTCGCCCCCCTTGCCGAACTGCCCCCTGTACGGGAAGTCCTTCCAGAGGAACACGTCGGATAACAGACCGTCGTAGAGAGGATAGGTCCTGAGGAAGCCCGCCATCAGCTCCTCGAACCTCGTCCCGTAGCCGCTCCTCGAAAGGGCCTCGGCCCTGTACTTGTCCAGTATCTCGTCGAACGTCGTCATCGCTGCACCCGGCTGTCGTATGAGGGACGGATGCGTTCATGACTCATAAAAGCGGTTGGAATTGGTGTCGTTCCGTGTTGATAACCCTCCGGACCGAGACGATCACATATCTTAGCGGGGTTCGACCGCGAGGAGATCAACCGGAACATAAGAGACTGCGCATACATCCTGAACGGGCTCAAGGACTGCCGAAGCGATCGAGATCCGATGGGTTCCGATCCACAGAATCGTCCATGATGCGGTTCACAGCGGCCAGCTGGAGTGCCACCTGCCTCCCCTGTTCCGTCAGATGGACCAAATGGCCCCGGCCCATGGGCTCCTGCCTGATCAGACCGATATCCTCCATGCGATTGAGCTTCTCCGGCATAGTGTTGTTGTGCGAGACGTCACGATAGATATCGATCTTGCGGCACCCGTCGTGCTCAATCAGATAGAGGAGCGTGGATATCGAGTGCGTCTGCTCCAGCACACACATCTTCTTCGTGATCTTGGTCATGGTTGCTCCGAACCGGAAGTCTGTAGCGCTCCTCCGGTACACGGGACGGACAGTCCAGAGAAGTATGTAGTACGTGCATGGAGATTCTCGGTCGGAATCGGTCATGCTCCGAACATCAGCCAGTGGAATCACATACAGTCTGTAAGTTACTTGAACGATACAGCTCCTATCGCTATTCCACAGATGGCACGACTCCGGACGGCTCCCCGAGTGGTCGGAATCGTTGCTCGCGATGAGCACGACGAACCCGGAGGTCGCGAACTCGTTAAAAGCAGCAATTGGGCGCCCTTCCGCGTCTATCGATTCTGCTGTACTCCTCCAAGGATTTCGATACTAAAATCGTGAAGAACCATGGAATGGGGTGACATTAATAGTTAATTATATATACTAGATAGAAATGAGGAGTCTTGGTAAGACGGCCATAGCGGCGGGGTCACACCCGGTCCCATTCCGAACCCGGAAGTAAAGTCCGCCCGCGTACCTGTCTGTACTGTAGTGCGCAAGCCTACGGGAACTCAGGCACGCTGTCTACCACTTTTTCATCATATCGATTCAGCGCGAGCTGTTTCTCTGCTTGTTCATACGTCTATCGTCGAACATCGTTTGCTAAATATGTCGATGCCATCGCCCGACTCGATGATACTGATAAAACTTGGCGGGAGCGTCATTACCGACAAGTCGCAGTACAAGAAATTCAATCAGGAGCGGACGGCCAGGCTATGCGAAGAGATCGCGAGATCCGGCCGCTCCTGCATAATCGTCCACGGAGCCGGATCGTTCGGCCATGTGCTGGCGAAGAAGTACCGCATACAGGACGGCCTGGCGGACTACGGGCAGGTCTCCGCCGCGGCGATGGTGCATCACGATGCCATGGAGCTCGGCATGCTGGTCACGGCGGAGCTCATGAAGGTCGGGATCCCGGCCGCGTCGTTCGCGCCCGGGAACTGCTTCGTCCTCGACGACGGGGAGCTTATCGTCACGGACGACGAGGCGCTCCGCAGGCAGGCCCGCATAGGGATCATGCCCGTCACATTCGGGGACGTCGTCATGGATCGCAAAAAAGGGTTCGCCATCGTGTCCGGGGATCAGATGATGGAATACCTCGCCACGGTTTTCGAACCGGAGAGGGTGATCTTCGTATCCGACATAGACGGTCTCTACACGGCCAACCCCAAGCAGCACCCCGACGCCGAGTTCATCCCCGAGGTCACGCAGGAGACGCTAGACGCGGTCGGCACCGAAGCGGACGTCGCTGATGTCACCGGAGGAGTCAGGAACAAGATGGAGGCCATGCTCAGGATGTGCTCGTCGGAACGGGACTGCGTGCTCGTCAACGGAACGGTCCCCGGCAGGCTCCTGTCCGTCCTGAGCGGCGAGGATGTGCCCTGCACCAGGGCCAGGATGTGATCCGATGGAGCAGATCAGAGAGAGGAAGGCGGACCACATAGGGATCTGCATGAACGAGCGGATCGCACCGGGATACCGCTACTGGGACGACATCAGGCTCGTCCACGACGCGCTGCCGGAGATCGGCATGGACGACATAGACGCGTCCTGCATGCTGTTCGGAAAGCGCCTGGAATTCCCGTTCGTGGCCACGGCCATAACCGGCGGGTTCTCCGGAGCCGTGAGGATAAACGCGAACATAGCCGAAGCCTGCGCGGAGCTTGGCGTCGGCATGGGCGTAGGGAGCGAGAGGGCGGGCGTCACAGGGGTGTGCCCCGAGAGCTACTCCGTGATCAGGGACTACGACGTGCCGCTGGTCATCGGCAACATCGGGGCGCCACAGCTGGTCCCGCAGAGAAGCAGGGACATGTTCGATCCAGGGATGGTCGGCGATGCTGTCGACCTCATCGGAGCGGACATTGTCGCCGTGCACCTCAACTTCCTGCAGGAGGTCGTTCAACCGGAGGGGGACACCAACGGGGCGGGCGTCCGGGACGCCATACGGAGCCTGGCGGCCGAGCACCCCGTGATGGTCAAGGAGACCGGCGCAGGGATCTCCAAGGGGGTCGCCAACCGCCTGAAGGGCATCGGCGTGCGCGGCATCGACGTCGCCGGCATGGGAGGCACCAGCTTCGCCGCCGTGGAGATGCACCGTGCCGGGAGTGCCGGGGACCGCGTGCGCGAGGAGATGGGCGGCACGTTCTTCGACTGGGGGATCCCGTCCCCGGTATCGGTGATGGAGTGCAGAGGATGCGGCCTGCCGCTGATAGCGTCCGGAGGCGTGCTGAACGGTCTCCATGTGGCGAACGCGATATCCATAGGCGCGTCCTGCGCCGGATCCGCCAACACGCTCCTGCCGGCGGCCATGGAATCCGCCGATGCTGTGAAGGAGCGCCTGACGACGATCAGGGAGGAGCTCAAGGCGGCCATGCTGCTGACCGGATCGAGGGACCTGCGCGCCCTCGCTAAAACACGTCATGTCATCCTGGGAAGGACCAGGGAGTGGATGGAACAGCTATGATCAATGCAGAGGAGTACCTGAAGAGAACGTCCGCCGAGCTCGACGGACCCATAAAGAGCTACATAGGCGACGAGGAGCCCGCCAACCTGATGGAGGCCTCCCGCCAATACCCGTACCAGGGCGGGAAGAGGATGAGACCCGCCATGGCGGTCGCGTGCTGCGGTGCCGTCGGCGGCGACAAAAGCAGGGCCGTCCCCCTCGCCGTCGCCGTGGAGTACATCCACAACTTCACGCTGATCCACGACGATCTCATGGACGGCGACAGGAAACGCAGGGGGATGGACACCATCCATGTCGGATACGGCATGCCCACCGCGGTCCTGGCCGGAGACGCCCTGTTCGCCAAGGCGTACCAGATCATCTGCGACCTGGACGTTCCCGCCGAGAGGATGAGGGATGCCCTCAGGTATGTCAGCGATGCGGTATGGGACCTGGCGCGCGGGCAGCAGATGGACGTCAACAACGAGGGGAGGATCGTCTCCGAGGAGGAGTACCTGGAGACCATCAAGCTGAAGACCAGCGTCCTCTTCGCCGCGGCGGCCGCCGGAGGCGCGGTCGTAGGCGGTGCGGATGCCGAGACCGCGGCGGCCATCCACGAGTACGCCATAGAGACCGGGCTCGGATTCCAGATATTCGACGACTATCTCGGCATCGAGGGCGACCCCGCGAAGACCGGGAAATCCAACAGCAACGACATCAGGAAGGGCAAGTGCACGGTCATGGTCACGCACACCATGGAGGCCCTGAAGGACCGTCCGGAGATGCTCGAGGAGTTCACATCCATCCTCGGACGGGCCGATGCCACCGACGAGGAGTGCGCCCGCGCCAAGCGGATCATGGCCGATGCCGGATCGATCGACTACGCCATGGAGATGGCCAGATCGAAGGTGGAGAAGGCCGTCGCCGCCATCGGATTCCTGCCCGAGAGCGAGGACAAGGAATTCATGATCGCCCTCGCCAGATACGCCATCGACAGGGACCGCTGAGCCGCGGACATGACAACCTATGGACTGGGGATCGATGCTGGCGGCACGTACACCGACAGCGTGATCGTCGACCTCTCGGACGGGAGGCCCGTCTGCGGCAGCAAGGCCCTGACAACCAGGAACGACCTGTCCACGGGCATAAGGGAATCGCTGCTCAACCTGGACGGGCGCCTGCTGGAGCAGGTGTCGCTGGCATCCCTCTCCTCCACCCTGGCCACCAACGCCGTCGTGGAGGGGAAGGGGTGCCGCGTCGGCCTCGTATGCATAGGCAAACGGTACGGACGCGCCGATGAGCCGGAACGCTACGCGGTGGTCGACGGAAGGTTCGGCATGAGCGGGGCCGAGGAGATCCCGCTGGACGAGGATGCTGCCCGGGCCGCTCTGGAGGGCATGGCGGGCGCAGTGGATTCGCTGGCCGTCTCCGGGTACGTCAGCGTGAGGAACCCGTCCCACGAAGACAGGATCGCGGCGATGGCCGCCTCCGTCCTCGGCATCCCCGTCGTCAGGGGGCACGAGTTGACCTCCAGCCTCGGATTCGAGCAGAGGACGACCACGGCCGTGATGAACGCACGCCTCATACCCGTGATCAGGGAGCTGCTGGAATCCGTCGAGGAGACGCTCGGCGACATGGGCGTTCGCGCTCCGCTGATGATGGTGAAGGGGGACGGC
Organism: uncultured Methanomassiliicoccales archaeon; assembly: GCA_964445265.1. Taxonomy (GTDB): domain Archaea; phylum Thermoplasmatota; class Thermoplasmata; order Methanomassiliicoccales; family Methanomethylophilaceae; genus Methanoprimaticola. The sequence continues at coordinate 20,636 of CAYUPU010000011.1, forward strand.
GCGCTCATGAGCGCCGCCACGGCCGCCCTGAAGCCGGTGGAGACCATCCTCTCCGGCCCTGCATCCAGTCTCACGGGCGCGAAAGCGCTCACGAACGTCCGCGACGGTGTGGTGGCGGACGTCGGCGGGACCACCACCGACGTCGGCGTTCTGAAGAACGGGTTCCCCGAAGTGGAGCCGGAAGGAGCGCTGATCGGAGGAAAACGGACCAGGGTCATGGCCGCCGACATCTCCACGTTCGGAATCGGCGGAGACAGCCGCATCCTCCTGAACGGGAGGAGCATCGGGATCGCCCCCGTGAAAGCGGTGCCGCTGTGCATCGCGGCGGAGAGATGGCCGTCCGTGAAGGAGGCCCTGAGGGCGCTGGACGGCCGGTCCGGGGACGGCATCCCCGACGATCGCCGCGCAGGGGACATCGTACAGGACTTCGAGTTCCTGACCATCTCCCGCAGATGCGGCCGGGATGCACTGGACGAATCGGACCGCTCCCTGCTGGATCTGCTGGAGGAGGGACCCCGCGGCATCGCCGGTGCCGCGGCCGAGCTCGGCGTGCCGTGCAGATCGATCCGGGTGTCCCGCCTCGAGGACGCCGGCCTGATCGAGAGGATAGGGTTCACGCCCACCGACGTGCTCCACGCCGAAGGAGGGTACACGGAGCACGATGCGGAGGCGTCCCGTCTGGCGGCTGGATACATCGCCAGAACGTGCAGGATGCCCGTCGACGGCCTCATCGCCGCCGTCAAGGAGATGGTATCCGGCAGGATGGCGGCCTCGATAATGGAGAAGATCATCCTGGACGAGTCGGAAGGGGACGAGCTGACCCCGTACCAGTCCGACCTCGTCCGCGACATAGTGGGCGGAGGGCACCGCGGATACAAGCTCGGATTCGGGCTCATGATGCCGATCGTCGGCATGGGCGCGCCCGCAGGCGCCTGGCTTCCGAGGGCCGCGGAGATCCTGGGGGCCGAGCTGATCCTGCCGGAGGGCTCGGCGATAGGCAACGCCATAGGGGCGATAACGGGATCCGTCACGGAGACGAGGGCCGCCACAGTGCGTCCTGTCGACGGAGAGCCGTCCGAGAGCCCTGCATGCAGGGTGTTCGTCGGAGGGGGCATCACGATCCTGGATGGACCGGAGGAGGCCGTGGCGTTCGCCATCGAGGAGGCGTCCCATCTGGCGAAGGAGGCGGCGAAGAGCAACGGATGCGCCGCACCCGTCGTCGATGCCGCGGCGGACGAGACATGGGTGGATGCGGCTCCGGGGAGGAGGGCCTTCGCAGGCGCCGAGATAACCGCCCGCGCTTCAGGGAAGCCCGACCTCTGCGCCGTATCCAGAAACCGTTAACAACGCATACCCCGGTCCGTATCCCGTGAACACCAGGGACGAGATCATCGATGCCATGGAAGGCGGAAGGGACGGCCCTCCGCCGCCCGCGATATTCACCCAGACCGCCACGGTGCAGCAGATGGGAGCCTGCGGGTGCGCATGGCCGGAAGCAAACTTCGATGCCGGCATGATGGCCGCGCTGGCTCTGCAGCCGCACGAATCCATGGGATTCGCGACAGCGCGCGTACCGTTCTCCATAGCGGTCGAGGCGGGCGCGCTCGGATGCACGATCGACAGAGGCGCCGCATCCTCCCCGCCGGTCCTGACCGGATCGCCATACCGCGGAAACGGAGAGCTCGAGAACGTTCCGGATATGCCATCGACGAACGAGTTCCTCTCGGACCCGTGGATATGCTCGGTTATCGATGCCGCCGAACGCCTGTCGGAACGCGGCGACCTGTTCGTGACCGCGGGCATGATAGGGCCCATGGGGCTCGTGAACTACCTTGCCGGATTCGAGGAGGTAGCGATGGGCATGATACTGGACCCCGGTCTGGTCGAGGAATGGGCATCGTCCATGGTCCCCTGTCTGTCCGCCTACGCATCGCGTCTGTCCGAGGTCTGCGACAACGTCCTCGTGATAGACGAAGCCAGCACGGACCTGCTGCCGCCGGACATGTTCGACAGGCTCATCGGGACCAAGCTGTCCGAGGTCATCGGTTCGGTCGGAAACGGCGCGTTCTGCACGGTTCACAGCTGCGGGCGCACCGACGAGGTGGCCGAAAAGCTATCAGCACTAGGGGAGGACTGCCTGTCCCCCGAGGCGTCATGGGACCGCGCAGGGTATGTCGAGAAGGTCGACGGCAGATGCCGCCTGCTCGGAGCCGTGAATCCCGTTATGACCCTGATGCAGGGGTCGGAAATGGACATCCTGGACAGCATAAGGGCTTCCGTGGACGCGGGATTCGATCTGATCGGACCGGAGTGCGGCGTCCCTCCTGCGACGCCCGACAGGAGTCTGGAGATCCTCTCTCGCTACCGCGAGATGCTGCGATCGGACGTCCTCGATCCCCGTCTGGGTGATGCGATAGTACACCGACCTGCCCTCGGGAAGGCTCCTGTGCTTCACGACGACGGCCTTCCTGCGACCGTTGTCCAGCTTCTCCAGGCGGAGGATCGTCTTGGCGTTGTGCTTCAGAGCATGGCCGCCGAGGAACTCGACGCCGCCCGTATTTATGTTGGAATAGACCTGGGAGGTCACGACGACGGCCACGTCGTACTTCCTCGCGATCTCCTGGAGCATCTCGATCTCGCGGATGAGATCGCTCCGGGCCCGGGGATCCTCGTACCTGAGACGGTAGAACATCGTCAGCGAATCGATAACGACCATCGACACGGCCTTCATCTCCGCCAGCTTCGAGATCTTCTCGACGCGGTCCGTCTGCTCCTCCATATCATGGACTTGGAACACCAGCAGGCTCTTCAGATCCTCCTCGCGACCCTCGAACACCTGCCCCAGCCTCTCGTAGGAGAGTCCCTCTGTATCGATGTATGCGACCTTGGATCCGGATGAAGCCATCTGGCGGGCGGCCTGCAGGCAGACATTGGTCTTCCCGGCACCGGCCTCCCCGTAGAGCAGGGTGACGCAGCCGGTCTCGATCCCGCCTCCCAGGAGGCGGTCGAACTTGTTGCAGGACAGGGGTATCCGCATCGGCACGGCCTAATCGATAGGCTGGATTAATAAATGTTCAATGGAGGCGGTCGCCTCGGACGCTCGTAGTAGTCGCCGCAGTACGGGCACCTGCCCATGTCGCCGGAGTAGGTGAAGCTGGCATGGCAGTTGGGACATGTCGCCGCATGCTGTGCCTTAGATGGATCGGCCAGTTCGGCCCTGACGACCTCTCCGCCTCCGACGATGTATCCATCGAGATAGCCGTGCTGGATGCACCATATCGCGTCCCCGGCGGCATCGTCGGACCCCGTGCTCTCCGCCAGCATCTGAAGGGGGATGCGATCCATACCGTGGACCGCGACGGCCGTTCCCAGCCGACGCCTCATCGCGCTCGAGCGGAGCCAAGCCAGCGGCATGCCGAATACCAGCCCGTAGAACACGGCGATGAGGCCGACGATGAGCATCCAGTACCGATCGTCTGATGACGATGCCATGATCGAGATGCCGACGGTCACGACGATCGCTGGAGGCACATACGACCTCCAGAGCCTCTTCATATCGCGTTCCGCATCCGCCATCGAATCACTAAATGCTGATGCACATGCCGTTATTAATCATTGTAGACACCTGAGATGGGCGCGACGGGGCATTCGTTCAAAATAGACCATGCCATTGCCGTAGCCATGTCCGATGAGCCCGAGGCCATGGGGGCGGAGGCGTACGTCGTTCCGACATCGTTCCTCGGAAGGAGCGCTCTGGAGAAGATCCGTCCCGCCAAGAGCTACCGCATAGCCGAGCTGGATTCACGCATACGCACCGCCAGGACCAGGAGCGAGGCGCGCATGATGCACGAGGCCAGGAAGGCCGGCGTGCGCACGCCCTGCATCTACGACCTGGATCTGAGCAGATGCACGATAGTCATGGAGAGGATCGAGGGAGAGACCGTCAAGGAGTACCTCGACGGGCATCCCGATGAGGCGGAGGACGTCTGCAGGGAGGTGGGCAGGACGGTGGCAAAGATGCACTCGGCCGGGATATGCCACGGCGACCTGACCACATCCAACATGATACGGGAGCCGTCCGGGCGGATATGCCTGATAGACATGTCCATGGGACGCACGAGGGCGGAGCTGGAGGACATCGGCATCGACCTCAGGCTGCTGGAGCGGGCGTTCTCGTCCGCCCATGTGGACCTCCCTGCGGCGTTCAACGCCCTCATGAACGAGTACTACGGGCAGGTGGACGATCCGAAAGCCGTCTCCCGGAAGCTCGAGGACATCAGGAACAGAGGCAGATACACATGAAGCTCAAGGTCATCACATCCAACCCCGGCAAGGTACAGGAATACCGGAAGGAGCTGTCGGCATACGGCATAGAGATGGAGCACCTGCACCACCCCTACGACGAGGTCCAAACCTCGCGGCTCGAGGAGGTCGTCCATAAGGGCATGGACGCGCTGATCGCGGAGGGCATCCGCGACTTCATCATAGATGATTCGGGGATGTTCGTGGACGCGCTGAAGGGCTTCCCCGGGGTGTGGTCCGCATATGTCCAGAAGACCATCGGCAACTCCGGCGTGCTGAAGCTGATGGACGGCGTCGAAGACCGCGGAGCCGAGTTCAGATGCTGCATAGGATGCGACATCGGAGGGGAGAGGATCGTCGTCACAGGATCGTGCAGAGGAACCATAGCGGACTCCGAGAGGGGATCCGACGGGTTCGGCTACGATCCCGTGTTCTCGCCCGACGGGAGGAGGACGTTCGCCGAGATGCCCCTGGACGAGAAGAACGCGGTATCCCATCGCGGCAACGCGGTCAGACTGCTCATCGACGCCCTCCGCGAGAAGGACCTCATCGACGGCTGAGCACCGAAGGAAGAAGCGCCGGCCCCCGGACTACCGGGGGCCGGATAGGAAAGCGTTCAGATGGTGAAGGGCGGGTTCGTCATCAGGATGCAGATACCGAGAGCGAGGACGAGGAACAGGAGATAGTTCCCGGCCATGGACTTGCTCTCGACCATGTCCATCCTGAATCCCACTGCGGCGAGGATCTTGCCGAGCGACGCGCATACCGCGAAGGACACGAGCGTGGCGAGAATCCACCCGTAGCCGCTTATGTGATCTGTGAGCAGCGCTCCGATGATACCTGTAAGGAATCCGAAGGCCATGACGACAACGAATATCTTCGTCATGTACAGGTCCTTGAGTATGAACTCCCTCTCGTTGAATTCGGTGGGAGTGAACTCGTACTCCTCCTCCGGCTGCTCGGTTATCCGCCGCTTCTTCTTGGCCATCGCGCTCCCCATCCTGATGTCGTAATTAATGTTTGTTTCCGGCCCCTGCAGGATGCTGGGCCCTGGAACGTTTCAACGCCTCCACCACTGGAAGGGGCTTGCCCAGGAGGAAGGTCTCCAGCGCGCCCCCGCCGGTACTGACGTAGGAGAACCGATCGGCGAGATCGAACCTCTCCGCGGCTCCTCCGGTGTGGCCTCCTCCGATGACGGACTGCCCTCCGCTGTCCACCATGGCGGACATGAGGATCCTGGTGCCCGTCTCGAAGCCGTCCTTCTCTATCATGCCGGCCGGGCCGGACATGAAGCTCGTCCTGGAGGACATGAGGACCTTTCTGAACTTCTCCGCGGAGGCGTCGCCGATGTCCAGCGCGGGCTCTTCCGTGGGGAGGTCGCCTATGTTGACCGACACGCGCCTGCCGTCCCTCTCGACGGCCACATCGACGGGCAGAAGGACCCTCTGGCCGTACGTCGCCATGATGTCCTTGGCGGCCTGCAGGTTCTCGGGCGTGAGCTCGTCCTGGAGGACCGCCCTGCTGGCATCGCCGATGTCCACTCCGCGCGCGAGGAGATAGGCGTTGCCGACGAGCCCGACGAGGATGACGGTGTCCGCCATGCCGCTGCCGAGCACCCTGTCGATCATCTCAGATACATCACCGAACTTGGCTCCGCCGAGTATGAACACGGAGGGCCTCCTGGGATGGCCGAATATGGCCTGGAGGGCGTACAGCTCCTTCGCCATGAGCCTGCCCGATGCGGACGGCAGCCTCGCCTCGAATCCCACGAGGGAGCACTGCGAGCGATGGGCGGCGCCGAAGGCGTCGCAGACATAGAAGTCCGCCAGAGGGGCCAGCGTGCGGACGATCTCCCCGTCGGCGTGGAAGTCCATGTCGCCCTTGGCGGTCTCGCTGTCCAGCGCTCTGACGTTGCCGAGGAGCAGCACGTGGCCGGGCTCGAGGCCCTTGACGGCCTCCACGGCGCGCTCACCTATGACATCATCCACGTACTCCACGGGCATGCCGAGATGCCTGGAGAGGAGGACGGCGTGCTGCTCGAGGGGGATGAAGTCCCACTTGCCCTTGCGGCTCTGATGGGCCAGCATGACGACCAGGGCCCTCTTGCCGACGAGCTCGCGGACAGTCGGGATGATCCTTCTGATCCTCGAGTCGTTCACGATCGCGAGCGTCTCCCTGTCGAGGGGGCAGTTGATATCCACCCTCAGGATGACGGTCCGGTCCCGGAAGTCGAAGTCCTCGAGCGCGTTGAACTGCTTGTCCATCCGGATCGCCTCGGTCCTTGCCGATGCCCATGGAGGCGTCGGTCAGGGCCCTGGACTCAGCGGGATCCTGCACAGCCTTGCACATGGACCTGATGCAGTCGATGTTCTCCGGGATCACATCCGACTCCTGGTGGACGGCCTGGTAGTAGTACAGGGTGTTCCCGACGACCTTGACGCCGTCCTCCCAGACGACGATCTCGTACATGTCCGAGCGGTCCCTGCCGATGTCGCGGGCGAGCTCCATGACCTGAGCGGTGGACTTGATGCCGTCCGCGGACCTGACCAGCCTGACCCTGGGAGCATCCCTGAGAATGCCGAGGACCTCCTCGGTCGACGACTCTCTGGAGAGCTGGGCGACCACGGTCTGCACGTGCATCAGCGTGGTGGAGGCCTTCACGGCCATGGTGTTGATGTTGAGCCAGGGCATGACGCTCTGCACATCGGGCCCGTGGTGCGTAGGTAGCTTGACGGAGGGCTCGAGGCCGTTGACGGGACCCCCTTTGCTGTCCCCGGGATCCACGGCGCGCCTGACGATGGTCACGAACGCGTTCTGGATCCTGATGGCCCGGTCTATCGGGCACAGGGTCCTGAGCAGGGCGGTGGTGTTGCAGGAGACGACCCTGGAGAGCTGGGCGCCCCAGGACTCCGCATAGTTGGCAGTGGAGTTGAACGAGATCCCCGTGAGGCTGTGGTCCTCCCCGCCCTGGAATATGGCCTTGACCCCGGCGGCCTTGTACATGTCCCGGTAGTACTCGCCGACGGTGCCGGGAGTGCAGTCGACGACGATGTCAACCTTCCCGAGCATGTCGCCGACGGTGCCGTCAATAGGAACGCCGGCCTTGGCGAACGCCTCGACGCTCTCCTCGGGGACATAGAGCCCGTATCCCTTGGCAATGGCGTCCCTGGCCTCGTAGTTGGGCCTGGTCTTGGTGACCCCAACGAGCTCCATGTCCGCCTGCTTGGAGACGGCCGTGGCGACCCTCTTCCCTATCGTGCCGTAACCGTTGACACCGACCCTGATCTTCGACATTTGATATACCTGGACAGGGCCAACGTCGGCGCGCTTATTAGCGTTATCGAGGGATGGGGACGTCGCGCGTGCGCACGAGAGAGGGCGTGATAACGTCACGCTTATAACGGCCGCCATGGATTCGATACCCGAGGAATCTGATGAGAGGCACAGAGGCACTGCTGACTATGCTGGAGGAGAGGGGCGTGAACACCATCTTCGGATATCCCGGAGGCAGCGTCATCTCGATCTACGACGAACTTCTAGACTCCGACATGAGGCACGTCCTGGTTAGGCACGAGCAGTGCGCCGCGCACATGGCGGACGGCTACGCCAGGGCGGGCGGGATGCCGGGCGTGTGCCTGGCCACCAGCGGGCCCGGAGCCACCAACCTGGTCACCGGCATCGCCACGGCCTATGCCGACTCGTCGCCGATGCTCGCGCTCACGGGCCAGGTGGCTGCGGGATCGCTGGGCCTGGGCGCGTTCCAGGAGGTGGACGCGTACAGCCTCCTGATGCCGATCACGAAGCACAGCTACAGGGTCCTCGACGTCGACAGGCTCCCCCATGCCATCGACGAGGGCTGGAAGATATGCCAGTCGGGCAGGAGAGGGCCGGTGCACATCGACATGCCCGTCGACCAGATGGGCCTGGACCTTGACCCGGCGCTCATCCACGAGGAGTACGGCATCAAGCCCATGACCGAGGACCTGTCCGGGATACACGAGGCGGTCCAGTGGATCCGCGAGGCCAGGAGGCCGCTGATACTCGTCGGCGGCGGGGCCGTCGATGCGTCGGAGGAGGTCATGGAACTGGCGAAGCTCACCGGCGCGCCGGTGGCCACCACCCTCATGGGCATGGGAGTGGTCCCGTCGTCCTACGGGATGAACATGGGTCCGCTGGGCCTCCACGGCAGGCTCGCGGCCCTCGAGATGTCCGCGGACGCCGACCTCATAATATCCGTAGGCAGCAGATTCTCCGACAGAACCTACAGCCCTCACGACCGCATGAGACAGGGCAGGGTCATCCACGTAGACATTGACCCGACCGAGTTCGGAAAGCACGGGCACCAGTGCGTGAACCTGCAGGCCGACGCGGGGAAGGCGCTGAGGGCGCTGATCTGCGCCCTGGGGTCGAAGCCCGTCAGATTCGAGGAGTGGGTGCGGCGCGCCGGGAGCCTGAAGGCCGGAGCCCGCATAACCGCGGACATGGGGGCCGTGCCCATCAAGCCGCAGAGGGTCATGCAAGAGATCAACAGGCTCCTCGACGACGACACCGTGGTGACCACGGACGTCGGCCAGAACCAGATGTGGGCCATGCACTACCTGGACATAGAGCGCCCGCGGCAGTTCATCTCGTCCGGGACGTTCGGTACCATGGGGTTCGGGCTGCCGTCCGCTATCGGAGCGAAGGCGGCGTGCCCGGACAAGAAGGTCATGACCGTGACGGGAGACGGCGGCCTCCAGATGGTCATACAGGAGCTGGCCACATCCGTGGCGGAGGACTTCCCCGTGACCGTCGTCCTGCTGAACAACGGCGTCCTCGGCATGATCCGGCAGATGCAGAAATACTACTGGAACAAGCGCTACAACGCGCAGGAGCTCGGCGACGACCCGGACTTCGTCAAGATAGCCGAAGGCTATCGCTGCAACGGCATCCGCGTCGAGAGGCCAGACGAGATCCGCGATGCGCTAAAAACGGCACTGGAGTCCGACAGGACGACGATCGTGGAAATCATGGTGGATCGGGACGAAGATATCCTCCCGATGCTTCCCAACAATCCGAATATCCCCGTCATCAAAGGGAACTGCGAATTCCGATGGGGGAGCTGATGGGGTTCAGCTCCCCGTCTCATCCCCCTTCTTGCCGGATGCCCGGAGTATCTCGTCTACCACGAGCAAGTGTTCGACCACAGTACGTCCGCGTTCCGTCAGATGCAGCCTGGCGCCGCGGTGGGCATACTCCTGTCCTCCGACATACTCCAGCAGACCGATCTCCGCCAGATAGTCTATCTTCTCGGGCAGGTGCATGTTGCGCTTGAACTCGTTGTACACCTGCGTCTTGGTGCATCCGTCGTTCTTCCAGAGGAAGAGGAGGATCCCCACGATGTTGGTGTTCTCGAGCATTAGCGCGCCGTTATCACAAGTAATGCGTCTCGTAAGCATGAATATGTATTCCGATTCTAATTCTTTATTGCTATGTACTTTCCCTAAATTGAAGAATATTCCATATAACCCTACAGATTTTAATTTAGTGACAATGCGAGTAATCCATGCATGCCCATAAAGAGCTCGCATCGTGCACGGGGACCTAACTTGTGAATCCAGTGAGCCCTTGGAGGCTAGGGGAACGCCGGAATCGGGGGTC
>CAYUPU010000012.1:0-29090 GCA_964445265.1 uncultured Methanomassiliicoccales archaeon
CTTTGTAATGTTGATTATGGTTCCGGTATCAACTCACTGGTGACTTAACACGAACTTTTTCCATTTTTTATTGGAATCTTTGCAATCAAATATTTTCTGATTGGATATTTCTTGGATGAATGTCTTCTGAGAAATCTTGTAGCAATTAATGCTTAGTTTTCTGGTTTGTTTTTAAAATATAACCTGATTATTGGTTATAAAACTCTGTTTGAGTGCGTGAAATTAATTTTTTTTAAAAATAATTTTGATTGCGCAGTTCAAACTTAAAATTCTATTATAAAAATTTTATTAATAATTCTTATAAATAGACCTTATGATAAGAACTCCAGCGGAACATAGCGGAACAGAAGGAGGAACCCAGAAGGGGAGGCTGGACACGACCGGAAGGAACGGTCGATTTGGCCTGCCGACTCGGAGGGGCCGACGGCCGGATCGCCGCTTGGTACACGGACGATCCCATATGGCCGCAGCTGCAATTCGGCCCCCTCCGAGCCGGACCGACCCCGGTACAGTTCTGACATGGCCCTGGAGGCCTGCGAATCGGCGTGTTTCAGCGAAAGCGCTAGAGAGGAGGAAAAATGGAACAGGATAGCGTGCCCGCTGCAGACAGCAGCGGGGAATTGAAGAGGACCGTCAGCTGGAAGGACGGCATGTTCGTAGCGCTCGGAGTGCCGCTGCTGATCCTTCCGGGACTGTACGACGTCGGATCGATGGTATGGGCGCTCTGCATCCTCGTATGGACGCTGGGCGTCGTGCAGGGATTCGTTCAGAACATAGCCTATGCGGAGATGGTCACGACCTTTCCCAAGGCCACCGGGATACCCGGCTGCGCACAGACCGTGTTCCGTTCGAGAAACAGGTCCGCGGGCGGCATAGACAAGAGCAGATTCATCGGGGCCTTCGCATCGTGGTGCTACTGGTTCGCCTGGACGCCGGTGGTCTACATCTTCTCCGGACTCATCGTGGAATACATCTCCGTCATGTTCGGCTGGGAGCTCTCTTCTATGCAGAACCTCGCCCTCAGCATGCTCGTCATCACGGTCGTGGTGATAGGCATGTACATCATGAGCTCCCGCGGGCTCGAAGGGGGCGGAAAGCTGGCCCTTGTCCTCGCCGTTGTATCGCTGATCCCCATCGTGGTGATCCTCTTCGGCAACATCGGCGCATTCGAATTCAGCAACATCACGGAGGCGTGGAACTTCCCGGTGCAGGGACGCGACGAGGTTACGTCGATCATCCTCATCCTCGGATGCTTCGGCCTCGGCCAGTGGTCGTCCTGCGCGTGGGAGACCGCCGCCATCTACGGTCCCGAGTACAAGAACCCGGGCAAGGACACCCCCAAGGCGCTGTTCGGATGCGGCATCATATGCCTCATCATGTTCTTCCTGGTGCCCTTCCTCATGTACGGCGAGATCGGACAGACCGGGCTCGAGGAGGCGGGATACCACTCCCTCTACCCGATCGCGATATCCGCTTTCGGGGAGATAGGAGGTGTGATCGCCCTCGTCGTCCTGATCGTCGCGATGATCCTCATCATCCAGACCGGGTACCTCGGTTCATCCAGATCCCTGTACTCCATGTCCCAGGAGGGCAACCTCCCCTCGTGGTTCGGAAAGCTCAACGGCAACGGCATGCCCACCCACGCGATGCTCTTCGTGTCCGTGTTCAACGTGGCGCTCATGTTCGTGCTCTGCGTGCTCCCGATGCTCGGGGCGGAGACATCCGTCATGACCGTGCTGTCGGCATCCGCGATGGGCTACGCCATCGCGAACTTCGTCGCGCTCGCCGCGTTCGTGAAATCTCGGCGCGATCCGCAGTTCAAGGACCTCGAGAGGCCCTTCAGGGCCCCCCGCTTCTACACCTGGGTCGGCGCGTTCATGTGCTGCCTCCAGGTGGTGCTGCTGTTCTGCCTCGTCTACTGGAGCTACGTGGCGTCCGGAGACAGCATCATAGCCGCCGCCATCGGCGCTGTGATCCTGATATGCTTCGTGCCCATCTGGCTCAAGGTGCAGAAGAACGGTTCCGGGTCCGAAGGGGACGAGGAGTCCGACGATCGGCCGGACACGTTCTGAGCGTTCGCATACCGCCGGACGGGGCCGTTCCCCTCCGGCGGTCAAACCGTATCCGGATGCGCCCGTCCGAGGTCCACAGACCCGGCGGCGCCCCAACCCGAGAGCATAAACGTCCGACCGCGGATGCACCGGGCATATGAGCACCATCATGGAGCAGGCCCGCAGAGGCGAGGTCACGGACCTCATGAGACGTATCGCGGAGAACGAGGGCGTCACGCCGGAGTTCATCTGCAGAGGAATCGCCTCCGGTCGCATATGCGCCCCTCACAACCCCGTGCACGATGCGAAGCCGGCGGCCATAGGAGAGGGGCTCCCGGTGAAGATCAACGTGAACCTCGGAACATCGAGGGACATGGCCGACCTGGACGCCGAGCTCGAGAAGCTCGGGGTCGCCGTCAGGTACGGCGCCGATGCCGTGATGGACCTGAGCACGGGCGGCGACATAGACGCCATCCGCGCCAGACTGATCTCGGAATGCCCCGTGATGATGGGGTCCGTTCCGATATATCAAACGGGCCTGACCGCCGCCAGAAGGAACGCGGTCGTCGAGATGACCGAGGACGACATCTTCAACGGCATAGAGAAGCACGCCAAGGACGGGATGGACTTCATGACCGTCCACTGCGGCATCACGCGCGAATCCGTCGGATGGCTGACCAAGCGTGGCAGGCTCATGGACGTCGTCTCCAGAGGAGGATCGTTCCTGACGGCCTGGATACTGCACAACGGGGAGGAGAACCCCCTCTACAGGAACTTCGACTACCTGCTCGAGATGGCGAGGAAGTACGAGTTCACCCTCTCCCTCGGAGACGGATTCAGACCCGGATGCATCAGCGACGCCACGGACCAGGCGCAGATCTCCGAGCTCATGACGCTCGGACATCTGGTGCGCCGCGCCAGGGAGGCAGGCGTCCAGAGCATGGTGGAGGGGCCCGGCCACGTACAGCTCGATCAGGTGGAGCTCAACATGAAGCTGGAGAAGTCCCTGTGCGACGGGGCCCCGTTCTACGTCCTCGGCCCTCTCGTGACAGACATAGCGCCCGGATACGATCACATCGTGGGTGCCATCGGCGGAGCTGTCGCCGCAAGGGCGGGGGCAGACTTCCTATGCTACGTGACGCCCGCCGAGCACCTCTCCCTCCCGGACGTGGACGATGTCAGGGAGGGCGTGATTGCGTCCAAGATCGCGGCCCATGTCGGCGATCTGTGCAGAGGCATAGGCAGGGAGCGCGACGACGCCATGGCCAGAGCGAGGAAGAAACTGGACTGGGAGGCCATGTACAGGGTGTGCCTCGACGAGGACAAGGCCCGCAAATACAGGAGCAGAGGGTGCACAGAGGAGTCCGAGGGCTGCTCGATGTGCGGCGACGTGTGCGCGGTCAAGATAGTCAACGTCTACATGAACGGAGACAGCAAGGACCCGCACGACTGCTGACGAGAAAAGGCACCGGTTCCCCTCCATGGCTCCGCCTGACCGGATGGGATGGGAAGAGAGCCACTGGAGGGAATCGAACCCCCGACCAACGGTTTACGAAACCGTCGCTCCACCGCTGAGCCACAGTGGCACTAGGTGGGCGATGGCCTGCTGATATTAAATCGTTTAGAGCGACCCGGCCCCCTGCGGTCCGGATCGCGGCCGGCGGTAGCGCGGGAACATGTCCCGGAAGACCACCGCGTCCTTCTCTATCAGCGGCGACTCGCTTATGAACGTGCAGTCATGGTCCGAATCCATAAGCACGCGCGCCAGCATCGACATGTCCGGGTCCTTGGCCTCCAGCGGGAGATGGCTGATCTCGCCCTTCCCCCCGTACTTTATGCAGCTGATGTGGAAGTGCGCGATCGGGCCGCTGAGGGAGAAGAACTCGCCCGTCAGCTCCGCCATATCCTTCTCCGAACGGAGACATCCGCGGTCGCGGGCATGGACATGCGCCACATCCAGGACCGGGCGCACGCCGTCGACCCTGTCGATGACCTCGGCGATCTCCTTCAAGGTGCCGAACTGCCCCGTCTTCCCCATGGTCTCGACGCCCAGGACGACATCCCTTATCCCCTCATCGTCCAGGATGTCCTTCGATCTCCGAAGGCCGTCGCAGACGGAATCCAAGGCCGTCCCGGGGGACTTCCCGTAGGATGCCGCATGGATGACGATTATGTACGCTCCCAGCTCATGCGCGGCACGAGCCGTGCTCGTGACCCACTCGACGCTCTTCTCCCGTGTCTCGGGATTGTCGGAATTAAAACTGATGAAGTACGGCGCGTGACAGCTGATCCTGATATCGAGCTCCCGGGCCTTGGCACCGATCTCGCGAGCGCGCTCAGGCTTGATCCTGGCCCCGCGGACGAACTCCACCTCCAGTGCATCGAGTCCGATGCTGCGGGTGTACTCCAGCGCCCCTTCGGGCTTCTTGGCTGCTGCGGGGTACCCCGCGGGTCCGAACCTCATAAGGAGGACAATGCCGACACGGTATTTTACCGATATGACGCCGCCATCGATCGAGGAATACGGTCTCCTCAATCGGATCGACATCGATGGTGCGATTGAACCTGGCACCCACGGACATTGCTCTCTTCCTGGCCTCCGGATTGTCCTTGAACGGACCCTTCCAGTCCTCGTAGATCATCTTGTCTACAACCTGGATGCCGAAGCGGCCTAGCGAATGCGCCACGGTCTCCACGACATTGAGGGAGTCACGGTCGATCTCCGTACAGCTCACCGCGATGACGGCCTTCTTTCCAGCGAGCTCCGAGGAGCTGAAATCCGTCTCGATCATGCAGTACATGTACTCCAGAATCAGCTGGAACTGCGATGTCGGCATATCGAAATAGACCGGCGTCCCGAACACCAGCACATCGGCCGTGCGGATGTCCTCCAGGATCTCCTGCGCGCTCTCGTCGATCGGCGAGCGCTTCTGATCGTGGCAGTGGAGGATGAACTCCCCTCTGTCGAACGCCGTGATCTTCCAGAGATTGTGGTACTTGATCACATTGGTGGACAGTCCCATCGCCCCATCGAGGACCGAATTGACTATCGAAGCGGTGTTGCCGGATACATTCGGACTGCCGACGAGCGCGACGATCTTTGCCATCGAAATAATGGATCGATTCGTTGATATAAATAATATGGACAATCCGTCTATCTCCGAAGTTAGAATATATCAAATTTACTCAGATAGGACCGGCATATCATTTGCTGACTATGCGCCTCTTGACACTGCTGCGGGATATGCGGTCAGGGATCGCCTCATAGGCGTCATCGGACTGCGGAACTATGTGCAGGAAGGTGTAAAACGGGTTGTCGTACTTCGAATGCATGTACTCATCGATGTTCAGGTTCATGTTGTTGAGCACCTGGATCAGCGTGTTGCGCATGCTGAGGATGTCCTCGCGCGGTATGTTCGCGAAATAGCTCTCATTAAGCTCGGTGATCCTGGCCATGATCCCCTCCGCCAACGCGCGACCGGAATCCGTGAGGAAGATGCGGAACTTCTTGGTGTTCTCGGTCTTCCTGTCGTCGCAGACGAACCCCTTCTCCCTCAGGACCTTGATCACACGATTGGTGTTGGCGGTATCGAGATCCAGGAAATGCGAGAGCCCCACCATGGTCTGCCCGTCCTGCAGCTCCAGCGCGATCAGGTAGATGGCATGGGAGTGGGTGAGGCCGTAGGGCTCCACGATGGAGGTCATGTTCTTGCGCATCTGGAGGCTCATCCTGTCGAAGAACGCCGGAAGAAACGAGTTCCAGTAGGTATCCGAAGGGTCCACGGTCATAGGAATCCATCCTGGGTTAAAAATCTGATATCGCGGACAGGGGAACAATCCCGCCACCGCTCGAGGAGGAACTCAGGTACGGCGACGGGATCAGACGGCTCTGCTGCAAGATCCGTCGTTTTTGGTACGAGAGAAAAAACAGAACCCGCATATATTAATTTTATTGAGTCTGTCATCATTTTTGATGCGACCGTCAACGATTCATCCCGTGCATGGAACGACGTTCCTCTCATGCATGCGCTATCCGGGCGTGCCGGCCGACAGGTGAGGACTGTTGTGTGTATCATGATAAGTTCCGGCCGTGCGGGCTGGCACGGCCGTAAGGGGTTTGGAGGAATAGATGACTGACCTGTCGATCAGCCGTTCAGGGCTGCGATCATCTTGGGAGCGATGTCGGACGAGGTCTCGGAGTAGACGTCCGCACCGATCTCGTCGGCCCACTGCTGGGTGACGGGGGCGCCGCCGACGTTGGTGAGGCACTTGCCCTTGAGGCCCTCCTTCTTCATCATCTCCTCGAAGGTCTTCTGGTTGACCATCGTGGAGGTCATCAGGGCGGAGGTCCCGACGGCGACAGCCTCAGTCTCCTTGCACGACTTGATGATCTCGGAGAGCTTCACGTCGCGACCCAGGTTGACGACGTCGAACCCGGCGACCTTCAGCATGATGGCGCAGATGTCCTTGCCAATGGAGTGGATGTCTCCCTCGATGGTGCATATGACGAACTTCCCGCGGGAGGAAGTGGCAGCGCCTCCGAGGTTGGGGGTGATGATGTCCATCCCGGCGTTCAGAGCGTTGGCGGCGGCCATGATGTGGGGGAGGAAGAGCTTCTTCTGTGCGAAGAGCTCTCCAACCTCGTTGATGCCGGCCGTGAACCCGTTGTTGATGAGGTCGACCAGATCGAGCTTGTCGTCGACCGCCTGCTGGGCGATAGCCTTCGCGCCCTTGATGTCGTATTTGAGAACAGCCTGCTTGGCTTTCTCGTTAGCTTCCTGCTGTGTAACCATCTTAATCACTCCGCCTCGAGCTTCTTGACCCTGTCGAAGTAGGCCTGGTCAGCTGCCTTGCAGATCTCCTGCCACGCCGCGTCCACATCGGGCTCCAGCGGCGTCACCTCATGGTTTGCGAGGATGTCGACGACGATCTCGTGCGCGACATCCACAGAATCCTTCTTTCCATCCGCGGTCCACTCACCGAGCATGCGCCTGTCGAAGACCCTGGGGTCGGAGGCGATCTCGAAGTTCTCCATCGTGGTGGGCTGGGATATGAAGTCGTTCCCGACTCCGACGGCCTTGATCTCCTCGACGTCGAGGGTCTCATCGAACACGGGGACCCCCTCCATGAACTTCCTCTCCATCATGATGATGTCGTTGTCGATGACCATCTGCTCGAGGGAGAAGGTCTGACCGAGCTCAAGCATCCCGGATCCGTAGATCATGTTGACGCCGGCGAGAGCCGCGCCCAGGGATGTGATCGTCTTCTCGTGGGCCGCCTGCTCATCAGGGACCTTCGCGTCAGTCTACATACCCGCGGTGAACACGGGGAGGCCGTAATACTGGCCCATCTTTCCGACGGCGGCGCTGATGAGTCCGAGCTCGGGGGATCCGACAGGAGCGGTGCCCCTCTTGAGGTCAAAGGTGGTGGTGGAGGACCCGTACATGATCTTCGCACCAGGCTTCGCGAGCTGGGAGAGCACGATACCGGAGAGGATCTCGGCGTTGTGCGTGACGAGGGTTCCGGCCAGGAACACGGGGGAGGATCCGCCGGCCATGGCCATGGACAGGACGTTGACGGGGATGCCGTACCTGGCGCCCTGGATGATGCACTGGGCGGCGTTGTAGGACAGCTCCAGCGGGGAGGTGGGGCAGACCAGCATCGAGAGGATGGGGTACTTCTGCGCCTTATCCTCGTCTCCGTGGTAGTAGGCCTTCACCATCTCATAGTAGTACTTGACATTGTCAGCCACGGGGTCGATGTGGTGGAAGTGCATCGATGTGTTCTTCATCGAGGTGTACGCCTCGTGGACGTCCTCGGACCCGTTGCCGGCCCAGTTCCTGGCGGACACGGGAAGGGAGAAGAAGCTCAGGCCGTCCATGGCGTCGCAGAGCCTGGCGATGTTGGCAAGGTCCTCCTCGTTGGAGTCACGGGTCTGGAACTGGCCGTGGCCCTTGTAATCGCAGACCTGGATACCGGTCCCGAAGCAGGTGTAGTTGACCTTTCCTTTCCACTCGAGGGGGAAGGTCCTGCTCTCGTCGCGGCCGTACAGGTAGTACTTCTTGGGGCATGTCGCCAGCGCCCTGTCCAGAACGTGGGAGGGGATCTTGACGATCATGGTCTCTTCACAGACCTCGCATCCTGCCTCGGCGAAAAGCTGCCTGGCCTCGACATCGGAGACCTGCACACCGTAGTTCTCAAGGACGTCCCTGGTGGCCATATCGATCTTGCGAGCCTCGTCATCGCTGAAGAGCTCGAACTTGATCCCGTTCTGACTCTGGTTGGACGGGTAGATCGGCGTTCTTGTTGCCATTTGTTTTCCTCCTTTCGGTAGCGCCCTTCCGAACGCTTCCAATGAAAGCACCTGTCCAGGAGTATTTAAATTTTATTGAATAATTCAATATTTTAACTGTAGCCGTCATCTAAAACAAATTAATTAATCAATAAATTTTAATATAATACCAAATTTTTTTACCAAATTTACAAAGATTTAAATTTAATTAAGGATGTGAAAATGTTGATAGAAACCTATTCTACTTGAAATCGAGTAAAAAATTACCAAATTCCAGAAGAATAAACTAAATTCAACTCAATAAACTGTAGATAGATTGGAAGATGGATTCAGTTATATCCATCCAATCTCCAACTAAACGAGATTACTCCGAATAAACTAGTATATAAAATATTGTAAGGTGCGAGATATGGCGGAAGAGAAAATCGCGACATTTCCGTTCACGCGTGTCGTCGGACAGAAGGATATGAAGAAGGCGCTGCTCCTGAACGCGATAGACCCCGGGATAGGAGGCGTCCTCATCAAAGGAAGCAAAGGCACCGCCAAATCGACCACTGTGAGGTCCATGCCGCAGTTCCTGCCGACCCACAGAATCATAAAGGGATGCAGATTCGGATGCGATCCCGACCGTCCCGAGAGGATGTGTCCCGAATGCAGAGAGAAACTCGAGCACGGCGCGGAGCTGGACTCTGCCGAGGCCCCGACCAAGGTCGTGGAGCTCCCTCTCAACGCCACTGAGGACAGGGTCGCGGGAACGCTGGACCTGGAGCACGTCCTCGAGACGGGAAAGAGGAAGTTCGAACCGGGGATACTCGCCGCGGCCAACGGCAACATCCTCTATATCGATGAGATCAACCTCCTTGACGACCATATAGTCGACCTGCTGCTCGACTCCGCCGCGATGGGCAGGAACTATGTCGAAAGGGAGGGGATATCCTTCTCCCATCCATCCAGATTCATACTGATAGGCACGATGAATCCAGAGGAGGGGGAGCTCAGACCGCAGCTGCTGGATAGATTCGGACTGTCCGTGGATGTCAAGGAGGAATACTATCTCGAGTCCAGGATGGAGGTCATACGTCGCCGCATGCTGTTCGAGAGCGATCCCGACGGATACCTGGACGGATGCAGGGACGAGCTGGACGATATGAAATCCAGGATCGTTGCCGCGCGCGAGCTCCTGCAATCGATACCAGTGGACGATGATTCCGTCCGCAACGCGGCCAAGCTTTCCGGCCATTTCAAAATGGAGGGGCACAGGGCGGATCTGGCGCTGATCAGGGCATCCAGGGCGAACGCCGCGTGGAACGGCCGCGACAGCATGACCCGGGAGGACTTCGTCGAGGTCTCCCCCATGGTCCTCACACACCGCCTCAGGAAGAGCGCCTTCGAGAACACGACCCTGGACATGAACGAGGTCAGGGCATGCCTGAACAGGAGCCGATGCCGTTCTCGGGGATATCCGGCAACAGTGCGGCGAAGACTGCCGTGATGTGCCTCCTGGCCGACAGGAGCATCAGGTGTCTCCTGGTGACTGGCGCCCCGGGCACCGGCAAGACCGCGCTGATCCGCTCCATATCCTCGATAGATCCGTCCGTTCCAGTCGTCAACGTCCCCGTCGGGGTCACGGAGGACAGGCTGTTCGGGACGGTCGACATAGAGAAGGCCCTGGGCTCCGGCGCCATGCGGATGGAGCGGGGACTGTTCCATGAAGCAGACGGCGGCGTGATCTGCATAGACGACATCGACCTCCTGGATATACGCACCGCCCTAGAAGCCGTGGAGACGGCGGTGACGGGCACCGTCGACATAGAGAAGGACGGGCTGTCCGCATCGTACAGAACCGACGCGTCCCTCGCGGCCACCGCATCGTGCAACGTCCGCGCCATGAACGGGCATCTGGCCGACCGCTTCGACATGTGCGTCAGAATGACACGCCCTGAGGACGGCGAGCACATCCGGTCGCTCATGACGTGCATGCGCCTGGCGGACGGGGATGCCTCGATCCTGGAGGAGCTGTCCGCATCGGACCGCGACATCCTGCGCACTATCGAGGCCGCGAGGAGGATGCTCCCGGGGACCAGGCTCCTGAAGCGGCATCGCGACGCGATAGCCAGGCTCTGCATTAGATACGGAGTCGGTGGATACCGCGGGCCCGTATCGTGCGCCCGCACGGCCGTGGCCCTTGCAGCACTCGACGGGCGGAAGAAGACGAGCGACGACGACATCGTGCTCGCGGCGGAGCTGTGCCTGGACCACAGGCGCACGGTGTTTGAAACCGAGAAGAAGGAGGTGCGGGAGCAGGAGCGCTCATGGGCCGCCTACGACATGATCAGATTCGTTCACGACAACCGCGGCATGAACACCAACGCCTCCATCGTGGACAGCATCAACAGCGACGAACCCGTCGCAGAGGCGTCCGAAGAGGTAGGGGAGGATGCGGCCCCCGAGGACGGGATCGAGGCCAAGGTGGGACGTAGATTCGATGTCATAGACATCATGGAGGCCGCCGACAGCCGCGGTAGAGAGGACGGCAAGCGCATGAAGAGGTTCGTCGAATCGCCCAGCGGCAGATACAGCGGCGCTCGCACCCCCAAGGGCGCCTGCTCGGACATAGCCATAGACGCCACCCTCAGAGCGGCTGCGCCGCACCAGACGGAACGCTCGCACCCGTCCGGAGGAGTGAGGATCGAGAAGTCCGATATCAGAGAGAAGATACGCACCCGGCGCATGGAGCAGGTGTTCTACTTCATGGTGGACTCCAGCGGATCACTGATCATCCGCAACCGCATCTCGAAGGTCAAGGCCGCCATACTGTCCATGCTGAGACTCCATTACGAGAAGAGGGACCGTGTAGGCCTCATGACGTTCAACGAGGAGGTCATGGATGAAGTCATGCCGCCCACCAGGGCCGTGAGCGAGATTTCAAAGGCCGTGGAGGACATCAGGATAGGCTGCGGCACCCCGCTCAGCCAGGCGCTGATGGCCTGCTGGGGGTTCGTGCAGAGCTATACGAGAAGGCATCCCGAGGGCTTCGTCCACGTCGTCCTGTTCACCGACGGAAAGGCGACCCGGTCGCTGGACCCGGATGCGGATCCCTGCGAGGAAGCGCTGCGCATATGTGGCCATCTCGCGGCGGACAACGTAGACTGGATCGTCGTCGATACCGGACTCGGAACCACAAAGAGCGAGATGCCGGAGAACCTGGCTGATGCGCTGGAAGGGAGGTTGTTCATGCTTGACGATCTGGATTCCAGCAGCACCGTGAAGGGGATCTGGAATGCCGGTTCCGCCGATATATGCGCACCGGACAGCCTGCCGCTGTGGGAGAGGGACCGCGCCCGCGGATTCAGACGAGGGGGAATCATTCATTACCGCCATCGCGATGCCGCGGTCCGATGAGATTCGAGCTCGATGTCTCCCTGGATCCCACGCTGGGGTGCGGGCAGGCGCATCGCTGGAGGAGGGTCGGGGACGGCTGGCAGGGCGTCGTCGGGAACGATGTCGTGATGCTGAGACAGATCGAGGGGGGCTTCGAGGCCGAAGGCTGCACCGACCGCGAACGCCTGCTGTCATACTTCAGGCCGCAGGACGACCTGCGCTCGATAATCGCCGACATATCCTCCCGGGACCCTTATGTGGCATCGCTCTCCTCCCGCTGCCCGGGCCTGCGCATACTGAAGCAGGATGCATGGGAATGCTTGGCCACGTACCTCCTCGCGACCAATGCCAACGTCAGGCGCATAGGGCAGATGGTCGAATCCGTCTGCGACGTCTTCGGAAAGGACCTCGGAGGGAGGCGCGCGTTCCCTGCGCCGAAGGAGATCCTCGACCGCAGCGACAGGATATGCGAATGCAGGCTGGGGTTCCGCGACAGAAGGCTCATCGAACTGGCAGGCCGCGTGGAGGCAGGGGATGTTGACCCCGAGGGAATCGGCGAGCTGGACTACGAAGGGTGCGTCGCGGAGCTGCAGGGCATAAACGGAGTCGGACCCAAGGTGGCGGACTGCGTCGCCATATTCGGATACGGGCATCTCGACGCGTTCCCGGTGGACGTCAGGATACAGAAGACGATGGCCGCCAGATACGGGGTGGAGGGATCCTACAGAAAGGTATCAGGGTACGGGAGGGGGTTGTTCGGCAGGTACGCCGGATACGCCCAGGAGCTCCTGTATCATGCGGACTTCATCGCTCGACGGAGCCGCCGCACACCGCCGGCGGATAGACGCCGGTCTGATCCTTGTATATGACCGCTAGGAGTCCGGACCTCTTGACGACGGCGCAGAGACGGCAGACCTCCGAATCGTAGGCGGATGCCCCGGCGGCCATGCGGATGGCCGAATTCCTGACGGCCTCCAGGAACTCCGGGTACATTGGTGCCGACGAGTACTCCCCTCCGCGCTTCTTGGTGAGGTACTGAGAGATGGCGGCGTCCGTCACGTCGAACATCTTAGCGACCTCGGCCTGGGACATGCCGTGGTTCTGCACGAGCTCCCGGGCGAGCTCCCTGCGCACCAGGGGCAGCACCTGCCAGACCATGACCTCGCAAGGAATCTTCATCGTCCGCCCCTAGACCGTCGGCGATATTTAGGGTTAAGGCTGTTAAGTCCTCCGAAATCCGAGGTTCAGCTGCCCAGATTGAGCTTGGAGTAGAACTCGGAGACATCCCAGTCGTCATCCTCGCGCTCCCTCTCGCTCTCCAGCCTTACGCCCACGGACTGCGCCGCCTCCTTCAGGACCCTGGATGCGCGATCGGAGCCCTCGAACTCCTCGACCTTGGCACCCGATGCCGAGATCTTGCCCTTGAACGATCCGATGATCTCAGTGCCGCGCATCACGACGGCCCTGGTGGTGCCGCACACGCCCTTGATGTATTCCCTCAGATAGAGGCTCAGGTTGTCCTGGGTGTTGAGCACGAAGGTCTCGCTGAATCCGAGCGGCTCCTGCCCCGCGTCCGAGGCGCGCATCCACCTGAGGGTCGGATCCCCCTCCATGAAGAACCCCTTCACAAGGACGCCGTCGTCCTCCAGCTCGGACAGGATCCTGCGGGTGTCGGCCATCCTGCACTCCAGAAATGCGGAGAGCGTGTCCGCCGAGAATGATCCGAAGGAGTCGAAGAGACGCACCGCCACCTCCTTCAGCGCCTCGTCGCGGATGCGCCCGCCGCCCGCTACGACCACATAGCGGGAGTCCGTCCCCTGGGCGAGCACCGTCCCGCGGACGAGCTCCGAGATCGCATCTGATGTCGCATCCTGGGAGTACGGCGAATCCGCCAGGATCTCCTTCTTGGATGCGGAGCCGGTCCGGGATACGATCCCCACCACCGCACGGTCCGCCTCACTGAGCTCCAGGGCCTTGGCGTCCCTGTACAGAGATGCGGTCTCCAGCGCTGCGTACCCCTGATACGACGGCAAGAGGGACGTCTTCAGCGCCCCTGTGCCCTCCAGCTGCGTCTTCAGCGCGGTATCGTCCCGGATACGGATCAGTGTCTCCTGGTCGCCGCGGATGTATCCGCGCCTGCGGAGCAGCGCGGCCGCGTCGAACACGCGATCGGACGCCGCGACGCCCTGCCTCCGGATCGCCAGCGCGATCAGCGACGACTCGGACGTCGTCCACGGTTCGAAGCGGCCCTTGGCATAGAAGCCGTTGACGAAATGGTAGCCCTTGGATTCCAGAACGGCCGCCATGCCCTCGTCCAGATCCTCCGCGTCCTTGGTCAGGACCTCGCGTATGCGGACTATCTCCAACCTCTTCTGGGAGAAGAAGCCCATCATGCCGTCCACGGCGTCGAGGACCTCGGGCAGGAGCTCCGGGCCGTCCATGTCCATACCGCGTATATCGACGACGCCGGCCATCTCCCACATCTCCAGGGCGCCCACGACGGAATCGCCGCGCACCACCGGATAGACCCATCTGTCGCCGTAGCGCGACGTTATCTCGGCCCACTTCGAGCCCAGGTCCGGATCGTACAGAGAGAGGATCCTCAGCGGAAGGTCCTGCTCCGGCACATCGTCCAGGGCGGGGAGCTCGTCCGGCATTATCAGCATGGGAGCCTGCCCCTCCCCGACCAGGATCGTCTCCGCGCCGGCCTGCTTCGCCAGCGCCTCAGTCTGATCCGCCGGCAGCCCGGTTATGAACCTCATCGCCGACGACGGGATGGGACCGTACCCGCGGACGGCCCTCTCGGTCAGCAGGGAAAGCGCCCCCTCCCCGGGGTCGCCCGGCTCGAACGCCT
The DNA here is from genome assembly GCA_964445265.1 of uncultured Methanomassiliicoccales archaeon. GTDB lineage: Archaea > Thermoplasmatota > Thermoplasmata > Methanomassiliicoccales > Methanomethylophilaceae > Methanoprimaticola. The sequence continues at coordinate 14,579 of CAYUPU010000012.1, forward strand.
CGTAGGTATTCTCCGTCCCCCAATCCTCGCGGTCGTCGAAGGCGCGGATTATCCTCAGCGACCTGTCGATCCGCATGACCGCGTCCTTGACGACGTCCTTCTCGAGCCCTGTCATGGCCGTGATCTGCCTCAGGGTCGCCCTTCCGGCCGATCTGATGGCCTCTAGCACGCGCTCGTCGCCAGGCTCCATCTCGTCGGATCTCAGGAGCGCGAAACGGTCCGCATCCTCCGCCAGGACGAACCTGACCCTACCGCGCACGAACCTGCCGTAGAGGATCTCGCCCTCGCGGCGCATCCTCTGCCACTCCTCCAGACTGAACCCGTCCACCCTCTGGTACACGTCCAGCTCGCTACCGGCCGACCCGTAGAACTCGAAGAACGCCCTGATGGTCGGGAACCTCTCCCCCTTCGTCAACCTGTAGCGCTCCACGGTCTCGTAGTCGTAGACGTTGTCCTTGCCGGCCTTGAGGCGCATGTAGTCCAGTTTCAGCATGTACTGGTCCGTCTCGGAGATCAGGAACTTCCCGCGGACGACCTCGTCCTCGGCGCAGAGCGACTCCAGGGATGCGCGCACATCGGACTCGTCCAGGGACAGCGCGTACGCGATCTCCTGCACGGTGGTGGGCGCGAAGCACTCCAGAAAGCGCAGTATTATGCGGTCGACGGCCGTCTGGCGGTCCGTCTCGGGGATGTCCGCCCTGCCGAAGTACCACTTGTTGCGGCCGTCGATGCCCACCCTTGTGATCAGGTACATCGACTCCAACTTGCGGAACGTCCTGAACGCCTTGTCCTCGCTGATGTCCAGATCGGCGGCGACCTCGGCCACGGACGTGCGGTCCCCTATCCTGTCGTACACAGCGCGGTCCGCATCGGTGAGGTCCCTCTGCCTCCTCGTCGCGGCGGCGTAGTACGGGATTTCGGAGGACACCATGACATGGGTCTCGTCCAGGAACACCGTGCCGAGCGTGCCGTCGTTGATCAGGTCGCGTATCCAGCCGTCCACGACGGCCTTCTCGTCGTCGCAGTAAGAGTAGACGTTCCTGCCGCGCTGCCTTATGGCCTGAAGGGGGCCTGTGGCCGCCAAGAGCCTCGGGATGTCCGCCTCCGACATGGCCCTGGGTATCTTCTGGGAGTAGTACGGGACCACCTGGTCCTCCGTGAACTCGAACTCGCTGACCGAATCCCCCAGAGCCCGGTAAAGGACCTTTCTGTGCAGCTCCCTCAGCAGAGCGGAGCGGTCCTCCATCAGGACTATGTCCGAGAATCCGGACAGTATGGCGGAATGTGCGAACGGGGACGGCGTGCCGGAGAAGCGGATCGGCGTGACGTCCATCCCGCCCGACTCTATGGTCTCGAGGACGTATCTGGCGCTCTTGACGTCCATATCGTCCTCCAGGACCTCCCTGTACGTCTCCTCTATGACTGGCACGTCCTCCATGTCGCCCATGGCGTCCAGCAGGTACGTGGAGCGTATCTGCTGCCTGTTGACCGATATGGGACGACCCATGTAGTTCCTGAGGACCATGAAGCTGCGGGCCGCCGTGTGCCTGAACCTCAGCTTGAATATCTCCGAATCGCGGATGGCCTTGCGGAGTATCTGCTCCAGGTCCTTCGACCTCACCATCTGCGGGACCGCGGCGGGATCGATCTTCCTTGGAAGGCCCAGCATGAAGCTGTCGTCGGATATTGTGACGGAGACGTTCGCCCCTATCATCGCGGTGATCCTGTATGCGTACGCCCTCGAGAGCGCATCGTTGACCCTCCTTCCGAACGGATAATGGAACACGAGCTTCTGGTTGCCGGACGGATCTATGTACTCCTCTATCGCCAGGTGCCTGTCGTCTGGTATGAACCCGGCCACGGCCTTCTGCTCCCTGAAATAGGACAGGATGCTCCGGGAGGACCCCTCGTCCACGTCGAAGTCGGCCGATATCCCCGCCACCGCCTCGCGATCGGGGAGCTCTATGCGACCCTCCATCTCGCCACGGAAGCGTGCGATGTCCATGGACAGATCGAAGCTCCGGGGGAGCATCTCCCCGGCCCAGGAGGGCACCGTCGGCTTCCTCCCGCTGGCCTCCTTGACGTACGCGGTCATGCCCTTGGAGCGCACGAACTCGAACGAGCGCCCTCCGAGGACGAAGACGTCCCTGGGAGACAGCCTCTCCACGAACTTCTCGGAAAGCTCCCCCGCGGTGGATCCATGGTTCGTCACCACACGGTAGTTCGCCTCCTCGGGGATGGTTCCGAGATTCATAAAGTAGATCATCCTGGATCCCTTCTTCTTCCCGAACTGCCCGTCCTCGGCATCGTACCAGATCTTGGAGTACACACCCTCGAAATCATCCTTGCTGCCCAGATACCTGAGAACCTGCAGGAAGGACTCCTTCGTCAGGTTGCGGTAGCAGTACGACCCCTTCACCAGACCGTATGCCTCGTCGACCCCCCACTTGCGGTCCAGGCTCATGCCCACGACGGTCTGCGAGAGGACGTCCAGGCAGTCCTCCGGTATCCCGACCCTGTCTATGTCCCCGCGGTGGGCGGCCCTGCACATCACAGCGCACTCCACCAGGTCGTCCGGATCGAACACCAGGAGACGGCCCTTGGCGACCTTGCCGAAGCTGTGCCCGCTCCTCCCGATCCTCTGGAGACCCTTGGCCACGGATTTGGGGGACCCGATCTGGCAGACGAGATCCACGGAGCCTATATCTATCCCGAGCTCCAGGGAGGTGGACGACACGACGCACTTGATCTCGCCGCGCTTGAGCCTCTCCTCCACATCCAGCCTTATCTCCTTCCCGAGGGAGCTGTGATGGACCTCGATGTTGTCCAGGCCCCTCTCCTTCAGCTTGTAGACGACGCTCTCCGCCCCGGACCTGGTGTTCGTGAACACCAGCGTCGTATCGTGCTGGTCAACCAGGTCCTTCAGGGTGTCGTACATCATCGAGTTGACGACATCCGACGGCAGCGCGGTCATATCCGCGGCGGGGCATATGACCTTCAGATCCAGCTGCTTCTTCGAACCCGACTCTATCAGGGCCACGTCCCTGCAGTTGCCGTCCGGCCCGCATCCGACGAGGTACGAGGCGATGGCCTCGATGGGCGCGAGGGTGGCCGACAGCCCGATCCTCACGAAATCCCTCTCGCAGTGGTTCCTGAGCCTCTCCAGCGTGAGGGACAGGAACGCCCCCCGCTTGGAGTCGCAGATGTCGTGGATCTCGTCCAGAATCACCCATTCGACGTTCTTGAACGACTCGCTGAACTTCGGAGCCGACAGTATGAGCGCCATGCTCTCGGGCGTTGTTATGAGGATGTGCGGAGGGTGGCGGACCATCCGCTGCCTCTCGTTCTGAGGCGTATCGCCCGAACGCACGGCTACGCGGATGTCCGGAACGTTCATCCCGCGCTCCTGAGCGAGCTCGCGCATCTGCGCCAGAGGCTCGTTCAGATTGCGGTTGACATCATTGGCCAAAGCCTTGAGGGGGGAGATGTAGATGCAGTAGACCCGCTCCTCCAGAGTGCCCTCGCGGGCGTAGCGGGTGAGTTCGTTGATGATGCTGGTGAACGCGGTCAGGGTCTTCCCGGATCCCGTTGGCGACGACACGAGGACACTGCGCCTCTGATGAATCACTGGGATCGCCTTGGCCTGAGGGACGGTGAGGTCGTCGAACCTCTCATCGAACCACGTCGAGATTAGAGGCTCCATCATCGACATTACCTCGTCCTTCGTGTACGTTCTGTCTACCTTCTCCAGCATCGCGACCACAATCGCAGGTCCCATGAGCACACTTCTAATAAGGATTACGACAGAAACCCTGAAACGATGCGATGCGACGGATTCTCGGCACTATTATGAATCCATGGGGGGATGCGGGATGCGATGAGATACGTCCGGCGCCTCCTGATGCTCTCCGCAGCCATCATAGTGCTGCTGGTCTCCGCCACCCCCGCGACATCCGCTGAGAACGGGGCCGCAGATGACTCTGGATCCGGAGTCGAGGCGTACGGGTACGTGAGCGACGTGTCCAACCCCGCAGGGAACATACCTCTCCCCGGCGTCGAGGTATCGCTCCACGACAAGGAGCTGGTGCAGATATCCGCGACCACCACGGACGACACCGGCATGTTCTCCTTCAACTGCGAGAAAGGCGAGAGATACTACCTCTCCTTCTCCATGGAGGGATACGCGGTCAGGAACGTGAACCTGCCCGGCAGCACGGACGACGGCCCCGAGGGGATGTACTCATTCATCGTCACGGACGCGCTCCTGCAGACCGACAAGGGATACGCCCTTACCGGCACGGCCACCTCGGCCTATGCGGTGGCGATGGCCATCACCAACGGGATCATCTACGGCAATGTCTACGGGACGAACGACAGCACGGACCCCTTCGCGGTCAACGGCGCGAGGGTGACCGCGACATCCGCCGACGGCAGGTCGTACTCCACCACGACGGACAGCGACGGCTACTTCCAGATGGCCGTCGCATACGGCAGCTACACGGTGAAGGTCACATGCACGGGATTCCATGATGCCGAGCCTGTGGAGACCAGCACCTCCGAAGCGTCCGCCATATCCATCAGACTCACGGAGAAGGAGATGTCCCTGGGGCTGTTCGGCGACCTCGACGCCCCCCACTCGCTCCTGGTGATCGGAATGATCATCCTGGCGATGGTGCTTGTGTTCTCCTTCCTCGCTTACAAGCGGTCGCAGCGTCCCGACTCGGAGATATCCATCGTCGACGAGCTTCCGCCCGCCGACGAGGACGACGTCAAGCGTCCCTGACTAAGGATGCCCTGACCTTCTCGTAGAGGCTGTTCCCCTCGGCGTCTATGGCTACGATCAGCGGACCCAGACGGTCCGCCTCGAAGCTCCATAGCGCCTCGGCCATGCCCAAATCCAGCCAGTCCACGCCAGTGCACCTGCCGAGGTCCTCCGCGAGGGAGACGGCCGCACCCCCGGTAGCTGCCAGATACACGCATCCGCACTCCGCCATGGCCTCTGCCGTGGCCGCGTCCATGCCGCCCTTTCCGATCACGGCACGGATTCCGAACGTACGGATCATCTCCGGCTCCAGGCTGTTCATGCGCGCGGACGTCGTGGGTCCTGCGGCCACGACGCGCCACCCATCGGGAGTCTCCTTCATGATGGGGCCGCAGTGATAGAGGATGCATCCGTCCAGCTGCCTCGGAGTAGGCTCCCCCCTGCGGGAGAGGTCCAGGGCGCGCATATGGGCCTCGTCGCGTGCGGTGACGACCGGACCGCTCACATAGACCGTATCGCCCAGCTTGAGGGATCTGACGACAGAGTCGTTGAACGGTGATCTCAGATCCATCGGTATCCCACCCCCTGGGTGTATTCGACGGAGTCCCCGGATATGCGGGCGACCGCACGGCGGGTAGCCCAGCACCCTATGCTGACCGATACCGGCAGGCTGGCCGTATGGCACGCCGCCTTCCTGGCCCTCACGGAGAGGCAGGTCGTGCCTCCGCCGAGGCCCATCGGCCCCAGACCGGACGAGTTCAGTCTGACGAAGATCCTCTCCTCCAGCTCCTTCAAAACCGGATCGGGGTTGTCCTGATCCAGCTTGATGAGGAGCGCCTCCTTCGCCATCTCGGCGCAGGTGTCGGCCATGCCTCCTATGCCGACGCCGACGACGGTCGGGGGGCACGGCCTTCCGCCGGCATCGAGGACCGCATCGACGATGAAGTCCTCCACCCCTTTCATCCCCTCGGCGGGATTCAGCATGGCGGTGCGGGACATGTTCTCGGATCCGGCGCCCTTGGGCATCACCGCGATCTCGGTCCAATCGACATCCATGGGGCGGTAATGGATCACGGGCATCCCCTCGCCCAGATTGCCGCCGCGGTTCTCCCTGGTGACGGGATCGACGGAGTTCGGCCTGAGGGGGATCTCGGCCGTCGCACGCTCCACCCCCTCGGCGATCATGCGCCCGATGGAGGCGTCGAAGGCCCCGCGCACGTAGAACACGGGGACGCCTGTATCCTGGCACATGGGCAGGCCGTAGCGCTCGGCCTTCTTCATGTTGTCCATTATGGCGCCGAGTTGCGTGAGCGCGACCGGGACCGACTCCCACATCCCGGCCGATTCCAGGGCCCACCCAATATCCTCTGGGATCCTGGTGTTGGCCAGACGGAGCAGGTTGACAACGACCTGATCCACCGGCTCCGGCAGCTTCATCATGGCCGTCTCCACGGCGGACGACCTATATTGCTCATTCCGTCCGGGTCCGTCGCGGGACCATGTACAGGACGTCGTCTATCGAGACGACACGGACGGCATCCCCTATCTCCGCACCGTCCGGCACCTTCAGATCCACTGTGGCGTACGTCCTCGGATCGAGAACCTGGATCTCCTGGCCGGAACGGCTGACCACGGTGGCCTCCGGCAGGTCCGCGGCCCTCTCGTACAGCTTCAGCTGCGGCATGTCGGATCTGCGGACGGTGCGCTCCCTGAAACCGGAGAGGTCCATGACCTTGCCACCTCCGCCGTTGGCGCGCTCGAGCTTGTAGTACCTGCCCTGGAACGAGACCACGTCCCCCGGGCGGTAGTCGGGGAGCCTCGCCAGATACGTCAGGCGGTAGAGGTCCTGCCCGTCGTCCGTCTGCCCGACCAGCTTGGGGGACTCCTTGGTCTCGGCGCAGAACGCATCGGCGAGCTCCTTGGCCAGGGACTTGCCCAGGGCGATGGATGATAGGTACACGTCCACTCCGCCCGGGACGATCTCCATCTTGGTTATGAACAGCTGCCTGTTGGTCGCGGCCTGCCTGGCGACGGAATTCTCGATCATCGCGAGGGACTCCTCGCGGACGGAATCAGAGAGCTTTCCCGAGGCGGTCCTGACCTGCAGGATGGCCTCGTAGTAGCTGCCGAGCTGCCTGGAGCAGCGCCTGCAGACGGTGTTCTTGACCCTCACTATGGTGGACGCGTCGCCCCCCGAGGGATACCCCATGACGTCCACATCGGCATGGACCGCCACCTCGAATACCCTCGGATCCTGCTCCCTCACGGTTGTGGACAGGCCTGCGACGGCAGCGCCTCTGACGACCATGACGGCATCGGCGGCGGCATCCTGGACCGCCACGAGGAGATCCTTTCTGACCCACCTGCCGTCGCAGTCGAACTCGCCGCAATTGGCACAGACGCGCAGGTCCACGTGGTGTGGCAGCGCGATCATATCGCGACCGTCCAGCCAGCAGTCGATGCAGAGTCCGTCCAGGGACTCCTCGCACTCCTTCCCGCACTTGACGCAGAAGTTGTTCACATCAGCACCGCCTGTGCGTGCTTCACCCCGCCGACATCAAGAACGGCGCCGGGGGATACGAAGCCCTCGCGGACCGCGACATCCACCGCGCCGTTGCCCACGAGATTGATTATCGTCGCGATGCCGAGCCTCTGGATCAGGCCCTCCTCGTCCAGCGGCTCCCCGCCGTAGAACGCCTCGCTCACCGTTATCCTGACCCTGCCACCGTCTATCGTCGTGCCGAGGAGCTCCTCGTCGCATGCGGCTACCATCCTCTCGCGCTCGTGCGAGTGAACCTTGACCATGTACATACTCAGACCCTCTTGTACACGCCGGACGGGTTCCTGAACACCTCTCCGGCATCGTTGAGCTGCTTCAGTGCCCTGATCACGTCCGCCTCCTGGATGCCCTGGTTCGAACCGTGCTGGACCAGCTCCTCCATCGTCAGGCCGTCCCCGCCGTACTCCTTCACTATGGAGCGGACCACATCAATCTTGTTGCGGTCCTTGCTGCTGATTCCGGATGCGACCTTGTCTATGTCGAATCCGCCCTCGCCGTCGCCGGCGATCCTCCCCAGATAGTCCTCGACCAGATCCACCGCGCGGTTCGCGTCGATGTCATCCACGGTGGCGCTCAGGCGCATCCTGGCCGACGCCTCGGACAGACGGACGAAGGCCTCCAGCTGCCTGGCCGTGATAGGGACGGATCCGCCAGCTCCGCTGCTCCTGATCCTCAGGAAGCTCCTCTCGATTATCCCCATGGCATCGTCGGTCATGACCGGCGTCAGGCGCTTGGAGTAGGCGACGTACTTCCTGAGGAACTCCTGATCGTACACCGGACGGATGCTGTCCGTCCTATCCAGGATGTCCTTCACATCGACGCCCCTGACGGCCTCGCCCTCCGGCATCATCCTGACCTGGCCGCGGCGATGGGCGTTCAGAATATGCTCAGTGATGGCCGTGTCCTTCTTCTTGTCGGGCTTGTCGGTAAGAACGAATATCAGATCGAAACGGGACATCAGTGCGGGAGGCAGCTCTATCTGATCGGCTATGGATGTGTCCTCCTGGAACCTTCCGAACTTCGGGTTCGCCGCTGCGAGCAGAGAGCACCTGCACTGCAGGGTGGCGGTGATGCCGGCCTTGGCGACGGAGATCCTCTGGGATTCCATGGCCTCGTGCAGTGACGAACGGTCCTGGTCCGTCATCTTGTCCAGCTCATCTATGCATGCCAGACCCTTGTCCGCCAGGACCAGCGCGCCGGCCTCCAGCGTCCACCTACCGTCTCCGAAGTCGTCCCTGACCGCGGCGGCGGTGAGGCCGGCCGCCGAGGCGGACTTTCCCGAGGCGTATATGCCGCGGGGCGCGAGGGAACTCATGTACCTCAGGAGCTGCGATTTGGCCACTCCGGGGTCGCCGATCAGCAGGATGTGCATATCGCCTCTCATAACGGTGCCGTCGTCCATCTCCTTATGGCAGCCTCCGAACAGCTGCAGGGCGATAGCCTGCTTCACGGTCTCCAGACCGTATATGGACGGCGAGATCGAACGCACGATGTTCTCGAAGAGCGCCGGATCCTTCGAGACCTCGACGATCCTCTTCTCATCGTCATCCGTGATGATGATCTCATCGTACTCGTGCTGCTCGAACTCCACGGATATAACGTCGAGATAGGTCTCGAACACGGTCGACTTGTCGCGATCCGTCTTCTCCACCGATCTGAGGATCCCATTCAGGGTGACCCTGTTACCGGCAGTGACCTCTCCGGCGATGTCGTCCTCGACATATCCCGTGATCCTCTCCGGCTGTGCACCGCCCCTGAGGCCCTCCGGGCTCTCCTGGATCTCGATCTTCTGCGTATCGATGTAGACGGACCCCTTGACATCCAGGTTGAAGCGGGTGGCCTGCTTGTTGCAACTGCCTTCCGGGTTGTTGCACATGAGGGGCTCCTTGAGGAGCATGCCGGGCTGCGGCACCCAGATCTCCGACCCGCATCTGGCGCACTCGAAGCGCGCCATGGTCATCCTGGGCTTCACGGTGGTGACCTTCCTCGCCAGGCCCTCCACCGCGACCAGTTTCAGAAGGTGGTCCGCCCTGAGGTTGCGGATGTCGACCTTGGCATCGCGGGGGAGATTGTAGATCCTGACGTTGATGAGATGCCCCGGGCGGCTGATGGTGGGAATGAGAGACATCGCGACCTTCCTTGCTATCTCCAGACACCGGTCTGGCTCCTCGAGGACGAACATGGAGAAGTCTATGCTCGTGGCGGTGATGTCCGCATAGTCCACCCTGACGCTCTTCTTCTCCGGGTAGTTCTCCGCTATGCAGTTGATGAGCGTGCGGTACTTGTCGCTGGAGAACACATCGTTCCAGGCGACCTGGATATCCTCGTCCTGGTAGTTCGACGGCATCGCTGCGTCACCCCTGCGCGGCACTCATCGTCCGCCCACCATACCCATCCTCCGCGGTCCAACGAGATCCTCCCCTTCAGCCTCCCCGCCTTGCGGTACTTCATGAACGTCTTCGCGAGATCGTCGGGACAGCGATACTTGAACGCCTCTTCGAGCCTCGCCGCGGCTTCGCTGGTCGTGACCTCGTCGTCGCCGATCGCGTCCCAAATCATGCCGAGAAGATCGTCTCCGCTCATACGATCGGTCCATGCTCCCCCTGTTGATAACATCATCGCAGACGCTCCTCTACTGTACTCCCCGGGGGCCGGAAACCGTTTTAGAGATGCCTATTGTTTAGTCATCACTAACGAAATCGGAACTTTTGTTAGTTATTCCTAAACAACAATCCATAACATTCTAATATGGATAGAGAGGATTCTTTCGGAGGAGACCCGTATGGCGGCTAAAGTGGACTGGCTCAACTGCCTGGCGTGCGGAGCGTGCGTCAATGTATGCCCTGAACTGGCGATAGAATGCGGCGCGATGGCCGTGGTGGACGATCAGAAATGCATCGGATGCGGCGCATGCACCGAGGAGTGCCCGCAGGGCTGCATAACGGTCCGACGGACATCAGGAGGCGCCGCCCTCCGATCCGGCGTCGAAATCGTCGCCGAGGATGGAGCGGAGATACTCGTTCTGGATCTCGACTACCTCAGCACTGTCCCGGGCCTTCGAATAGTCCTCCAGCATGTTCCCGTTCAGTCTCATGAACTCCGGAGCCCAGTTGAACCTTCCCAGGAACTCCGACGCCTGCTCCTTCTCGCCGAGGATGTACAGGGATGCCATGACGGCCTCGGCGCTGTTGAGCTCCATCGGACGACCCCAGTTTATCGGATTCGCCGCCAAGAGATAGGGGAGCGCCCTATCCTCCGTACCCCTGGTCCGAGGGAAGTCGTCGATGTTCGTCCAGGTGAGGTCCATCACGACGAGTCCGCGCCGGGCGTGGCCCCTGTCCGCGGGGGACAGGGCCTTCCTGGAGAACGGGGAGAGGACTATCGAGCCGCGCGGGATGGACCTGAGCGGCACATCGCGCCCCATACCGAACTTCACCATCCTCTTGGCCGTGCACTTCTTCGGATCGCACTGGCACTCGTCGTAGATGAGAACCGGTATCATGCGACGACCATGGCCTTCAGACCGTCGGGGTCCGCCAGATGCTCCTTCACCCATCCCCGAACCTCGTTCATGGAGCGGATGTACTCCTCATGGAGCTCCTGGTCGTCGGTCGCGGCGAAATCCGAACGCTGCCTCATCTGCGCGAGGATCTGCCTCCCCTGCCACGGGGCCCTGCCCTTCCATTCCTCGAAAGTACGGGCATCGGTGTAGACCACGAAATCGTAGTCCTCGTCCTCCCTCAGGAAATCGCGGTCCTTGAAGTCCTTGGATACCTGGCGCCTGATATCCTCCCCGACGACGTACATTGAGGATATCATGTCGCAGTCCACTATGTCCTTCTCCGGCCCGGCGCTGTACGCCTCGTAGAGATCGTCGTACATCTGCCTGGTGAAGTACTCCGCCATCTGGGAGGAAAAATCGTTCTTCTGATCCACGAACAGTATGCGGACCTTCGGCCGGGAACTCTTCTTCTTGAACATGGTGGCCACGTCCCCGTCCATGTGCGAGGAATTGATAAACCCCTCCACGACGGACGCCGTGCCGGGCGGGAAACGTTATCAGTTCGCCGCGCATAGAGGGCCACGCCACGGTGATGATCGTTTTCTGAGCCGATCGATGACGATAGACGGGCGAGCTGAGTGGCATATATGCGAACGACGCCGCTATCGTCCCCTCGGGGGAGTACCGTCCCCGCGCGATACCAGGCGCTCGTTGTGCTCCTCCGCCAGAATGTACGAGTCGTACATCGAGAACAGCCACAGGACCGGACATGCCAAGAACGGCGTGAGCAGGAGCATGCCGAGGAAGAAGCACGCCAGATTAGCCACCATTATCATCGCGCCCCTGCCTCCCGCGCCGACGTAGATCTCGCCCAGGCCCGGAAACAGGAGCGACAGCAGGACGGCCGTACCCCTCGATCTGGTCCGCCCGACGGCCTGAGGGGCCGGGCCGCGGCACTCCATCGAACGCCCGCATGTCGGGCAGAGGCTCGCGCCGACTGGAACCTCGGCGCCGCAATCGGGACAGTACATGGCCAACCTCTCCCGGCGGATGGATGCGGACGTATTTATCACGCCCTGCGACGGGAACGGGGCCTCGACAAACGCCTAATACGGAGCGTACGATCGGAGCGACATGCCCACCCTACAAGTCGCATTGGATCTGATGCAGCTGAACCGGGCCGTCGCCATAGCCCATGAGGCGGTGGACGGCGGCGCGGACTGGATAGAGGTCGGCACCCCTCTGATCAAGAGCGAAGGCGCCGAAGCGGTCCGTGTACTGCGCAGGGAGTTCCCTGGACGGCGGATCATAGCAGACACGAAGACCATGGACACCGGCTCCTTTGAGGTCGAGATAATGGCCAAGGCCGGAGCGGACGTGGTCACCGTCCTGGGGCTCGCCGACGACGCCACGGTGGAGGAGGCTGTCATGGCCGGCAGGAAGTACGGCGCGGAGATCATGGTCGATCTCATCAACGTCCCTGACCGCGCGGAACGCGCGAAGGAGGTGGAGAGGCTCGGAGCCGCCATGGTCTGCATGCACATGGGCATAGACACCCAGATGAGGGGCGAGGAGCCCCCCCTGGAGGTCCTGAGGCGCATAGTCTCCGAGACATCCATACCCGTGGCCGTTGCCGGGGGGATCACCGCCGAGAACGCCGGGACATACGCCGAGGCGGGAGCATCCGACATAATCGTCGGAGGCGGCATCATCAAGACCGCCGACATAGGCAGAGCGGCATCCGACGTCAAGGCGGCTATGGAGGGCGCCAGGATCGACACCGACCTGGCCCGCAAATACGGCGAGGACGACCTGTTCGAAGCGTTCGGCAGAGTGTCCACGTGCAACATCTCCGATGCGTTCCACAAACAGGGGGTCATGACGGGCATCGTTCCGCAGTCTCTCAAGCACAGGCAGAGGATGGTAGGGAGGGCTCTGACGGTCCAGACGACCAACGGCGACTGGGCGAAGCCCGTGGAGGCCATTGACCGCGCGAAGGAAGGGGACGTCCTCGTCGTGGATGTGGGCGGCGCGCCCGTCGCGGTTTGGGGGGAGCTCGCGTCCCATTCCGCTATGGTCATGGGAGTCAAAGGGATCGTCGTGGACGGAGCCGTGCGCGACATAGACGACATAAGGGATCTGGGATTCCCGGCATTCTCCCGGACGGTCGCCCCGTGCGCTGGGGAGCCAAAGGGCTACGGCGGCATAGGCATAGAGGTCACCGTCGGCGGCCAGAGGGTGCGCACCGGCGACTGGATCATCGGTGACGAGAACGGCGTCATCGTCGTTCCCAAGGAAGCCGCCGTAGAGGTGGCCAACAGGTCCCTGGACGTCCATGAGAGGGAGAACAGGACCAGGGCGGAGATAGATCGCGGATCCACCCTGTCGAAGGTGAACGAGCTCTCCAAGTGGGAGCCCGTCAACCGATCGCATGGGACAGATCCCCGGGACCTCCTCCTCGGAACGGCGGCGGACGTGGCCCCTGCCGTGCTGGGCATGCTGCTGTGCCGCAGGATGTGGGACGGCGGCCCATGCCCGTCGCGGACGCACCGCCCGTACCGGCGTCCTCTGGCAGGACGGCGGCAGGGCGTACGTCTACTGCCGCCATATATACTGGCTGCTCAACCTCGCGGTCGGACGAGGACCGGGCGGCCATGCTGAACTACAGAATCGCGGAGATCGGTAACCGCCGTTGAGCTCCCTGTCGAGGGCCCCGAGCCTCTCGATCCTGTCCTCTGTTGCGGGATGGGTCCTGAACAGGCTGGCGATGCCGCGGATGCTCTTCTTGCCGAAGGGCGGGCCGATCCAAACGCTCTCGTAGTTCGTGTTGGTATAATCGTTGGCCTTGGACGAACACCCACTCTCGATCCTGACGAGCGCGCTGGCGAGAGCCATGGGCTTCCCAGTGAGCCTTGCACCGGACTCGTCCGCCAGATACTCCCTGTTCCTGGAGACCCCGAGCTGCACCAGCATGGCAGCGATCGGCATCGTTATGTCGGCAAGGAGGGCGATCGCCAATCCGGCGCCGTTCCTCTCGTCGCTGAACATGGCCGACCACACCGCCATCCTGGCTACATAGGTGATTAGGGACGACATGGTGGATGCCACGGACATCACCAGAATGTCCCTGTTCTTCACATGGGACAGCTCATGGGCGAGGACGCCCTCGAGCTCCTCGTCGGTGAGCATGTTGAGGAGAGGCCTCGTGGCCACGACGGCGGCGTTGCGCGGATTCCTCCCGGTGGCGAACGCATTGGGCATGTTGACCTCCGACACCCCCACCTCGGGCATGGGCAATCCGGCCCTGTCGGCAAGGCTCTGAACCATGCCGTACAGCCTCGGCTCCTCGTCGTAGGTCACCAGATGGACCTTGTTGGCCTTCAGGGCCATGCTCTTCGAGAAGAAGTACGAGAACAGATTGAACCCGATCGACACAGCCAGCATGACGACGAGACCCATCATCCAATCGTGGAAGATGTAGCCGACGACCGTTCCCAGAGCCACCAGGATCAGGGTCATCATGGCGAACATCGCGGCCGTTCTGAGGCGCCAGAGTAGTTTCATTGGTACCACCTTTGCATATCCTTGTGTTTGTTCTCGTATAAAAATATACCTATAAAACCAACCGTGTACTCATTGTGAATCCAGTGAGCCCTTGGAGGCTAGGGGAACGCCGGAATCGGGGGTC
>CAYUPU010000013.1:0-27473 GCA_964445265.1 uncultured Methanomassiliicoccales archaeon
GACCCCCGATTCCGGCGTTCCCCTAGCCTCCAAGGGCTCACTGGATTCACAAAGACGATGCGCGGACCTCGTCCCGAACATTTATCAGCGCGACCACGATGGAGGGATGTGGGCCTGTGGGCTAACTTGGTTATACTTGCGGCTTTGGGAGCCGTCGATTCCGGTTCAAATCCGGGCAGGCCCACCTGTTGATTCCGTCCCATCCGGCCGATGACGACCTAGCATCAATCGCTTGCGATCCATAATTCAACAAGAATAGGTCCCATTTTCGATATCGCACGGATGTTCCGTACGAATCATTATATAATCACAGAGTGTGCTCAAATTATCTTGAATATATTCAAGATAAATGGGAGGTCGAATCGTGGAGGATTTGCTGTTCCTGATGATCTTCCCGTTCATCATCGCCTGCATGCTGCTGGTGACGAGGAACGACAAGATCAGAGGCATCGTCTCCGAGGCGGGCGCCGCGGTCATTATGATCGCGTCGGTCTACGCCGCATGGAACCATCTGGGTTCCCCGGAGTCGTTCGAGCTGTCTAGCGAGATGATCGATCTGGCGATGTTCGCGGTAGAAGCGGTGCTCGGCCTGGTCGTCATCTATCTCGGTGTGAGATACAAGAAATACGCGGCATCGGTGCTGGGGCTGATCCAGCTGGTCCTTTCAGTGGCCTTCGAGTTCGTCTTCAAGGAAGACATCGAGGTCGAGAACGGGCTGTACATCGATGATCTGGGGGTAATCATGATGCTCATAATAGGCATCATCGGGAGCCTGATCTGCGTGTACGCCGTCGGATACATGCGCGACTTCCAGGCGCACGATGCCGGCAGGGACCGGAGACCATGGTTCTTCTTCCTCCTGTTCGTTTTCCTCAGCGCGATGTTCGGGATCGTGTTCTCGAACAACATGGTATGGATGTTCTTCTTCTGGGAGATCACGACCCTGTGCTCCTTCGCGCTTATAGGATACACGAGAACCGAGGAGGCGGTGAACAATTCCTTCCGCCAGCTGATCCTGAATCTCATCGGAGGGATCGCGTTCGTATCCGCCCTCATCCTGCTGGCGGATCAGTACGGCATCCTGTCACTGGCCCAGCTCCTCGCGGCCCCGGGCATCGAGGGCGCGAAATGGATGCTGGCGGCCGTCATGCTGCTGGCCCTGGCGGGAATAGTCAAGTCCGCCCAGATGCCGTTCCACACGTGGCTCCTGGGTGCGATGGTCGCCCCCACCCCCACATCCGCCCTCCTGCACTCGTCCACCATGGTCAAGGCGGGCGTTTTCATGCTGCTGAAGCTCTCCCCTCTTCTTCACGGGAACATCGGAGGGGACATGGTCATGGCCGTCGGCGGCATCACGTTCCTGCTCGCATCCATGGCCGCGGTCTCCCAGAGCAATGCGAAGCGCGTGCTCGCGTACTCCACCATAGCCAATCTGGGCCTGATCGTCGCATGCGCGGGGGTCGGAACTCCGGAAGCGGCCTGGGCAGGGGTAATGCTCACGGTGTTCCATGCCATAACCAAGTCCATGCTGTTCCTCTGCGTGGGAACGGCGGAGCATCACATCGGCAGCAGGAACATCGAGGACATGGACCTGCTGTTCGAACGCATGCCGAGGCTCGCGATGATAATGATGGTCGGCATAGCGGCCATGTTCCTCGCACCCCTGGGCATGCTGGTGTCCAAGTGGGCGGCGCTCACGTCGTTCGTGGACCCGTCCAACCCGATGTCGCTCCTCCTCATCGGATGCGTCGCTTTCGGCAGCGCCGTAACAGGATTCTACTGGACAAAGTGGCTCGGCAAGCTGTCCTGCTCCGCCCGCGGAACGGAGAACATCGAAGGAACCGTCAGACCCCAGGAGTGGACCGTGCTCGGAATCCTCGTCGCCATGACCGTGGGCGTCTGCTTCTGCTATCCGCTCATGTCCGAGCATATGATCGAGCCCTGGGTGGGGACGGCGTACGGCGTCCTGCCGTCGCTTACCCTCCTGGACGGATCCAACGAGATCATCCTTCTCGCGATGATCGCATTCCTGCTTATGCTCTTCCTGCCCTTCTTCGGCAGAGGCGCCGATCCGAAAACGCCCGTCTACCTCTCCGGTACCGAGCCCACTGCGGCCGGATACGAGGGGTCCATGGGCGCCGACGTGAGCGTGACCCTGAGGAACTGGTACATGCAGGGATGGTTCGGCGAGAAGAGGATCAGCCGCATCGGAGAGGCCGTGACCGCCGCGGCGATAGCGGTATGCCTCGTGATGGCGTGCGGAGGGTGGTACCGATGGACGATGCATACGCCAGGATAATCGGAGTAGGCCTGTTCGTCGTCCTGGGGCCTGTGATAGGCATGCTCCTGGCCGGCGTGGACAGGAGGATATCCGCCAGGATGCAGGGGAGACGCGGACCCCCGCTCACGCAGCCCATGCTGGATGTCAGGAAGTTCATGGCCAAGGAACGCTCCGCCCCGAACAGGTTCCAGGACTTCTACGTGGCCTGCTATCTCATATGGATCGTCATCACAGGGGCGCTGTTCTTCAGCGGGATGGACCTGCTGCTGGTGCTGTTCACGCTCTCGCTGGCGGAGACGTTCCTCGTGCTGGCCGCATACTGCACCGGATCCCCGTTCGCGCAGATCGGGGCGCAGAGGGAGGCCTATGCCGCGATGGCGTTCGAGCCCATTGTGCTGATAATGGCCGTCGGATACTACCTGGCGACCGGCGGGACCGACGGAGGCACGTTCTCGGTGCTCGGCATAGCGGAGAACGGGGAGATGATGATCGTCCCGATGCTCGGGATATTCGTCGCGTTCCTGATGGCTCTGACGATAAAGCTGAGGAAGTCCCCGTTCGACCTGAGCATGTCCCATCACGCCCACCAGGACCTGGTCCGCGGACTGCCCACGGAGTTCTCCGGAAGGACCTATGCCGCCCTGGAGGTGAGCCATTGGTTCGAGAGCGTCATGATCCTCGGCATGGTGGCCCTGTTCCTCGCGGACGGCACATGGACCGGAGCGCTGCTGGGGCTGATCGCGGCCCTCCTCGTCTGGGTGCTGGAGATATGGATCGACAACGGGTTCGCCCGCATGAAGTGGCAGTCGGCCATGAAATTCGGATGGGCCGTGTCCCTGATCCTCGGACTCGGGAACATAGCCGCCCTACTGGTGATAGCATGACGGCGACATCTAGATCCCCGTGGATAATGCACTACGACGGCTCCAGCTGCAACGGGTGCGACATAGAGGTCCTGGCCTGCCTCACGCCGGTGTACGATGCCGAGAGGTTCGGCGTCATCAACACGGGCGACCCGAAGCAGGCGGACATATTCCTGGTGACAGGGGCGGTGAACGAGCAGAACAGGGGCGTCATAAGACGCCTGTACGACCAGATGGCGGAGCCGAAGGTCGTCGTAGCCGTGGGCATCTGCGCCTGCGGCGGCGGGGTGTTCCGCGAGTGCTACAACATAGTAGGCGGCGTGGACAAGGTCATCCCGGTGGACGTCTACGTCCCGGGATGCGCCGCCCGCCCGGAATCCATAATAGACGGCATAGTGAAGGGCGTCGCCGTCCTGGAGGAGAAGCGCGCCCGCATGGAGAAGGAGGCGGAGGAATGACACAGGAGCAGCGGTTCGAGGACCTCGCCGTCGAGGCGGTCCCGGAGAGGGCCGCGGAACTGAAGAGGGAGGGATGGCGCATGGTCCAGATATGCGGCGTGCCGCAGACGGGCGGCACGGGGCTCATCTACAGCTTCGACAAGGACTTCTCCCTCCTGAATCTGAGGGCGACCGTGCCGTCCGGCACGGGCGTGGGCAGCATCACGCCGTCGTACTGGGCGGCGTTCGTGTACGAAAACGAGGTCCACGATCTGTTCGGCGTGGAGTTCGATGGCATGGAGATGGACTACAAGGGGACGTTCTTCAGGACCGGCACCCCCTACCCGTGGAAGGAGGCCCGACGATGGGCAAGAGAACGATAGTGCCGTTCGGACCCCAGCATCCCGCCCTGCCCGAACCGGTCCATCTGGACCTGGAGCTCGAGGACGAGACCGTCGTCCGCGCGGTGCCGTCCATAGGGTACGTGCACCGCGGGCTGGAGAAGCTCGTCGAGCAGCGCGACTACCATCAGATGACCTACGTGATGGAGCGCGTATGCGGCATCTGCAGCTTCGGCCACGGCTGGGGCTACTGCGGAGCCGTGGAAGGGCTGATGGGCATCCGGCTGCCCGACAGGGCGGAGATCCTGAGAAGGGTCTTCCACGAGATGTCCAGGGTTCACAGCCACCTACTCTGGCTGGGCCTGCTGGCCGACGGCCTGGGATTCGACAGCCTGTTCATGCAGTGCTGGAGGATCAGAGAGCGGATCCTGGACGTGTTCGAGTCCGTCACCGGCGGCAGGGTCATAATCTCGTACTGCAGGATCGGAGGGGTCGTCAAGGACATACCTCCGGAGGAAGCGAGACGCATCATAGGCGAACTCGACACCATAGAAAGAGAGTTCAAGGGCATCACGGACGTGTTCTTCAAGGACTCGTCCGTCCGCAACCGTCTCCGCGGCACCGGATACATCTCCAAAGAGGACATGGTGGACCTCTGCGGAGTGGGTCCGACGGCCAGGGGGTCCGGCGTCAACAACGACATCAGGACGCGCGACGACTACTACAGGGCCATGGGGTTCGAGCCCGTCCTCCGCGACGAGGGGGACTGTCTGGCCAGATGCCTGGTCCGCGTGGACGAGACGATCCAGTCCCTGGAGATGGCCAAGAAGGGCCTGGCGGATCTCCCCGAGGGGGATTTCGCCGTGCCGGTCAAGGGCAATCCGCCGGAAGGCGAGTACGCGTTCAGGATCGAGCAGCCTCGCGGAGAGGCGTTCTACTACGTACAGGGGAACGGCACCAAGAACCTCTCCCGCGCCAGGGTCAGGACCCCGACGAACATCAACATCCCGGCCATGGTCAGGATGCTGCAGGGCTGCGGCCTGCAGGACGTGTCGATGGAGGTAATCACCATCGATCCCTGCATCAGCTGCACGGAGCGCTGATAGCATGGGCATAATGAAGATGGGCGGAAGGCTGCTGAGGAACCTGTTCAGCAGACCGGCGACCATAGGCTACCCCGCGGAGCCCAGGAAGTACCCGGACGCCAGCAGGGGCCATCTGGAGTTCGACGACGGGGACTGCATACTGTGCAACATCTGCGGCAGGAGCTGTCCCGCAGGAGCCATACGCGCCGACAAGACGACGAGGACCGTCGCCATCGAGAGGATGCAGTGCGTCCAGTGCGGATACTGCTGCGACAAGTGTCCCAAGGGCTGCCTGTCGATGCGCCCCGGATACACCGCCCCCGATGCGTCCAAGGCCGTGGACGAATACCAGGTGCCGGAGAGGGAGAAGCCGGCTCCCGAGAAGAGAGACCAGAGCGAGGCCGGAACCCGATGGCGAAAACCCGGAGCCAGCAGAGGGCCGATGTGCAGAGCGCCGTGATACGCGTGGCGACGAGACTGTTCGTCGAGAAGGGCTACAAGGAGACGACGATGGCGGACATCTCCCTGGAATCCGGAATCCACATCGGGAGCATCTACAACATCTTCCGGGACAAGGAGGACATAGTCTGCGAGATCGCCATGAAGAACGCCGGGATCCTGAACGACGAGGCCAGGCGGCTCCTCGGATGCCCCGATCGGGGGGAGTACATCCTCTTCCCGTCGGCGGAGATCCTGACGCTGGCATCCTACAGCCCCCGGTTCGCCCGCCTGATGTGCGTGGCGTACTCGTCGTCCAAGACCATGGAGTCCGGACTGGAGATCCAGCGGGCCTGGTTGACCCGGGACCTGAGCGCCAGCGGCCTCGAGTTCGACAGCGACGGGATCGTCTCGGTCCTGTGCGCATGCAACGGCGCCATGGCCGGGATGCTCACCCGGTACTGCAACGCCCCTCGCACCGGGATCCGCAACGACCTGGTCCTGCTGGCCCGCATATGCGGGACCCTGCTCGGCACACCGGCGGATGCGGATGCATCGGCGGATGCGGTGCTGAGGGTGGTGGACGAGCATCCGCCGGAGACGCTCGGTCTCAGCGGGATGGATCCAGATGAGATGAGCGTGCTGAGGCGCGGAGACAGCGTTGGGATGAGGCCGATCGCCTCGAAAGGACCCCCCATGAGCCGACCGGCGGCCTCATCGAAGCCGTGAGCTCCTGCGGGTCGGCGGTCATCGACAGCGACATGGTCGCAGCGCCGGCCGCCCCCGCCCAAACCGTTTCATCATAGTTGTCCGGCGTCACACCGCCTATCGCGTACACCGGGAGATCCATGGCGCGGCACACCTCCTCCAGGAAACCCGTGCCCCTCGCCGGGGCCCCGGGCTTGCAGGATGTCTCGAAGACGTTCCCGGCCGTCAGATAGTGCGCCCCCAGGCCCTGGGCCTCCAGCGCCTCCTCGACGGAATGCACGGAGGCCCCGACCAGCCTGAATCCGGATACGTCCGCCCTCCTCAACCCGTCCATGGTGAGATGGATCCTCGTAACGCCGGCCCTGCGGGCGACATCCGCCCTCGAGTGGACCGCGAACGGGACGTTGTGGACCCCGCATATAACGGCGCACCTCCTGGCGAGCTGCTCGTACTCGTCATCCGGAAGATCCTTCTCCCTCAGGATGATGAGCTCGGGGCCGGCGGACGCCAGCGCGGCGATGCGCTCCAGGAACGGCTCCCGGCACATCCCGCGACATGTGACCGCTATCACGGCCTCATCCCCGTACGGACATAGTCGGCCATGACGGGCTGCATCCCCCTGTCGCGCAGAGCGGAGGCCACCTCGTCCACCCCCCTGGGATCCGATATCGCGAACTGCCCGTCGCCGTGGCCCGTCCGGCTGTGCTCTCCGATGCCGACGCTGACGCCGGCGGAGATCCTCGTGGCCGATATGCCGGCTATCCCGTCCCGGAAGCCGGGCCTCTCGCGCGTCGATATCGTCTGTCCCGCGTAGGGCAGGAACATCCTGTACGCCAGGGACGCCTGGAGCAGCTGGGCCTCCGAGACGCCGGGGACCTGCATGGGCATGTTGGGGGCGGGCCTCAGCCTCGGCAGAGACATCGATATCTCCGCATGGGGGTACCTCCTCTGCACCAGGCTGGCATGCAGGCCGCAGCAGAAGGCGTCCGACCTGAAGTCCCCCAGACCCAGCAGGGCGCCGAAGGCCACCCCTCTCATGCCGCCCATGAGGGCACGCTCCTGCGCCTCGAGCCTGTACCTGAACACCGACTTCGGGCCGGCCAGATGGAGCTCGCCGTAGCGAACGGGATCGTACGTCTCCTGGAACACGGTCACGTAGTCGGCCCCGGCCTCGTGCACCCGCGCATAGTCGTCGGAGTTCATCGGATAGACCTCGATGCCGACTGTCTCGAACCGCTCTGCGGCGAGGCGCACGCAGTCGCACACGTAGCCGACCGTGGACACGCCCCTGGACTCCCCTGTCAGGATGAGGATGTCCTGGAGGCCTGTGGATCTTATGGCATCGAGCTCCGCGACAACCTGATCCGGACTCAGATGCAGACGCCCGATCCTGTTGTCGCGATTGAATCCGCAGTAGACGCACAGATTGCTGCAGTGGTTGGAGACGTACAGCGGAGTGAACATGCAAACGGAATTCCCGAAATGACGCCTGGTGATCTCCCTCGCACGGACCGCCATCTCCTCGAGCAGGGGCTCGGCAGCGGGCGACAGGAGCGCCGCGAATCCCTCCGCCGACGGCTCCGAGCGGATCGCGCGACGGACATCGCCCTCCGTGTACACCGACGGGTCGAACGTTCTCCTGGCGTCCTCTATGATGTCCGCTATATCGGAGTCTATGGTCTGCATGCCGGGCAGGAACGGCCTCATCTCCCCTCCAGGAAACCGGTCAGCGGACTCGATGCCTCGGCACGCCCCTCCAGTACCCTGCCCGCACCGGCGAGGTACGCCGTGCGGCCTGCCTCGATGGCCATCCTGAATGCCCTGGCCATGGCGGGTACGTCGCGGGCGGTCGCGATGGCCGTGTTGGCCATGACCGCGGCGCATCCCAGTTCCATCGCCTCGCAGGCCTGGGACGGCCTGCCTATGCCGGCATCGACTATGACGGGCACGTCCAGCTCCTCGACCATGATCCTTATGAAATCCCTCGTGAGAAGGCCTCTGTTGGAGCCTATCGGAGCGCCGAGGGGCATGACGGCTGCGGCCCCCGCATCCTGCATGTCCCTTGCAGCGGTCAGGTCCGGCATCATGTACGGCATCGGGATGAAGCCCTCGTCGACCAGCATGCCGACCGCCCTCGCGGTCTCGGCGTTGTCCGGCAGGAGGTACTTGGAATCACGGACGATCTCTATCTTGACGAAATCCCCGCAGCCCAGCTCCCTTGCGAGCCTGGCTATCCTCACCGCCTCCTCCGCGCTCCTCGCACCCGATGTGTTGGGGAGCAGAGTGACGCCGTCCGGCATGCTGTCCAGGACATTGCCCTCTCCGCCTGCCTCGGCGCGCCTGACGGCCAGCGTGGCCATCTGGACCCCGCCCTCCTCGATCACCCTGCGTGTCATGTCGAGAGAGAACTTCCCAGAACCGAGGATGAAGCGCGAGGTGAAGCGCCGGCCCCCCAGGATCAGATCGTCCCGCATCGTCCCCCTCCCACGAAGGACACGATCTCCATGCGCTCCCCGCCCCTGATGCGCCTGACGGGCATCTCCGCCCTCGGACAGACGGCGCCGTCGAT
Organism: uncultured Methanomassiliicoccales archaeon; assembly: GCA_964445265.1. Classification (GTDB taxonomy): domain Archaea; phylum Thermoplasmatota; class Thermoplasmata; order Methanomassiliicoccales; family Methanomethylophilaceae; genus Methanoprimaticola. The sequence goes on from CAYUPU010000013.1 coordinate 8,723, forward strand.
CTCGACAGCCACGCGGGTCGGATCGTAGCCCTTGGATTCCAGGATATCGGATACAGCGGTCCCATAGGGGAACTCGCAATCCTCACCGTTCACGGCTATCCGGACGGATTCGCGACTCATGGACGCGTCACCGGTGCATCGGATATTAACATTGAGTCTCCCCGACTCCGAGGACATGTTCAAATCGGAGAATGCACCTGGCTCATCCATGAAGGTATCCACCAGAGGCCGCTATGCCCTGCGCATAATGCTGGATATCGTCGAGAACGGCGACGGCACGACCCCTGTGAGCTTCAAGGACGTGTCAGAGCGCCAGGGCATATCGTTCAGGTACATGGAGCAGATCGGCACAGCACTGACCCGCGCAGGGCTCCTGTCCAGCGTCCGCGGCGCGAAGGGTGGGTACCTCCTGGCCAGGGGCCCTGGGGACATCGCCGTCGGCGAGGTGCTGAGAGCCACCGAAGGGCAGCTGGCACCCGTGCCGTGCCTGACATCCGAGGAGCCGTGCCCCCGCTCCGGCGACTGCGTCACGCTGATCCTCTGGGAGAGGCTCAACTCAGCCATCCTGGATGTGGTGGACGGGACCACGCTGCAGGACCTCCTGGACGAGAGCAGGAGGCGGAGGGCCGTCGAGATCGACATGGGTGCCGGGATCCGACGGGACCTGCATGTTTAGGGCGGGACGGCGGAGGGCCGCCCCGCACGTTCGGCATCGGTAGTTGAACATCGCGGAAGAGAGGTACCTCTCGCCGGTGTCGGCCAGGAGGGCGACGACCGTCTTGCCCTCGAACTCGGGCCTCTTGGCCACCTGGATGGCCGCCCAGATCGCCGCTCCGGACGATATTCCCACGAGAACGCCCTCGGTCCTCGCGATCTCACGTCCGAGTTCGAACGCATCCTCGTCCTGAACGTCGATGATCTCGTCGTAGACCTTCGTATCCAGCACGTCCGGCACGAATCCGGCCCCGATGCCCTGGATCTTGTGCGATCCGCCGTGCCCCTCGCTCAGAACGGGAGATCCCGCGGGCTCGACCGCGAACACCCTGATACCGGGATTCATGGACTTGAGGAAGTGTCCGACGCCGGTTATGGTCCCGCCGGTCCCGATGCCTGCGACGAAGGCGCCCACATCCCCCTCCGTATCGACCCATATCTCCGGACCGGTTGTCGACTGGTGCACTATCGGATTGATCTTGTTGATGAACTGTCCGGGGATGAAGCTGTGCGGGGTGTCCCTGGCGAGCTCGTCGGCCTTGGCGATCGCTCCCTTCATGCCCTTTGCGCCCTCCGTGAGGACGAGCTCTGCACCGTACGCCTTGAGGATGTTCCTGCGCTCGACGCTCATGGTGTCGGGCATCGTGAGGATGATCCTGTACCCCTTGGCGGCCGCGACTGATGCCAGTCCGATCCCGGTGTTCCCGGATGTCGGCTCTATTATGACGGAGTCGGGATGCAGGAGGCCCTGCTTCTCGGCCGCCTCGATCATCCCCTTGGCTATCCTGTCCTTGACGCTTCCGGCGGGGTTGAAGAGCTCCAGCTTGACGACGAGCCTCGCCTTGAGATCGTACTTCTTCTCCAGCTTCGTCAGTTCCAGGAGAGGGGTGTGTCCTACCAGCTGCGTGACGTTCGTGTATACTACCATATTCTGCATCTCCTTGCGTATACTTCATCCGCCGGCCTGTCTTGGAGCCGGCAGATGCGAAGGGTTTACAGGGTCCTGCGACCCCATCCGTCCGACGGCATCCTCGGAGACAGGTCCCTGAGCTTGGCGACCTCCTCCCCGATTATGCCGGCCGCGCGGTCCAGATCCTCCTCGCGGAGATCCTCGGACAGCGTCAGCCTCAACGCGCCCAGCGCCTTCTCGCTGCTGTACCCCATAGCGGCCAGCACATGCGTCTCGCCTGCGGCGCACGCCGATACGGAGGACGCGTATACGCCCCTCCTGCTCAACGCCGACGTCAAGGCGTCGCCGCTCACCCCGGCGATGACGAAGCTCGCGTGTCCCGGGAGACGCTTCACAGGGTGCCCGGTGAGCGACGCCCCCGGTATTGCCAGCACATCCTCCACGAGACGGTTCCTCAGGGCGGTCAGTTGCGTCGCCCTGGCGGCGGGGTCCCTCATGGATATCTCCGCCGCCTTGCCCATCCCCACGGCCCCGGCCACATTGGTGGTCCCGCCCCTGATCCCGCGCTCCTGGGATCCGCCGTTCACAAGGGGGTCGATGGAGAGGCCCCTCTTCACATAGAGGAACCCCGTGCCCTTAGGGCCGCCGAACTTGTGGGCGCTGGCACTGAGGAGGTCCACGTTCAGGTCGTCCACATCCACGAGCATGTGCCCGCAGGCCTGGACGGCATCCGTGTGGAAGAGCACCCCGTTCTCCGCCGCCACCTCACCTATCTCCCTTATGGGCTCAATGGTCCCGACCTCGTTGTTCGCGGTCATGACTGATATCAGACCCGTATCAGGGCGAATGGAACGCTCCACGATGTCGGGATCCACCATGCCGCGGCTGTCCACAGGCAGGACGGTGACCTCCACTCCGAACCCCTTGAGATACTCGGCGGCGTTGAGGACTGCGTGATGCTCCACAGAGGACACTATGAGATGGCGCCCCCTGGCGCGCGGTCCGAGCATCAGCGATCTGAGCGCCCAGGTGTCTGACTCCGCTCCGCCGGAGGTCAGATAGATCTCATCAGGGCGCGCCCCGATGAGACGGGACACCTTCGTCCTGGCAGTCTCCACGGCGGAAGCCGCGGCACGACCGACGGCGTGCCGGCTCTCGGGATTCCCGAACTCGCCCCTCAGATACGGGAGCATCGCGTCCAGGACCTCTCCGCTCATGCGGGTTGTCGCCGCATTGTCCAGATAGATTCCGTCGGTCATGTGGCGCCTCCGCCGGCCGGGGGAGACCCCGGTCGGACCGGCATCAGATCTTGTCCAGCGCCTGCTGGAGATCTGCTATGATGTCCTCGACCGCCTCGGTCCCGATGGAGAGCCTGACCGTGGACGGGGTGATGCCTGTGCCGCGAAGCTCCTCCTCGGTGAGCTGGGAATGCGTGGTCGTTGCAGGATGGATGACCAGGGACTTGACATCGGCCACGTTGGCCAGGAGCGAGAACAGCTGGAGGCTGTCGATGAACTTCAGAGTCTTCTCCTGGTCGCCGTTGATCTCGATCGTGAATATGGACGCGGCTCCTTCGGGGAAGTACCTCCGGTACAGAGCGTGGCTCGGATGATCGGGCAGGGACGGATGGCTGACGCGCCTGACCTTGGGGCTGGACTTGAGGAAGTCGATGACCTTCAGGGTGTTCTCCACATGCCTGTCGACACGGAGGGACAGAGTCTCGAGCCCCTGGAGCAGCACGAAGGCCGTCACGGGCGAGATGGCGGCGCCGGTGTCGCGCAGGAGGATCGCCCTGATCCTGGTGGTGAACGCCGCATGGCCCAGAGCCTTCCAGAAGCTGATGCCGTGGTAGGAGGGATCGGGCTCGGACAGACCGGGGAACTTGCCGTTGCCCCAGTCGAACTTGTCGCCCTCGGTGATGGTCCCGCCGAGGACCGTCCCGTGGCCTCCGATGAACTTGGTGGCGGACTCGACGACGACGTCCGCACCATGCTCGAGGGGTCTGAAAAGATAGGGGGTCGCGAACGTGTTGTCCACGATCAGGGGGATTCCGTGACCGTGCGCGATGGCCGATATCCTGTCGAAGTCGATGATGTTGGAGTTGGGATTGCCCAGGGTCTCGATGAATATGGCCTTGGTGTTCTCGTCTATGCTCCTCTCGTATGCATCGTAGTCGTCCGGATCCACGAACCTCGTGGTGACGCCGTAGCCGGCGAGGGTGTGCTCGAAGAGATTGTACGTCCCTCCGTAGATCGTGTTGGAGGAGACGATGTTGTCCCCGGCCCTGACGATGTTCAGGATGGCGTAGGTGATGGCCGCCGCACCGGATGCCACGGCCAGGGACGCGGACCCGCCCTCGAGGGCGGTGATCCTCTTCTCGAAGACCTCCTGGGTCGTGTTGGTCAGACGCCCGTAGATGTTTCCGGAATCCTTGAGGCTGAAGCGGTCCGCGGCGTGCTGGGAGTTGTGGAACACGTAGGACGTGGTCAGGTAGATCGGCACCGCCCTCGCATCGGTGACGGGGTCGGGCTGCTCCTGCCCCACGTGCAGCTGGAGCGTCTCGAATCTCTGCTTCCTCTCATTGAGCGGTCCTGTAGGGATGTTCTCGTTTGCCATGTAGATCACCTCGTGATGTCTGAATTTTGGAATGGATGGACTCTATATAAATCCTACTATTTCCGTAGGAAATGGATAAATTATGATTAAATGAATAATTATGCCGTCTAATGAGCCATGTAGCATATATTATCCGAATATGACGAGCGGATCGGATATGCGTACGGCCGCCCTCCCGGAACCGCACCGGCTCTGAATCGGCGGTTGTTCTATTTACCATAGCGGGACCCGTACGGGAGCCGCAATGGAAATGAACATGCGCCGCGCATCCGGAGCGCATGGACAGGTACATCCTCGTCGACCACACGGCAGACATGATGGTGAGAGCGTTCGGCGGAACTCTGGCTGAATGCTTCGCCAACGCCGCGTACGCCCTGTTCGATCAGACCGTGGACCTGTCGGATGTCGGCGCATCCGAGACAGTGGAGATCAGGGTATCGGGAATAGACGATGAGGACAGGCTGTTCTCTCTCCTCTCGGAGATGCTGTACCTGGAGGACGGGGAGGGCCTCGTGCTCAAGGAGTTCGAGGTATCGTTCGACGGGGACGACGTCGTATGCAGGGCCGCAGGAGAGAGACTGGACCGCACCAGGCACAGAGTCAGGTCGGAGATCAAGGCCGTCACGTACCACATGATGGAGATCGACAGGGATGAGCCGTCCGTCACCGTCCTGTTCGATGTGCGACGGCCCTTGATGATAATATTATAGAAGAAGGCCTGCAATCACCCGACATCATGCTCAGACTCGGCTGGTTCTCCACGGGAAGGGGTCCGGGATCCCGCAATCTTCTGAAATCGGTAATGGACCGCAAGCTCGCAGGGGAGCTTGACGTCGAGATCTCGTTCGTCTTCTGCAACTGGAGCAACGATGAGGCCGAGAATCCCAAAAAGGAGCAGAGGGAGATGTTCTTCGATATGGTCGAAGGCTACGGAATCCCTCTGGTGAAGCTGTCCTGGAAGGAGTTCATGCCGGATCTCCGTGAAAAGGATGAGGCCGCGTGGCGCACGGAGTACGGCAGGGCCCTCCGCGGGGCCGTGTCCCCGCATCCGTTCGACCTGGGCATCCTGGCCGGATACATGCTGTGGATGGACGACGAGACGTGCGACGCATTCGATATGCTGAATCTCCACCCGGCGCTGCCGGACGGCCCCAAGGGCACGTGGCAGGAGGTCATCTGGCAGCTCATCGAGCGGCGTGCGGACAGACAGGGCGCTGTGATGCACGTGTGCACCGAGGAATGGGACAGAGGCGCCGCCATAACCTACTGCGGATTCCCCATACGCGGACCCGGATACGACGAACTCTGGGATGATCTGGACAGAAGGCTGGAGACCTGCACTCTGGAGGACCTCAGAAGGGACGCGCGCACCGACCTGCCCCTGTTCAGGAAAATCCGCGAGGACGGCGCGATGAGGGAGCTCCCCCTGATATGCGAGACCGTGTCCGCATTCGCCGACGGACGCGTGAGGATCGAGGGGAAGAGGCCCGTGGCCGGCGGTAGGGTGCTGGACGGGGCGTACGACCTCACCGACCTGGTGGACGGGTCCCTGGAGGCCCAGCGATGCCGGGCGAATACGACCCCGCCGAGGAGCTGGGCCTGTTCCCGGACAGGATACTCGTCTCCAATCTGAGCGGGTTCATACTCAAGAACCATCCCTTGAGGGATGTATGCGCCAGGTTCATCCGCAACGGCGCCCACATGTACGACGTGATAGAGAGGTACGATGCGCTGACGGCGTACGTCCTCGGCAGAGAGGATGCCAGCGCGGGGAGCACCATGAAATGGGTCGTCCCGTTCCTGAAGGCCAACGGCGCCACCGACCACCTCGTCCACAAGGCTTACGCCGAGACGTTCGACATCATGCCGGGCGCGGTCGAATCGTTCGGATACATATCCCGGATGCTGCCCACGTTCGTCACCACGTCCCTGTACAGGCACGGGTGGATGACCGTGTCCGAGATGCTGGGGGACCCCGCCTGCGAGGTCTACTGCTCGGATATGGATCTGGACAGCATGAACTACGGCAGAGCGGAGGCCAGGAAGATACGCGAGATGGGCTCCGAGATCTCCGCGCTGAAGATACCGAAGACCATCTACGAGCTCAATGTGCCCATGGACGTCGACATGCAGGACGTGGCGATCCTCAGGAAGATGGACGACATCCTCCAGAAGCGCATGGCCGAACTGCCGGCCATGGGGTCGCTGGAATCCGTGTCGCCGGTGACATCCCACAAGAAGGCCTACCAGCTCCTGGACATCAGGAAGCGCACCGGAATAGACCTCGACAGCACCATGTATATAGGCGGGGAGGACACCGACTTCCAGTGCCTGGACCTCGTGAGGAACGGGAATGGCGTGTCGGTGTCTTTCAACGGCAGCGACTTCGCGGTCAGAGGATGTAACATCGCGGTCATGTCGAGGGACTCCACCGTGGGAGCCGTCGTCGCGGCCCTGTTCTACGACCGCGGCCTGGAGGCCCTCATGGAGCTCATAGAGAACTGGAACAGGCCGTATCTGAAGAAGTGCGACTTCCCGGACCGGAACCTTCTGAACAGGATGCTGGCGAACAATCCCCGGAAGCTGCCGGAGATATACGCCGTGGACTCCAGTAACGTCGACGAGATCGCCGGGAAGAGCACCGAATTCAGGAAGAAGCTCATGGGGGCCGGACCCGCCCGCAACTCGTGAGCATTCCGTATCATGGGGAAATGGTGCTCCGGACGGGATTCGAACCCGTGTGTCGGCCTCGAAAGGGCCGAATGATTGGCCGCTACACTACCGGAGCCCGTACGCCCCATCCGCATCCAGTTCTTAAGCATTAGGTTCCTTCGCGACGTGGACACCGTCTTTAATCCCGAATGCATCCGCATGCACATGGAGACCAGAGACAAGGTCCTGATCGCCGTCATCGCCATCGTCGCCGTTCTGACGGCGTTCGTCGCGGTCGGCACGATGACGGGGGACGATGCCGAATGGGACTTCCCCGAGGAGGTCACCGCCGAGGACAAGGCGTATCCGGAGGCGTCGGTGGCCCGCGCGGACTTCGAGTCGCAGCGGACGGAAACGGCCGCTGTGCTATCGGACGCGGACGCATCGGCCGACAGCATGATTGAATCCATTGACGCCCTGGCCGAGGACTACCTGCAGATACGCGACTGGTACTCGTGGGTGAACAGGGACTACTACCTGGACACCGTGGAGTACGGACAGAAGTTCAAGGACTGGACCGAACTCGTGCAGCATACGGGGGACGCGTATTTCTCCACTGTGAAGGCGGGCCTCGACGGGTCCTGCGCCACGACGGTCGAGAGAGCGCTCGAGTCCGCCGGCGTCGATCCCGCCGTGTTCAGGGAATACAACGAGATGAGCGAGGAGGAGAAGGAGCTGAACAAGCAGAGCACCGACCTCCAGACGACATACGACCGGATAATGGCCGGAACATATCCGACCGTCACGGAGATGTACGAAGCCGCCGCCGAAACGTACGTGCAACTGGTCGGGGTCAACAACGACATCGCCCGGCTGAAGGGATTCGACAGCTACGCGGACTACGCCTACAAGGAGATATACTCCCGCGACTACACGCCGGACGACGCCAGGAAGCTGAGTGGCGTCCTGGGCACGGCCACGGGGGCCATGCTCTCGTGCTCGGAGCTCAGATACTCCGATCCAACATTCAGCTCTGCAGAGCTCGGATGGATGACCGACCTCACGAGCGAGCAGGTGGTGTCTACGGTCGCATCCTATACCGACACCATAGCCGACATGTACGCCGATCTCCTCGATTACATGGAGGAGTGCGACCTGATCTATCTGAACAGACAGACGGACGACGGACTGATCGGACAGGCGTACACCTCGGACATCCTGATGAGGAGCAGCGCCTACATCCTGATCAACGGATACGGCGGATCGGGCGCCGTCACGACGTTCGCGCACGAGTTCGGACACGCATCCGCCACGTGCCTCAACCGGGACCTCACATCCTGCATGGATGTGGAGGAGATCCACTCCATGGGCATGGAGGCCCTTCTAGCCACATCCGGAGCCTCCGCCCTGAGGGGATGCGGCGCGGCCCTCTCGGCCGATTTCCTGGACTCGACTATACAGACCGTGGTTACGGGCATCCTGTTCACCGAGATCGAACTGTTCGCGTACGAGACCGAGGCGGAGACCGGGACGCTGACGGTGGAGATGCTCGAGAGGGAGTTCAAGTCTATGCTCGAATCCGCCGGACTCAAGTTCCACACCGAGTGCGACGACCTCTACTGGGTGAACGTCCCTCATCTGTTCAGCAGCCCCATGTACTACATCTCCTACGTGACATCCAGCCTGGACGCGGTGGAGATCTTCGCCGAGGCCGTCGAGGACCACGACGCGGCCGAGAGGAGATACTTGGGCCTGGTCGGGCAGAGGGGGATCGACGGCTACGTGGAGGCTGTCGAGAAGGCCGGTCTGACGAACGCCTTCGACATCGAGGCGTCGGAAAGGGTCCTGCAGGACGCATACCGGGCCCTCCGCACGATGGCCCGATGCCGACGACCCCGTCGGAAAGACCTGCTCCGACGGAAACCCTTTTTATACCATTCCTCATGGGCGGCCGTAGTGATATCATGGTCGACCAGCCGTTGGAGAGTCCGGATGCGGATGTGACGCGCGTCCGTCTGCCGAATATCAAAGAGAACGAGATGTTCGGAATCGCCGATCAGCTCCTCGGAGCATCCAAGATCAAGGTCATGTGCGAGGACGGCGTGTCCCGCGTGGGCCGCATCCCCGGGAAGATCAAGAAGAGGATGTGGATCAGAGAGGGCGATCTCCTGATCATATCCGTATGGGACTTCCAGCCCGACAAGTGCGATGTGCACTTCAGATACACCCGCACGCAGGCCGTCAACCTCAGCAAGAGGGGAAAGGTCCCGAAGAACCTGGACATCTTCTGAGAGGGACCATCCCATGACCTCCTACGAGGAGGCGTACGCGTACCTCGAGAGGCATGTGGACGCCCTCAAGACCAACAGGACCGGCGACGAGAGACAGACCGACGCGGAGGTCTTCGACAGAAGGACCCTCCTGACGATCTACGACCTCATGACGTCCGGCTACATCGACGCCGTCCACTACCCGGTGTCAACCGGCAAGGAGGGCAACGTCTTCTACGCCACCGACGAGGACGGCGACGGCATGGCCCTGAAGATATTCAGGACGTCCACGTCGACGTTCAAGCGCGTGGCCAAGTACATCGAGGGGGACCCGCGCTTCAGGGGCGTCACCGGCAACAGGTGGAAGATGATCTACACCTGGGTGAACAAGGAGTTCAAGAACCTCGCCAGATACGCGGACGCCGGCATACCGGTGCCGGAACCCATCACGTTCCAGCAGAACTGCCTGCTGATGGAGTTCGTCGGCGACGAGAACGGTCCCGCCCCGCAGCTCAGGGAGGTCGTCCTGGACGACCCCACGGGGACCTACGACGACGTGGTCTCGTTCATAATCGACGGATGGCAGGACGCCCGCCTGGTCCACGGGGACCTGAGCGAATACAACATCCTCATGCAGGACGGGCAACCGATCATGATAGACGTCGGGCAGGCCATGACGGTGGACAACTACAACGCTAAGGATCTGCTGGAGCGCGACGTCAGGAACATAAACGCGTTCTTCAGGAAGAGGGGGGCCGACGTGATCGAGGACAAGGTCATCATAGAGGAGACCCTCAACGGGAAGGACGAGGAGGAGGAAGAGGAATGAGGTCAATCAGGGTCCCGTCCGACAGGGTCGGGACGCTCATCGGAAAGAAGGGCGAGGTCAAGAGCACGCTCGAGAGCACCTCCGGCATCAAGATAGATATAGATGCGGAGGAGGGCGAGGTCCTGATCCACGACGACGTGGAGCTGGAGGACCCCCTCAAGGCGCTCCAGCTCATGGACGTCGTCAAGGCGGTCGGCCGCGGATTCAATCCCGAGAAGGCCATGAGGCTGTTCGAGGACGACGAGTACCTGGAGGTCGTGGACCTGAAGGAGTTCGTCGGCGAGAGGTCGAACCAGCTCCAGAGGATCCGCGGGAGGCTCATAGGCAAGGACGGCAAGACGAGGAGGATCATAGAGGACCTCACCGGCGTGGACATGGTGATCTACGGGAACACCGTGGGACTCATCGGCAACTCGATAACCCTGCCCGTCGCGAAGCACGCCGTGGAGCTCATCCTCCAGGGCAGCGAGCACGCCACGGTCTACCACTATCTGGAGAGCCAGCGGCCCAGGCTCCGCATCGCGGAGATGGGGTTCGACATCTGAGGCGGTCGCATGGAGGAATGGATCGCAGAGAATCTGGACAAAGCCCGCGGCCTGACCGCCGAGGGATTGTGCGACCGCTGCCTGGGACGCATGTTCGGCAAGATCGGCACCGGCATGACCAACGACGTTCGCGGGAGGATGATCCGCGACGGGATCGAAGAAGCCGACGGCGATGCGCCGGAGGCGGCGGACCCGTGCCCGCTGTGCGAAGGGCTGTTCGACCTCATGCCCCGCTTCGCGGAAAACGCGGCGGCGGAGATCTGCTCCGTCGAATCCGAGAACTTCCTCATCGGCACGAGGGTCGAACCGGCCATAATCGCGAAGGAGAAGGAGCTGTGGGAGCGGTACGGGCTCGAGAGCCCCGAACCCATCAAGTCCGAGCTCAACCGCGAGATCGGCAAGATCGCCCTGCCGGAGATACATCGCCCCGTGGAGTTCAGGAACCCGCAGGTCGTCGCACTCATCGACACCCGCTTCGGCGACGTCGAGCTCGACATCGCCCCTCTGTTCATAGCCGGGCGCTACAACAAGTACAGCCGCGAGATCCCTCAGACGATATGGCCCTGCAGGGAGTGCCACGGGAAGGGCTGCCCCCACTGCCACGGGAAGGGGAAGATGTACGAGACCTCCGTCCAGGAGATCATAGGGGACGTCGCCCTCGAGATGGCCGACGGGAAGGAGCACTTCTTCCACGGCATGGGCAGAGAGGACATCGACGCCCTCATGCTTGGCGAGGGGAGGCCGTTCGTTCTCGAGATAAGCGAGCCCAGGAGACGCTTCATCGACCTCGACGAGCTCGAGAGGAGAAGCAGCTCCGGCGAGCTGGCGGCGTTCAACTCGCTGCACTTCGTGCAGCGCGAAGCGGTGGAGCGCTACAAGGGCGCGGCCGCCAGGAAGACGTATCGCGCGCACGTCAGAGCAGAGGGCAAGATTAATAAAGAAACAGTAGTTGAGGTCGCCTTATCGTTCAAGGACGCCGATATAGATCAGAGGACTCCCCGCCGTGTCGAGCACAGAAGAGCCGACCTGGTGAGGCACCGGAAGATCCATTGGGTCACCGCGGACTCGTTCGACGGGGACGGATTCGATCTCGAGATGGAGACCGATTCCGGGACCTACGTCAAGGAGTTCGTATCCGGGGACGACGGCCGCACGCATCCCAGCTTCTCAGAGAGGCTCGGCATGAAGTGCGTCGTCGATGCCCTCGACGTACTGGCGATTGACTATCACGAACCACGAGGGATTCGAAATGCAGGCATCCAGAGGAACCAGGACAAAGACCCGCAACCTTCTGAAGAAGGCGCCCAGGGCGCGCGGCATGTCCCCGATCACCAAAGGTCTCCAGACCTTCGAGTCGGGCGACAAGGTGAACATCATCATCGACCCCAGCGTCCACAAGGGAATGCCCTTCTCCAGATTCCACGGGCTCACCGGCGTCGTCATCGCCGCCAGAGGAGAGGCCTACGAGGTCAGCGTCAAGGACGGCAACAAGACCAAGACCGTCGTCGCGCGCCCCGAGCACCTCGTCAGGAACGTGGAGTGATCCCCATGTCCGAGGAGAGGTGCGTCACTGTCGCAGAGGTCAAGGAGCTCCTCGAGGCAGAGGTCGAGGCCCGCGGAGGGTACGACTTCATGCTCGCCTCGCAGAAGGCCGCCCTCGACCACGCCCAGAAGACGTGCTCGATCTCCAAGGAGCAGGCCCAGGCCATCATCGACGAATCGCTGGCGCTGGACTTCGTGACCGACTCCGTCGCGGTGAAGATCGCGGACATCCTCCCGGAGAATCCGGAGGACGTCCGTGCCATCTTCTCTAAGGAGAGGGTCACGCTCACGCCGGAGCAGATCGAGAGCGTCCTCGAGATCGTCCGCAACCACTACTGATTTCCGAGGGGACCCCTGTGGAAGACTACGCCTATATCCTCGATTATCTGCCGAGCGGCTCGGCCACGGGAGGATTCTCCAAGCGCGAGCCCATAGCCTACGCCGTAGGAGACGAGGAGTTCAAGCTCTTCGAGCTCGTAGCCAAACCAGGCGCCCAGATAGACATCGGTAGCAGGACCTTCATAGGGAAGGACACCGCCGAGGTCAAGAGGGACGCCATCGACCATGTGAAGAGGCGCATAGGCTACGACGAGCTGACCAGTACGGCCCAGAGCGAGCTCAAGTACGCCGTGGACGCCATAGTCATGGCCAACCAGTCCCGCTTCGTGAGATTCTTCAACGAGGCCGAGGGCATCAGCCTCCGCAAGCACATGCTGGAGGAGCTCCCCGGGCTCGGCAAGAAGTCCATGAACACCATCCTCGACGAGAGGAAGAAGGGCGCGTTCAAGGACTTCGCGGACCTCTCGGAGCGCACAGGGATAAAATCGCCGGAGAAGTTCATCTCCGCGCGCATCGTCCTCGAGATCTCCGATCCGAACAGGAAGCGCTACATCTTCGTCTCGAGATGAGCAGCGCAAGGGACCTCATGGCCGCCGCAGGGGTCATCCCCAAGCGGAGCAAGGGCCAGAATTTTCTGATAGACGACCGCGTGGCCGACCGCATAGTCGGCTACGCCGGCATCGGTCCCGCCGACAGGCTTCTGGAGGTCGGACCCGGATTCGGCATCCTCACCGACCGTCTCGCCGGCGCAGGGGCGTCGCTCGCATGCATAGAGCTCGATGCGAAACTTGCCGCATACATACGCTCGACCTACAGCGGACGCGTGGAGCTCATCGAAGGGGATGCAGTCAAGGTGCCGTTCCCTCCGTTCGACGTGTTCGTCAGCAACCTCCCGTACAGCGTCTCCACCCCGATAATATTCAAACTGCTGGAACAGAGATTCCGCACAGCGGTCGTGATGGTCCAGAAGGAGTTCGCGGATCGCATGGTGGCCCCGGTCGGCACGCAGGACTACTCCAGGCTCACCGTGAACCTGTTCTTCCGTGCGGAATGCGAGATAATGGAGCCCGTGCCGGCGTCGCGCTTCGACCCGAGACCGAAGGTGGATTCCGCCGTGGTCAGGATAACGCCCCGCCCGGCACCGTTCAGCGTCGAGGACGAAGCCACGTTCTTCAAGGTCACGGAGACGTGCTTCAACCACCGCAGGAAGAAGATCGGCACATCCCTCAAGGCGGCAGGCCTGATCGGATCGACCGATGGGATCCCCTACGCCGACGAGAGGATAGAGCGGCTCTCCCCCGAAATGATAGGTGAGCTCTCCGATGCCGTGTACCTGGAATCAGGACGCGCCCGCTGAATCGAGGACATCCCCGGACCCGACCTGACATGTACTAATACAACATGTTGTATTTCTGAACCATGAAGGCCCTTGCCGCAAGACGCTATACCGTGTTCGTCCTCGGACTGGCGGTCATATCGCTGGCAGTCGGGTTCATCACCAAGGCCGACCTGGGGACGTCCGCCATAACAGCCATCCCGTACAGCCTCTCCATGGCGTTCCCCGATCTCAGCATGGGCGCGTACGTCACCGCGTTCAACATACTGCTGATTCTGCTCCAGGTATCGCTCACCGATTGGAAGAGGAGCGGCTCCGCCACAGGGTCGGACATCGCCGTGGAGTTCGCGGCATGCTTCCTCTTCGGATACATGGTGGATCTGTCGATGGCGCTGTTCAGAGACCTGGATCCGGACGTGTACGTCCTCCAGGTGCTGTGCGTCCTGATCGGGATCCTGCTGCTGGCATTCGGAGTGTACCTGCAGATAATCGCCGGCGTGGCCATGCTTCCGGGGGACGGTTTCGTGTACGCGCTGACCCTGAGGCTCAGAAAGGACGTCGGAACCGTGCGCATATGCTCGGACACATCCATGGTCGCGATAGCGGCGCTCATCGGCCTGGTGTTCCTCGGGAACCTGGGGGGAGTCAGAGAGGGATCCGTGATGTGCTGCATCCTCACCGGATTCGTATCCAGACGGTATATGTCCCTGTTAGCTCCGCTGACGGACAGACTGGTGCCGGGAACCGATCTGAGCCGTTTGACCAGGGGGCGGAAGGCGCGATGACGCGCGACGAGGAGACCCTGGACCTCGCCAGACGCCTGAGGATCGCCGGGAACGAGGTCACCCGCGCGAAGGACCGCAACGCGGCCCTTGTGGGGCTCACATCCGGCCAGGCGGACGCGCTGCAGTACATATCCGGCAACGACGGGTGCAGGGTGTCCGACCTGAGGTCCCACATGGGGGCGTCGCATCAGGCGGCCTGCGGCGTAGCGGACAGGCTCGAGGCCAAAGGATTCGTGTCGTCCAGAACGGATGAGAGCGACGGACGGGCGAAGTCCCTGCGCATCACCCCCGAAGGGACGGCGGCCATGGAGCGCTTCCTGGAGATGGGCGTGATCGGCAACAGCAGGATCCTGGAGGGCCTCTCGGCCGATGACCGGAAGGAGCTGGGGCGCATGCTGGACACCGTCATCGCCAACCTCGGAAGCGACAGGGGCCTGCGACACCGTTTAACGGGAGAACCGCATGGTCGTGACGATCACATGCAGATCGGTATCGTAGGGAAGCCGAACGTCGGCAAGTCGACATTCTTCGGGGCTGCCACGATGGCGCCCGTGGAGATAGCGAACTATCCCTTCACAACAATAGAGCCCAACAAGGGCGTCGCATACGTCCGCACTCCCTGCCCCTGCAGGGAGCTGGGCGTCAGATGCACCCCGCACAACTCCCTCTGCGTGGATGGGACCAGGATGGTTCCCGTGGAGCTCCTGGACGTTGCCGGGCTCGTGCCCGACGCATGGCAGGGCAAGGGCCTCGGCAACAAGTTCCTGGACGATCTCAGGCAGGCGGATGCGCTGATAAACGTCGTGGATGCCAGCGGGTCCACCGATATCGAAGGGAATCCCGGCAGGCCCGGCGACCACGACCCCGCCGAGGACGTCCTCTTCCTCAGAACGGAGATCGAATGCTGGATGCGCGAGATCATCAAGAACGGGTTCGCCAAGATCGCCAGACAGGCCAGGATGACGGGATCTAAGCCGGAGGCCATCCTCGCCGAGAGGCTGCAGGGACTCAAGGTCTCCGAAGCGCAGATCAAGGACGCCCTCCGCGATGCTCCGCTTCCGGAGGACCCCACGAAATGGGACGACGATATGCTTCTGAAGCTGTGCGGAGCCATACGCGAGAGGTCCAAGCCGATGATCGTCGCCATGAACAAGGCCGATATCGCGACTGACGCGCAGTTCGAGAGGATCCAGGGGATCAACAGGCACTGCGTCCGCACGATGGCCGAGACGGAGCTGGCCCTCAAGAAGGCGTCGTCCGCCGGACTGGTCGACTACACCCCCGGCGACAGCGGATTCTCGGTCAGGGACGGTTCGAAGATGTCCGACGGGCAGAGGAAGGCCCTGAACTACATGGCCGAGAACATGGAGCGCAACGGCGGAACCGGCGTGCAGACATGCATCGAAGAGGCCGCGTTCGAGATGCTGGACCTGATATGCGTCTATCCTGTCGAGGACGAGAACAAGTACACGGACCACTTCGGCCGCGTCCTGCCGGATGCGTTCCTGGTTCCCCGCGGCAGCACCGCCCGGGACCTGGCGTACCGCGTCCACACCGACCTCGGAGACAAATTCATCCGGGCCGTCAACGCCAAGACCAAGAGGACGGTCGGAGCGGACTACATCCTCCAGGACGGGGACGTCATAAGGATCGTGGCCAACAAGTGAGGGCATCGCATGGAGACCGCTGACATCAGGATCCTGAGCACCTCGTACACCAAGCTGGACGAGGAGCCCGTCATAGAGATCTACGGGAAGGCCCGCGACGGCAGGTCCGTGACGGTCCTGGTGGAGGGGTTCCGTCCGTACCTGTACGGAGTGGGCGTCCCGGATGCTCTGGAGAGGGATCTCCTGGAGGATCCCCAAACCGTCTCCGTGGAGCATACGGAGCTCCTATACAGGGGACGCACGGTCGATGCGGCGAGGATCACGGTGAGGGATCCGTGGAAGATCTCCGACTACCGCAACAGGCTCAGGAACGCCCACGTGGACGTCCTGGCATCGGACATACCCTACAACCACCGCTACATCTACGACATGGACATGGCCGCGTGCATACGCGTATCTGGAGAGGCAGTGGACCGCGGCTACCTGACCGACTCGACGATCCTGATGGACTCGTTCGAGAACATCGATCCGTTCGATCCGGGCCTCAGGATACTGTCGTTCGATATCGAGAACAGCATCATCCGCGATACGATCTACTGCATATGCTGCGTCGTTGAGGATCGCGACGGCATGCGCAGATGCCCTCCGATATACGGTCCGGAGAAGGAGATAATAGCAGGGTTCTCCGACCTCATCAGGAAGGAGGACCCCGATGTCATCACCGGCTACAACATAGACAACTACGACATACGCAAGATAGAGGAGAGAGCCAAGGCCAACCGCATGAAGGATGCCCTGCCGTGGGGCAGGGACGGAGGACAGCCCAGGCTCAAGAACGAGAGGTTCTGGAGGGTCAAGGGCAGGATCGTGTGCGATGCCTGGTGGGCGGTCAGAAGGGAGCTGAGGCCCAAGCAGGAGACCCTCAACGCCGTATCCATGCAGCTCCTGGGCGAGACCAAGCTGGATGTGGACCCCCGCCACATGGACGAGGAATGGAGGGGCAACAGGGACAGGGTGCTTGAGTACTGCACGAAGGATGCCGAGCTGGCCCTGCGCATACTCCTGGCAGTGGAGACCCTCAGGAAGGGGATGGACCTTGCCGCCGTGTCCAAGCTTTCGCTGGAGGACGTCCTCACGTCCGGATCGTCCCAGCTGGCGGACTCGCTCCTCATCAGGGCGGCCGACCGCTCGCATGTCGCCGTCCCCCAGATGGGGCGCCGCGTTCGGGACGGCGACCAGATCGAGGGGGGGTATGTCCACGACATCAAGCCCGGACTGTACCATTGGGTCTGCGTCCTGGACTTCAAATCGATGTATCCTTCGACGATAATATCCAGGAATATCTGCTTCACCACGCTGGATCCGAACGGAACGGTGGTTTCGCCGTCCGGAACGCGCTTCCTCTCCAAGGACGTGCGCGTAGGCCTCCTGCCGCGCATCCTCCAGGACCTGATGGACCAGAGGGACGATATCAAGACGAGGATGAAGCAGACCTCGGATCCGCACGAGAAGCGCTATCTGGACGGCCTGCAGGCGGCGGTCAAGGTCCTCATGAACACGTTCTACGGCGTGTTCGCATCATCGTTCTACAGGTTCACGGACAAGAGCATCGGCGCCGCGATAACATCGTTCGCCAGAGCGAGCATCAAAGGCATCATCGAGGATCTGCAGACCGAGGGGCACAACGTCGTGTACTCGGACACCGACTCGGTATTCGTCCAATCCCCCGGCACCACTCTCAAGGAAGCCGTGGGATTCGGTACGGACAAGGCGGAGATGTACTCCCGCGACGGCGGGACGCTGGAATTCGAGAAGATCCTCGAGCCCATGTTCACACATGGAATGAAGAAGAGGTACGTCGGGAGGGTGGTCTGGCCCGTGGCGCAGGAGGAGCTCCTGGTCCGCGGATACGAGAGTCGCAGAACAGACTCGTTCGATCTCCAGAACAAGCTGCAGACGGAGATGTTCGAATGCATCCTCGATGAGAAGAGCGGAGATGCCCTGACTCTTGCTAGAGGCACCATCCAGGACACCCTTTCGGGCAGGGTCGATCTCTCGGAACTCGTGATATCCAAAGGCTGCAAGAGCCTGGACGCCTACGCCAATCCGGACAGCATGGCCAATGTACAGGCGGCCAAGAAGCTCATATCCAGAGGATACGAGTTCATACCGGGAATGAAGGTCTCGTGGATAGTCACCGATGCCAAATCATCGCCCATGAAGGTGGAGCCTTGGATAAGCGGCAAGCAGTTCACATATAGGCCCGACTACAAGTACTACGCCGAACGCCTGTCCAGGATGGCGGGGATGATCACGGAGGTGTTCGGATGGGGGGAGAAGGACCTCATGATGGGGAGCCAGCAGTCCACCCTCATGGACGGCGGAAGATTCGGATCGGACGAGGAGGGGAAGAAAGGGATCGTTCCCCCTGCCCCAACCAAGCCGAAGTCCAAGGTAAGAAGCCTGGACGAGTTCTTCCGATGGGATCTGCGGACCCGTCGGAGGACCCGAGCCATGCCCATAGGCCTCGATCCGAGGATCATGCGACGGAATTGAAATTCCCGAACTTTCTTGTTACATCGCCCAGGCCCCGATGAGGCCTCTTT
>CAYUPU010000014.1:0-26892 GCA_964445265.1 uncultured Methanomassiliicoccales archaeon
CTTTAAATACAGAGCAGAATCCAGTGATGTCACTCCGTCACTGGATATTCAATATCAGGGTCGACCCTAATCTCACATGATATTAAATAGTTAGAGGATTAATCGGATTTCTGTATTCACTATATGTGGATGGGATAGGGCGATAGTATGCAGTCGAAAGAGCTGTTCAGCGTCAAGAACCTCGAAGAGAAGCACATGATTTCCATCCTGATCTTTCTTCTCGAGAACGGAGCGAAGCGCAAGATAGACATCTACGAGGGGGTATCCTCGAACCCGCGCATGCCCGACAAGCTGAATCTCCTCGAGGACATGGGGCTGCTCACGCAGCGCATGGACATGATCACCCGCTCCACCATTGTTGAGCTCACGGACCAGGGAGAGCAGGTCGCCAATCTCCTGATGGCCATCGACAAGTGCATCCGCCCCAAGATGTGAGCGGTCGCACCACAAACGGGGCGTTCAGCCCCTCCTGACTTTTTAAGTACGAGTCTTCCATGGATGTATCCATGGAGAAGGCTCTGGAGCTGAGGAACGTGTCCGTCGTCAGGGACGGCAGACGCATCCTCTCGTCGGTTGACCTCGACATCCGCAAGGGTGAGAACGTGGCGGTCATCGGACCGAACGGATCCGGGAAGACCACGCTCATAAAGCTTCTTCGCGGAGATATAAGGCCGTACTATGACGAGGACGATCCCGCCGTGTTCCGCATATTCGGCATGGACAGATGGAACCTCTTCGAGGTCCGCGGCCGCATGGGCGTGGTATCCATGGATCTCCAGAGCCAGTTCGGATCCGATACAACGGTCCGCGAGGTCATATGCTCGGGCTTCTTCAACAGCCTCGATGTGTTCAGATGCCACGAGGTCACCCTGGATATCGAGGAGGCCGCCGTATCGGCCGCCGTCACCATGGGGATAGAGGATATGATGGACAGGCCGATCGAGAACCTGTCCCTGGGGGAGATGCGCAGGGCTCTCATCGCCAGGGCACTCGTCACCCGCCCCGATCTCCTAGTCCTGGATGAGCCCATGACGGGTCTGGACATCGTTATGAAGAGCAGATTCAGATCGATGTTCGACATACTGATCGATGCGGGAGTAAGCGTCGTCATGATAACGCACGAGCTCACAGACATCCCCGTGTCCGTGAAGAGGGTGGTCATGGTCCGCGACGGCAGGATATTCGCCGACGGTCCAAAGGACGAGCTCCTCACCAGCGGCAGGATATCGGAGCTGTTCGGAGAAGGGATTGAGGTGGAGTGCACCGACGGAATATACAGGATGCATCTGGACGGGGGCATAGCTGAATGATGTACGTCTGCGGTGAATGCGGTGCGGAGATACCCGAGGGCATGGACTTCTGCTCCCGTTGCGGATGCATGAGGGACAAGGCGTTCCGGGTGGATGAGGGCGGAGCTTTGTCCTCCGCGGTCTGTCCGGGATGCGGCGCTCCGTGCGGCCCCGCCGATCTGTTCTGCGGGAGGTGCGGGGCCAGGCTGGAGCTGGCCGTGCAGGTCCGCACGGCCCAGCCGAGGATGAGGAGGAACGGAACCGTTGCGATACTGCTGGCCCTGATTCCAGGATTCTTCAATATATTCGGGCTGGGGCATTTCGTCCTGAAGGAATGGTCGCGCGGATCCATGTTCGTCGCGATCACCGCGGTCATATGGTATCTGAACGGGTGGCAGCTCTCGAACAGCAGCTTCCTCGTCATGGTGGTGGTTCTGGGGATGTACATGTACCAGGCCATGGACATACTCAGGCTGGCCTACAGTCCCGAGAGGTCCGGTGGGCCGAAGAAGCCGAGGGACGAGCGATGGACTGGACGGAGAAGTACCGCCCGCAGACACTGGACGGTGTGATCGGCAATCCGGCCGCTGTCAGCACCCTGAGGTCGTGGGCGAGGTCCTGGGAGAACGGTGTGCCTGACATGCGCGCCGTCGTTCTCATGGGTCCGCCCGGTGTCGGGAAGACCACTTCGGCCGAGGCTCTCGCCCGCGAGATGGGATGGGGCATCGTGGAGATGAACGCTTCCGATCAGAGAAAAGGTTCGGCCATAGAGGACATAGCCGTCCGCGGATCCCAGTTCGACACGTTCGATGCCGACGGTGCGTTCCTCCGCGCAGGCAGGGGAGGCAGGAAGCTCATCGTCCTGGACGAGGCGGACAACTTCTTCGGCAACAACGACCGGGGGGCCATCCCGGCGGTCAACAAGCTCATATCCACCACCAAGCAGCCGGTGGTCCTGATCGTCAACGACTTCTACGGTCTCAGCCGCAAGAGCAGCGCGATAAAATCAGGAACGCTGCAGATCGCTTTCAAGCGCCCTCAGGCCGCGACCATCGCCAAGGCCCTCTACCGTATTGCCGAGGCCGAGGGGGTCGATGTGGATCCGGAGGCCATGGAGGCCATTGCCGAGAACGCATCCGGGGACATGAGGGCGGCCGTCAGGAATCTGGAGTCGATGGCGATCGGCCATGACGAGGTCTCCAAGGAGATGTCCGACCAGCTGTCGCGCAGGGATTCGAGGACGGATCTGTTCGGCATGCTCTCCGCGGTCTACCGCTCCGGCGATCCATCGAAGGCGCGCCGCGCGGTCTCCGAGGTCGACGAGGAGCCCAAGACGAAGATGATGTGGATAGATGAGAACCTCCCGACCGAGTACATCGACCAGGGGGACATGGTTCGCGGGTACGACAAGCTGTCCCGCTCCGCCGTGTTCCTCGGGAGGACCTCCCGCCGCCAGTACTTCGGCTTCTGGTCCTATGCATCGGACTACATGTCCTTCGCTCTGGCATCCGCGAGGATGTCCGACCGCAGGGGCCGCGACAGGATGCGCTTCCCGGGGTATCTGGGCAGGATGTCCCGCAGCAGGGGCGTCAGGAGCGTCAGGGCGTCCCTGGAGCTAAAGCTCTCCCTCCTTCTGCACTGCACGCCGTCCAGGGTAGAGCAGGATATCATGCCGCTCCTCCCGTCCATGGCGTCCGACCGGGGGACCCTGATCCTCCTGGCATCGGAGGCGGCGCTCGACGAGGCGGAGGTGGCGATGATAACGGGTAAGAAGGCGGACTCCAAGTTCGTCAAGGACGTGATGGAGGCGGCCGCATCGGCCACCGCCGAGAGGATGGAGCGCATCAGGGCATCCCGGGTCCCCGAGCCGGTGCGCATATCCGTTCCCGAGCCGGTCCCCGTTCCGGAGCCGCCGAGGGAGCAGCCTGCAGCGAGGCAGCTGCCTAGATCGCAGCGCAGCCTCTTCGATTTCCGAGGTGCAGGATATGGATCAGGCATACCGCGACCTGCTGATCAAACAGCAGTACCGTCTGCACAACGACCATTCCGCAGTGAAGCTCTGCCATTGGATGAAGGAGAGCATGATTCGCGACAGGCACTGCTACAAGCAGGATTTCTATGGGATTCAATCGCACAGGTGCCTGCAGATGACCCCGGCGCTCAACGAATGCAGCCATCGCTGCTCGTTCTGCTGGAGGGTCCAGGAGCACGACTTCGAGGTGAGGGAGTGGGCGGAGCCCAAAGAGATGCTCGACAGCCTCATCGCGCATCAGAGGAAGCTCATATCTGGGTTCAAGGGGGATCCGCGGTGCGATCTCCAGCGCTTCAAGGAGGCCCAGGATCCCGACCAGGTGGCGATATCTCTCGCAGGGGAGCCGATAACGTACCCCTATCTCTCGGATCTCCTGAAGGAGTGCCATTCCCGCGGGATGACGACGTTCCTCGTCACCAACGGAACCTATCCAGAGAGGCTGGAGGCCCTCGACGAGCTGCCCCGGATGCTCTACGTCACCGTGGCGGCCCCCAACGAGGAGGTGTACCGCAGGGTGTGCCGTCCCAAGATATCCGACGGATGGGAGAGGCTGATGAGCACCCTCGCCCTCCTGCCGTCCCTCGACACCCGCGCCGTGATTCGCCACACTCTCGTCAGGAACGAGAACATGGGGTGGCTGGACGAGTACGCCGCCCTGGATCGCATCGCCGATCCCGACCTGGTGGAGCCCAAGGGGTACGTGTTCGTGGGAGGATCCCGCACCAGGCTGACCATGGACTGCATGCCGTCGTTCGCGGAGATAAAGGACTTCTCGCGCCAGCTGGGCGACAGGATCGGGATGTCCGTCATAAACGAGCGCGAGGACTCCCGCGTCGTGCTCCTCGGGACGCCCGGGATGGAGACCGATGTCCGCAGGGTCTACGGCATGGATAAGGGTGGGGCCCGACGGGGCCCCTGTTTCCATCAGATGCGTCCCGCGCCCCACAGATACGCGATGAGCGCGATGTGGAGCACCAGGAACAGGTAGACGAGCTTGAACTTCGCCTTGTTGGTCTTGTGATGGGCCAGCCTCATCCCGAGCACTCCGCCCCACGGCCCGAACAGGGCCGCGATGATGAGCGTCTTCTCGGGGGTGCGCCACTTCCCTTTCCTGGCCTTGTGCTTGTCCCATACGTACATGAGGAACACGACGATGTTGACCGCTATGTAGGCCAGGAGGACCAGCGTATTGGATATGTACATCTGGATCAGATCTTGGAGATGAAGTCATCGATCTCCTTGGGGAATCCGGCCTCGTTCATCTCGGTACCCTTGGTGTTGAGGGATACGGAATCCGCGATGCCGAGCTGCTCGGAGACCTTCGCTCTCTGGGCCTCGCCCTTCTCGCCGTTGAACATGCACTCGATGAAGAGGAATGTCCTCTTGCCTGCGAGGGCGTCCTTGTTGTTCTGGATGAAATCCACGACCTGCTTGTAGGGCTTCCCGGCGTGTATCCCCGTGCCGAAGACGATGGTGTCGTATCCGGAGATGTCGATTCTCGTCATCTGCTTGAGGTTGAATATGTCCGCGTGTAGCCTGCCGGCGATGTACTCGGCGGCGGCCTTGGTGTGCTTGGTCATGCCAGTGGCATAGATCACTGCTGCTCCCATCCTTTCAGCTCCTTTCGATTGGTTCCAGAGGATGCTATCCTCTGCCATGTTCAATCAGCGGGACGGATTTAAGTTATACTATGAACGCAGGGGAGATAACAAAAAGTTATAAACTAACATTAGGTTATCGAAAATATGACGGAATCGGATCCCCGCCGCTCTGGCGAGGCATCGGTGATGAGATACAACTGCAACCTGTATGCCGCGATGTTGGTGATAGAGGGCAAGTGGAAGTGCACGATACTGTGCATGCTGTGCAAATACGGGCCGCTGAGGTTCACGGATCTCCAGAGGAGAATAGGGGCGGCTTCTCCGCGCATGATATCCAAGCAGTTGAAGGAGCTGGAGGCCGACGGCATGCTCATCAGGAACGCCAGTACCACCGGCAGGATCCGTGTCGAGTACTCCGTCACACCGAAGGCCCGGTCCCTGATGCCCGTCCTGCAGGCGCTGGCCGAATGGGGCGCGATGTATCAGACGGTGCATGTGGTGGTGCCGTCGGATGCACCGCCCACGCTCCGACGTTCCTCCGCTCACTATTTCTATGCTCTTCGTGATGGAGAGGCATGGCGTACAGGCTCGAGACTATAGGTAACGACCGCTCCGAGGAGCTGAGGGAGCACTGCTCGCATCTCAACTACCATACGGGAAAGGCGGACATCAACGGGATCTGCATCGCACTGTACACGGAGAACCGCGACTACATCGAGATGTGGACGGACAACTTCTACCACATGTCCGACAGCGTCCGCTCCCATGCGAGGATCTTCTGCCTGTCCGACCCCTCCGCCGATCTCCATGCGGAGTACGATACGGCGACCCGGACCATGTTCCTCTTCAATTTCGACTACTACGGGTGGATAAAGAGCATCGCGCTGGGCATGGCCGGCAACATCCTGGAGGATTCGCACTCCACATACTCGGTCCACGGCGCCGCTCTGGAGATGGATGGCGTCGGCGTGACCATAATCGCCCCCTCCAAGACCGGGAAGACCACGCAGTCGTGGGGGCTCCTGCGCGGCGGACGGGCGCATCTGATCACGGATGACTGGTATTTCGTCCAGTTCGGCAGGGGCCGGCCCTGGGCCGAGGGATCGGAGAAGAACTGCTACATCGATGCGGACATAGGCGACGTATGGGAGGAGTACCGCCCTCTTGCCCGGGAGGTCCGGTTCGACAACAAGGGCCGTGGCATAGGGAACATACGGTGGGTGGCCGGCCCCGATTCGGTGGTGCGCGGCGCGCGCATGGGCTGCATCCTCCTTCTGAAGAGGGATCCGGCCGATCCGCCCGGCATCGTAGAGATGCCGTCGGACGACGCCTACGCGTATCTCAGGGACAACGGCTTCTGCAATCCCCACCAGCTCGTGTTCGATGCCCCGAGGGTGAGGCGGAGGGAGGAGTTCTTCAGGAGGTACACGTCCGAGTGCGAGACGTTCATGGTCAACACCTCGGGCACTCCGGAGGAGACGCAGGCAGCCATCAGGAAGGTCCTCTCGTCGAGGTGCGGCCTATGAGATCCATCGTTCCCGAGGGCAAGGCACTCAAGGCTCCGCATCCGCTCAAGGACAGGGAGTCCCGGAAGGTCCTGGACACGGGATTCAACCGGACGAGGGCGGACCGCGTGGAGAAGAGCCATGACATGTCCGTCATGTGGAGGTCGTTCTACATCATCGTGATCTCCAGCGCGGTGTTCTTCGCCATAGGGTTCTTCCTTCCCGGCGAATGGACACTCAAGGACTTCTTCTACAACATGGGCTGCAACATCCTGGCCATGTTCATAGTGGTCCTCTGCCTGGACACACTGGTCAACCGCAATAGGGATTCCAGGATACGCAGGGACGAGGCCAGACGGATCCTGAGGCACCAGCGTCTCATCAGCCCCGACATAGACATGTACCTCGTCAGGAAGAACATGGTCATCACCCCCGCCGGGAAGTCCGTGAAGAAGTTCCAGGTGAGATCCGATTTCACCGTTTCCGATATGAGGGACCTGTTCTCGCCGTCGGAGCTAGTGTCCGATGTGGGCATATCGAGGATCAGGCGCTACGCCCACTATCAGGCCGCCCTGAGGGACGACTTCGAGAAGCTGGTTGAGAGCGTGGACTTCATGTTCTATCCCGAGATCGCGGATGCCGCGATGCGCTACCTGAACGCCACCTCCTACGGGCAGGCGGCTCTCGACGCCGTGGTCAGCTACGAGGATGCACGCGCGGGCACGAAGTCGATGAGGTCCATGGTCATAGCCATGATAAAGGAGGAGCCGGACGACGGCAGGTTCGTGGATGCCAACCCCACCATGAAGAATATCTATCTGGTGCACCAGATGATCACAGAGCAGGAGAAGGCCGTTGCGGACTACATAGCTCTGATCAAGGTGCTGCAGGAGCAGGACCCCAGCGAGTACCTCAAGAAGCAGGGCGGGGACATCGAGCGAGGTCGACCGGCACCCTGTATGATATCTCTATGGAGTCGTCGCGGACGTCGCACCCCAGGCACAGGACGTCCACGCCGTGTCCGGCGGCCTCCGTCAGGGCATCGGCGAACTCCGGATCCATGGCGCGATTGGGCCGGAAGACGGTGGCGCCGCCCATCTGGACCACGAACACCGCATAGGCCTCGAAACCTTCCGAGACGGCCCTCTCCAGGCCTCTCAGGTGCTTCCTCCCGCGCTCCGTCGGGGCGTCCGGGAACATCGTCTCGCCACCGTTCTCCAGGGTCACCCCCTTGACCTCGGCGAGGATCGTCCTTCCATCCGATCTCATCAGGAAGTCGAACCTGGAATCGCCGTGCGTGTGCTCGGGGATGATCTCGGGGGACATTCCGAAGAACCCCGACGATGAGACCCATTCCCCGAACACCCTGTTGGGCGCCTGCGAGTCCATGTTCACCAGCAGGTCCCCCTTCTGAACCGCCACCAGGTCGTAGCGGTATCTCCTCGCTGGATTCCGGGAGTCGGAGAGGACGACGGGGGCTCCAGGAACGAGGAGCTCCCTGCAGCGACCGGTGTTCTTAACATGCACCGCGACCTCGCGGCCGTCCAATAGGACGTCGGCGACGAACCTGTTCGGTCTGTCGATGAACTCCGCCCTGACGGTGCTGCTGTAGCGCATGCCGGGGGATGCCACCAATCATTTATGCGCTTGGCTCCCATGCAGGCATTCATGGACGGGTTCAGCACCTACGAGAGATACCGGACGCCGGGCGGAAGGACCGCATTCCGTACTATCGAGGACAAGTGCTCCTCGGACATCGTGCTGGTCCTGGACACCGAGACCACCGGGCTCCAGGGCGCCCCCAGGGACCTCGTGGTGGACATCGGCATCTGCGAGATGTTCCTCGAGGACGGCACGGTGGAGGAGCTGTACTCATCCGTTCTGGGGTACGACACCTCCGATTGGGACGATTATCTGAAGGACGCGTGGATCTTCCAGAACACGGATATGACGCTGGAGATGGTGGAGGAGGCCCCTCCGGCAATGGATGTCATCGATCACGTGCGCCGCATCCTCCGCGGAAGGATGGTCACATCCTACAACACCGGTTACGACTTCGGAAAGTTCCTGTACGAGGAGCCCTGGTCGATGAAGGGGCTGTTCGTGGAGTGCAACGACATCATGAAGGCGGCCAAGGACGTCTGCAGGATACCGGGGGACTTCTACGGAGGGGACTACAGGTATCCGAAACTCGACTACGCGTACTCGAAGCTGGTGGAGGGGGACCCCGCGGGCATACACGGGACGCAGAACCACAGGGCGCTTTCCGATGCGATGATGGCATCGTATCTGGCGATCGCCATGCACCGCGAGCACTGCTACTATCCGTGAAGCATCGGCGGCGTCCTCTCCGCCCAGGATCTGTTCGGATGAACCGTGCAGTCGGTGCTCACCGCCATCGGTTCTTCTTTCCTTTCAGCATCTCCTTGACGTCGGATAGACGCTCCTCCGCTCCTTTCATGGAGGGGATGGCGACCTTGAATCTGATCCCGTCGGACTCCTCATAGACGTCTCCGGAGCTGTACTCCTCGTCCAGCTTCTTCATGTAGTACCTCTCGAAGCGGTCTATGGCGCCCTTCATGACGTTCCTTTTGAGGAACGGTATCTCGAAGGCGAACATCGCCGCGATCATGACGATTATGAGCAGGTATCCTTTCAGCGGGAGCGGGACGAGCTCCACCAGGTCGGTGGCTATCATCGGGAACCAGAGGAACATGGCGGTGACGATGAACAGCTCGAACAGCGTTATGGCCACGGGAACGAGGCTTCTGTTGACGCGGCCGTCGGGGGACATGAACCCGAATATCGGGGATATGAGGGATATCTGGAAAAGACCGCCGATGGATACGAAGAGCACCAGCGCGGTCCTCGCCGCGGCCTCCTCGATCATGGGGTTCCCCCAGTACATCCCTTCGTTCAGGGATGCCTCATCGAAGACGAAGACTCCTGCATCGGTGAGGAGCCAGAACGCGGAGTAGACGATGAGCGCGAACACCGCTATGACGGCCGCTGCCGGGATGCAGAACCTCAGCACGTCCGGCAGGATCAGCTCCTTGTTCTCATCCGGTTTCGAGAAGAACGTCATGAAGAACGCCATGATAGTGACCGATATGAACGCATAGAACGTGTTCTGGATGGGCAGCATCGGTATGTTGCCAAGTAGCACGAATATCGTGACGAACAGTATCGCCAGGGTGAAGTTGCGGGTCAGATACAGCTTGAGGATGTCCCTCATGCCGGAGACGGTCT
This sequence comes from uncultured Methanomassiliicoccales archaeon, assembly GCA_964445265.1. GTDB lineage: Archaea > Thermoplasmatota > Thermoplasmata > Methanomassiliicoccales > Methanomethylophilaceae > Methanoprimaticola. The sequence continues at coordinate 9,677 of CAYUPU010000014.1, forward strand.
TCCTGCCCTCGACGAGTGCTTTGGGAAGGGCGGAGAAGTTGTCGTCCACCAGGATCATGTCCGCCACGCCGCGGGCCGCTCCGGCCCCGGTCTGGAGGGAGATCCCGACCTGTGCGGTCTTCAGCGATTTCACATCGTTGACGCCGTCTCCGATCATGGCCACGTACCTGCCGTTGGCCTTCAGGGTCTCGATGACGCGCTCCTTGTTCTCGGGCTTCATCCTTCCGAAGATGTTGCAGTCGAGGGCCGCCTTCGAGAACTGCTCGGGAGTCATGGCGTCGAGCTCTGGCCCTGAAACGATCCTCCTCTCGCCCGGTATGCCGGCTATCGTGAACAGGGAGTCCACCGTCACGGGATCGTCGCCGGAGATCACCTTCAGATCCATGCCGTTGTCCAGGAAGTTCTGGATGGTCTCGCGGCACTCGGGCCTGACCTCGTCCCTCAGGGATACGACGGCCACGGGCGAGAGCTCCGGGATGACGGGCTCCCCGTCGGCATCGTGGATGTCCGTGTCCGGGCATTCGCAGATCAGCACGGTCCTCAGGCCCTTGCGGGATTCCGCGTCTATGACAGATGCGACATCCGCATCGCTTCTGACATGGGGGCCCAGGGACGTCCATGCTCCCATGAACGCGCATCTCCTCTCGCCCTTCAGCGTGAAGCGGACTGCACTGTACTTCCTCTCCGACGAGAACTGTATCTCGTCGACGAGCTGGGCCTCGGAGCTGTCGAAGCACCGGTAGAGGGTCTCCACCGTGCGGTTCCTGCTGCCGGTCACGGTCATGAACGCCGATATCAGGCGGGCGGCCTCGTCCGACGGGACGAAGTCGGTCTCGTTCTCGAATTGGAGCTTGTTTGTGGTTATGGTTCCCGTCTTGTCCATGCAGACCGTGTCCACATGGCTGATGGATTCCACCGAGTTCGATCTCTGCAGAAGGACCCCGGAATCCGCCATGCGGACGGCCGCGATCATGTATGTGAGCGTTATGAGGAGGAACAGGGCGATAGGGACCACGTCCAGACAGAGCACGAACACCTCCAGGGTATGCGCGAATGAGTAGTGGTTGAACAGAGAGACCACGATGGTTATGACGAACAGGATGGCGGCGATGGCCATCAGGATCTCCGTTATGGTTCCGGTCTCCATCTGCAGCGGGGTCTTCTTGGAGACCTCCTTCTTGGCGCTGCTGAGCATCTGAGATGCGTAGGAGTCGCCGCCGAAGCGCGTGACCCTGTAGTAGATCTCGCCGGTCACCAGGTTCGATCCGGAGTAGATCGTGTCGCCCTCCTTCTTCCGGACGGTGCTGGATTCGCCCGTGAGGAGCGCTTCGTCCATCTCGACTGACCTGCACCGGACGATCTCACCGTCGACGACCGCCTGATCACCGGCGCGCATGATGACGATGTCGTCCTTGACCACATCCTCCTGGTCGATCTCCTGCTCCTTCCCGTCCCTCAGAACGTGGACGCGCGGTCTGGTGAGCAGCGTTATCTTGTCCAGCCTGCGCTTGGCGCGCATCTCCTGGACAGTCGAGATGAGGATGTTGACTATGATGATCCCCGTGGCGGAGACAGCGCTGACCGGCTCTTCGCAGATCAGCAGGAGTATCCCCAGGACGAACAGTATGATGTTGAACGGGGTGAAGGCGTTCTTGACGAATATGTCGGTGTACGTCCTGCTGGTGCGGACGTCCGCATCGTTGACCAGGCCCTTTGATCTGCGGTCGGCCACTTCCGCGGAGGTCAGCCCCTTCATAACCTCGCCATGCTCGGCTCGTATATCTTTTGTTTCATCCGTCCGCCATTTCCCCCGAGATGTCCGGCGTCTCGTTCGATGCGGGGAGCGAGAGCCTCTCCAGAGCCTCCCGGGCCTTCTCCTTTATGGTATCCATCGGAAGGGGGTCGAATTCCACCGTCTCCTCGAGATGGGCGTAGTCTATGAAGCATCTGACCTGTCTGCCGTAGAACGATTCGGCCACGCGGGCGTACACGGACAGCTGCAGCATGTACTGGTCTTCGTTGGCCCTGGAGCCGTCGGTCTTGTAGTCGTGGATCTCGACGCGGTCCTCGAACAGGATCAGGAGGTCTATGATCCCGCGTATGACGACGTCAGGATCGTCCAGCGGCAGGGTGCAGCCCAACTCCGAGTACGAATGGATGTAGCCGGATACATAGTCCGATCCGCCGTCCCAGGGGTCGCGGATCCTGCAGAGAACGTTGTCCCTTATCCACGCGCTCTCCTCCAGAGTGCATCTGGGGAGACCTGTTTTGTGCATGTCCTCCGCCTCCTTGTGGACCTTCGTGCCGTACTCCTTCCCGCGGCGCTCCGCCGTCGCCTCGTCCGCATCGGGGTCCCTCTCGCGGCCTCCGAAGTCCAGTACCATGAGGTCGTGCACGGCTAGGGCGGCCCTGCGCTTGACGTATCCTCCGAGATCGGGCTCGGGGGCGCCGGCGCAGCCTTCCCGATCGTCCGGGAGCTCGAACCACCCGATCTCCGTCATCGGTTCGCTGCAGAGCCCTTTCATGAACTCGGAGGGCGTCGACCCGCAGATCACGGTCTCGTACTGCTTCGCGCGGGACATCGCCACGAACATCAGGCGACGCTCCTCGTCGTACCTCCGGCTGTTCCGATCCGGCTCGGAGACGGCGTCCACCAGCGCCGTGCGCCAGGATTTGCAGAGCTTCGAGTAGTCTCCGAAGCGCCCGACGGCCCTGGTGCAGCGGATGCCGCCCGTCCTGTCGAAGCGGAACACGCTCCTGTCGCCCACGGAGGAGGGCATGACCTTACTGTCAACGAACGGGATTATGACGGCGGGGAACTCCAGTCCCTTCGCCTTGTGCATGGTCATGACCGTCACGGCATCGGACCCGAACGGCGTCTCCACAGGATACACCGCCCTGCCGCCGTCGGCCCTCGCCATATCGTCCTCCATCAGTGTGATGAGGTCGGATATCGTGAGAAGGGATCCGCTGTGCATGCCGGAGAGGACATTGATTATCGCCTGCGACACGTCGTCGGAGATCCCGTACCATGAGAATACGGATGTCAGGAGCTCGTTGACGCGTCTGCGCTTCCCGCGGAGGGATTCCCTCTGTGCGCGTATATCGTTCGGAACGAGGGCGGGCCTCTTGGCGGCCCTCATGCACTCCTCCATCGTGTACCCCATGTCCGCCATGATCGCCCCTATCCCTCTGGGGTCGGCGTCGTTCCCGACGTACCTCAGCCAGGCCAGGGCGAGCTTTCCCTCCCTGGTGGACATTATCTCGACGTCCCCCTGCATGAACACGGGGACGCCGCCGCGCTCCAGGCGCCCCACAACCTCTCTGCAGGCCTTCGTGCTGCGGCACAGCACCGCGATGTCCCCGAATCTGAGCGGGCGGGTCTCGGTGCGTACCATCCCGTCCTCATCCGTACGGACATCCAGCTTCAGATACCGTCCCGAGCCGACGTACTCGCGTACGCACCTCTCCACCATCTCGGCTTCATCCTCGTTGAATTCGGCTCTGACGAACCTGACCTCCGTCAGCCCCTCCATTGCCGCGTCCGATGCGGACAGCAGCCCATCGGTCTCCTGTCCCTCGTACGGCGTCGGCTCCTCTTCGAGGGTCGCTTTCAAAGCCAGGCATCTGAACGCGTAGTCCACTATCCGTTGCGACGAGCGGTAGTTGGTGTCGAATCTCAGACGTAGCGTGTCGGGGATGTCGAACGGCACGCGCTTGGTCCCGTCCGCGTTGAGCATGGCTCCGAGCTCGGCTGTCCGTTCCTCGAACCCGCGGAGGTACTCGATCGATACGTACCGGAATCCGTAGATGCCTTGCCTCCAGTCGCCCACAACGCAAAGGTTTGGCTCCAGGAGTATCATAAGGGACATCATCAGCTGGGCGGCGTTGGTGTCCTGGAACTCGTCGATCATCAGATATCTGAAGGAGTTCGCGCGACGGGCGTCTCCGTCGATGTAGAGGATCGAGAACGCGAGCATCGCCACCATGCCGAATGTCAGGCGGTCGCGGGACATGCAGTCCTCGATGTATCCGGCGAACACGTCGTGGACCAGTCCGATTAGCCCGCTCCTGTCCTCGAGGGCTGCGTCCTCCAGGATCGACTGCGGCACCGCGGACGCATCGGGATCGAACGATCCCGGGACGGGCGCGACCGCGTTGCGGTCCTTGCACGCTTTCTTCATAGCCTTCTGCATCGGGCTGTTCTTCTTGTCCGGAACGTTCATGCCCGTCATCACGGACAGGAGGGCGCGGGGATCGCCGTGCACGAACGCGTCGTCGCCGAACCACTCGCCCCCCTTGATAGGGTAGACCCCGCGAGACATCATCCGGTTAAGCAGGTCGTAGAGCCCTTCCCGGTTCTCCTGGGCCACGGCGCCCCAGTCTCCGTATCTTCCGCCGCTCTCCTCGAGGAAGCCGTCGAGGAACCCTGCGAACGTGCGGCGGTTCACCGTATCGTTGACCTCCAGTCCGACGGAGCGGGTGAGCCTCGCATCGAATCCGAAAAGCTCGCCCGCCTTGTCCGGGAAGTCCATGACCACGGACAGGCAGAACGAGTCGAACGTCTGGACGCGGACGTACCTAGACTTGTCGGACAGGTCCGGCCCGGACATGGCGCCCTTGATGCGCTCCTCCATCTCCGCGGCGGCGTTCCTGGTGAAGGTCATCATGAGTATCTCCTGCGGATCCACCCCGCCCGACACCAGGTTGATGTACCTGCTCACGACGGTCTTCGTCTTGCCGGTCCCCGGCCCCGCATCGACGACCACCATGCCGTCGAGGGCCTCGGCCATCCTCCTCTGGGAATCGTTTAGCCGATCGCTCATCGCCGTCAGCCTCCTGCGACACCCTCGCCTTGGCCATGGTGCAGACGTCGAAGTACTCGCACTTCTCGCAGTCGATCCTCGGCGCAGGATCAGGCGGGAACCCTGTGCGCCGGTATCCCTCCTTCCTCTCGAACTGGGCGTCCACGCTCTCCAGGAATCCATCGAGCGCCTCGGACATGACGACGACCGTTCTGGAATCGCCCGTCCTTTCCGTCGCTATGCCGCCGACGATCGCGTCGGCGAACTTGTCTAGGGTCTTCCGGGCATTATCGACGTTGGTTTTGCATCCGCTCAGGCCGCAGGCCTTCAGGATGCTCTTCGTCAGTTCATCGTTTCCCTTCCATGCGTTCGGATCGCTGATGCCGGATTCACGGATGGCATCCGCCACCTTCTCGGCATGGGGCCCCAGGGTCCCGTATGGCTTGATCACGCCGTAGAAATCCGGGGACGCCACGACCTTTAGCGCATCGCCCTCCAGGAGTCTGACCCTGCGCACGCTGCGCTCTATGTCGAATCCCGGTTCGAGGGCGGCCACATCGTTCTCCATGGCGTAGAACAGGTCGAACTCCGCATCATCGCCGTGTTCCTGGCGCCCCAGCGCCAGGTATATCAGCGGCTGGAACTCGGGCATGGAGTCGACGGGGCTCAGGGACATGCTCTTGCGGATGCCGGAGGCCTTCTGCGCCTTTCCGGTCTTGTAGTCGGTGATCACGGCCCCGTGCTGCAGATCGAGAGTGCCGTGTATGTGATGCTCGTCAAAGCGCTTCTCCCTCTCGCACCATGAGCTGGTGGAGGTGATCCCCAGCTCCCTCATGAACGGGTTGCGGACCCTGTCGGTCGGGACCTGCACATCGAGCGGCGGCTTCTCCGGAAGCGTATCGATGTACCTGCGTATGCTCTCCATCGCGGAACGGATGCGGTCCCGATCCAGGCCGGTCATGGTGGGGGACGAGAGGCCGGCGTACCATCCGGCCGCCATATCCGTCAATGCGTCAAGACCGGGATCGTCGATGACCTCCGGGTGCGTGGCGTAGAGCTCCGCGAAGCTGTGTATCAGATTGCCGAACTGCGTGAACGTCTTCTCGGAGCTGGGCAGGAGCTCATGGAACATGAACCTCCGTGGACATGCGATGAAGGCGTCGAAGGAGGACTTCGAGAACGGGCCGGATCCGTACGCGTCGGGCCTGTCGTCGCCGTCGGCATCATCGTCGAACCCCTGGACCGTCATGGCGTCGATCCTCTCAGACGGCAGGGCGGGTCTGCTCCACGATCCCCGGACTATATTCCCGCACACGTCCGAGAACCTGTTGCACGCATGCCCCGTGAGTATGTCGAACGAAAGACACGGGCGAGCGTCCTTGCCGTTCCTGGTGATATTGACGCAGTACAGCCTCCTCTGACCCTGCTGGAGGAGGGCCTCCAGGCGCTGGGCGTTCAGCTCGGACTCCGATTCCGCATCGATGTAGCGCTTCCCGATGACGGGGATATTCCATTCCTGCTCCATCCCCAGGTATATGACGACGGGGCGGTCCACATAGACCGAGTTCCTGCTGTCCGCTATCAGGACCCCCCGGCACTCGCTTTCCGGCCTCTGGACGTTCAGGGTGAGCTCGGCGACGTTCTCCACGGCGAAGCGTATCTCGGCCAGGCTCTCCGGGTCGGCCGTGCGGTCCAGCATGTCAAGCTCCTCCAGGAAGAGGGACACCTGGGGCTTCGTCAGAGTGTTGCATATGATGTCCTTGATCTCGCGGTAGGTCGCATCCCCTGTTCCGATCCTCTCCATGAGCTCCTTCAGGACGGTGGCCTTCCTGCCGGATGACGACAGGTCGATCCTAGACAGCAGATAGTTGTCGGTTTTGGGCGGAACCGATCCGCCGTAGTTCGAGAATATCTCCCTGATCTGCCTGATGCGCAGCGTCCGGTATCCGATGGCGAGCTCGACGAACCTTATGAAGTCCCTGACATGCGGGACGTCGCTCACCTTCATGCCGTTGATGAACGGTATCCCGCGGCGGTACAGCGCGGAGCGTACGGAATCTGCTATCGGGTTCCGTGCGCTCAGGACTATAGCGTAATCGGTGGGATTCTCCTCGTCGATCAGCCATACGGCGTTCTCCGCCAGCTGGCGGTCGTTTCCGACCGCCCTGATCTCGGGAATGTCGTATTCATCGTCCGTGAATATCTCTATGGTTTCCGCGTCCAACGGGACGCAGTGCTTATCCAGGTCGTCGAAGAACTCCGGGGCTATGACGGCGGCGCTGTTCAGATTCCCCATGCCCTGGAAATACTGCGCCACATCCTCGTCGTCCGGATCGAGTAGGCCCATGGCCTTCTCCAGGGTGGGGTATCCGCAGTACGAGTCGTATATGGCCTTCGAGGTTCTGGTTCCAAGGTGCTGCCTCACATCCTTGGTGTGGGAGCGTATCTCCCTGAAGTTAAGTATCTCGCTGTAGACGCGCCTCAGTGCGAATCCTGTCTCCTCTGAGACTGCAGCCATGAGCTTCAGGTCGGAGATGATCGGGACGCCCAGGATCCTGGACGCGAATCTGGCCACCAGATGCCTAGGCGTGACGGCGAGCTCGCCGAGCCTGGATGTCTCGATCCTGGCGTTGAGTGCGGTCTCCAGGGCGACGTCGTTCGTGATTACCAGCCCGTACCCCTTGACTTCTTCGTACAGCTCGTCTATGGTTTTCAGCCGCCTCATTCTATCGCCTCGTCCGGGACATCGCGCCCTCATCGATGCACTATGTCATCGGATATCAAGGCTGGGCCGTAGCGTCCGTAACGTCTGTTATCTTTGCTGTATGACAATCGGATGGTCCGGCAGGGTTTATCCGCATCGCGGACATCGGGATGGCGATGGACGATGTGTATGTGGTGGAGGCCGCGGCGACAGGGGACGGAGGGTGTCCCGTCGACCGGATCGCCGAGATCGCGGTCTGCCGCGTGTCCGGCAACGAGTTCGAGACGATCTACAGCGAGACCGTTGCCCTGGACCCCCTCGATCTGGGCAAGGATCCGTTGGACCGTCTGTCATCCGGATTCGGGATAGGCGTCGAGGACCTCTACTCGGGGATCCCCGCCGACCGCGTGGTGGCCGACGTGCAGGGGATCCTGTTCGGCAAGAGCTGCACCGCGTACGATGTGGGCAACGTGTTCGGCCGCTATCTGAGCTTCGAGCCGTGGGATGCCACGGGCAACGTGTCCCTGCTGCCATCGATATCCGCCAGGCTCCCGAGGGAGCTCAAAGGGAGGCCGTGGGAGGAGTACATCAAGATCGCGGAGGCCTATGCCGCGCTGTGCCCCGGGGATCCGGCGGAGGTCGGGGACGGGAGGCGCCCGATCCATCTGGCGCAGATGGCTTCTGAGATCCTTCTGGCCCTCAGATCCGGGGGATTATACCGAGCGTCCCAGATCGATCCTCAGCGACCCTGTGCGCAGCAGAAGATCCGCCAGCGTGCCCAGGTAGAGCAGGGCGTACACGATCCACAGCGGCACGGCCAGGATTATCGTGAACACGAACACCGTCAAGCACACGGCCGCGACGAAGACGAGGAGCCCGAGTAGCGTGACCATCAGGAACCTGCGGCTGCCGAGGTAGAGCTGACCGATGCCGAGCACCCCGATGAGGCCGAGGACGGCATCCAGGGCCAGCGCGATCCTCGGATTCCCCTTCAGTCTCCCAGCGGCCCACCCCGCTTTGCCGACGACGGACGATGATGGTCCCGGCTCCTCGTTCGGGAGCTTCCTGTAGCATTTCGGGCAGGTGATGCTGTTGGAAGGCACCCTCTCCCCGCAGAACGGGCAGCGCCTCTGGGCCATCGCTCCGCCTCTTTGAGCACGAACCCCGTGCATGTGGACGCGGCCACGAGCTTGCCGTTCTCCCCGTAGACCCTGACATCGTACACCTCCAGGGAGCGGGAGCGATTCACCGGGACACAGACCGCCCTGAGCCTGCCGGAGGCCGGACGGAAGAAAGACACCGTGGACGACTGCCCTGTGCAGGGGCGGGACACGTTGCAGGCTATTGCGAACGTATGGTCTATGAGGCCGTACACGGCGGCCCCGTGCCCGCGGCCCATGCTGTTCATGAACTCGGGCCCCAGGACCATCGAGCACTCCGTCCTGTCGGTCTCTATGGATTCTATCTCTATCCCCAGGAGGCGCGCGAACGGGGCCTTGTACATCTCGACCGCCCTGTCTATGCGGTCGCGCATGTCCTCGGACATCCTGGAGAGGATCTCGTCCCTGTCCATGGGATACGGGATGGACGGGAGCTATAAAAAAGAGCGAAGAAGCCGCCAACACGCGGCTGCACCCGGACGCACCTCTCTAATAGCCCGTCCGCTTCCCCGGAGGCATGGAGGCCCCTCTGACCGTCACGCAACTGAACACCCGTGTCCGCGGGATCCTGCAGTCGACGCCCGGCGTCAGGGACGTCTGGGTGTCGGGGGAGATATCCAATCTCAAGAGGGCCGCCTCAGGACACTATTATTTCACATTGAAGGACGAGGGCAGCGAAATACGCTGCGCTATGTTCGCCGGACGGCGGGCGAGAATCGACTTCGAACCCGCGGACAGCATGAAGGTGACCGCGTTCGGCGGCGTCGACCTGTACGTGCAGCGCGGATCGTACCAGTTCCTGGTGGAGACCATGAGGCGGTCCGGGATCGGCGACCTCTATCTCAGGTTCGAGGAGCTCAAGAGGCGCCTGGAGGCCGAGGGGCTCTTCGCCCAGGAGCACAAGCGCCCGCTGCCCCGGTATCCCAGGACCATAGGCGTTGTGACGTCCGAGACGGGCGCCGTCATCCACGACATCATAACGACGTCGGCCACCCGCTTCCCCGTGGACATACTCCTCGCGCCATCCATGGTGCAGGGCGATAGGGCGGCGGAGACCATAGCGGCCGGGATAGGGCTGCTCAACTCCGTCGGCGTGGATGTGATCATCGTCGGCAGGGGCGGAGGGTCTCTGGAGGACCTGTGGCCGTTCAACGAGGAGGTCGTCGCACGTGCGATCTACGGTTCCGGGGCCCCGGTGGTCTCGGCCGTTGGGCACGAGACGGATTTCACCATAGCGGATTTCGTCGCCGATGCCAGGGCGCCGACCCCCACGGGGGCAGCGGCACTGATCCTGCGCGATAGGGCCGAGATACGGAGCCAGCTGGAGCGCGACATGTACAATGCCGACCGCGCGCTGCGGGCCGTCATGGACCGCATGCGTGGGAGGTTCTCCGTGGCCGATTCGAAGCTGTCGCTGGAGTCAGCGCAGAGGGATATCGATATGCGCTCCATGGAATTGGATGGGATATGGTCGGATGCGGATTCCGCCCTGTCCGGCGTCCTCCGCAGGATGGGCGACAGGCTCGCCGCGGCGGCCTCGAGACTGTCACCTGACAGGGCCATGCTCAAACTCCACGGCCAGACATCCCGCCTGGAGCGGCTGGAGTCCGCCGCCCGCAGGGGTGCCGAGGATGCGCTCTCACTGTCGTCGACCAGACTGGCGGAGGCATCGGCCAGGCTGGAGTCGATGAACCCGCTGAAGGTGCTCGACAGAGGATACGGCATGATAACTGACGGCTCGGGCAGGGTCGTTACCGACGCGTCCTCGCTCATGGAGGGCGAGACTGTCGGGATAGCGCTCCGCGGCGGATCCGCGGATGCGAGGATAGAAAGGATCAGGAGGAACGACCGATGGTTAATATCGAGAAGTACAGGGATGAGGTGGCATCGATGAGCTTCGAGGCCGCCATGGCGGAGCTGGAGAGGCTCGTGGCGGAGCTCGAGCAGGGCGGCGCCGATCTGGACAGGAGCTTGGAGATATACGAGACCGCAGTGGTCCTGAGGGACCATTGCAGGTCGATACTGGATGACGGCCAGAGGCGCATACAGAAGCTCATCGAGGCCGCTGACGGCGTCAGGACCGTCGATCTCGATCGCGAGCGAGGTCCCACAGAGGGGTTCCGATCCCCTCCGCCCATGCAGAGGTGTCGCGGTACAGGTCGGTGCCCTCGAAGTCCTCATCGCTGAACGCCAGCCGGAGCGCTCCGGACAATTCGTCCGCGTCGAGGCCGCGGGAGTTGTAGGATCCGAAGGCACCCTTCAGGCCCAGCAGCAGGACGGCTACTGTATCATGCCCCCTCGCGGCGTCCCACGGATCGTTCAGGCGCTCGGCCGCATCCTTCAGCGCGCCGAGGATCTGCTTCCTGCCGACGCGCACATCCCTCGATCCGGTCAGCACCTCGGAGACCAGTGCCGCGCCGTCGACCTCCAGGGTGCGGGGGTTCACGAACATGGAGAAGTCGAGGCCCTTGAAGCTGAGGCCCAGGTTGCGCGACCTGGACACGTGCATGAGCAGGCCAACGGGATAGCTGGCGGACACCACCGCCTCCCTCACAGGTCCGTGTCTCTCTTCGAACGCGGCCGTCCTATCGCGGTCGCCGTATTCATCCATGACATCCTGGAACGCACCGGTGCCGACCATCATCATCTCCAGGTCGCGGCGGTCGGTATGGAAGAGCGGAGGAGACGGCCTCCTGCCGTCGAGGATGTCCAGGTCGGAATCCGTTATCCCGATCACCTTCCTGTCTCCCCGGCGAGCCATCCCGCGCACCGCGCGCTCCGTATTGTCCCTCGAGTGGGCGATGACGATCCTCACGGACTCCTTGGATGCGAACTTGCCGTAAAGCCTGCAGTCCGTGACCCCCTCTACGACTAGGAACACCCCGTCGAACAGGGTGCGCTCCATGCCCATCTGGCTGGAAATGTCCTCGGAGGTCAGGCTCTCGCGCATCGGACGGCCTCAGCTCGCGGGCCAGATCCCATTTGTCGTGGATGACTTGCGGGGAATGGGTGGAGACGATCATCTGCACGCCCCTGACCCTGCATATTTCGGAGAAGTACCCTCCGAGCGCCTGCTGCCAGACCACATGGAGGGAGATCTCGGGCTCGTCGATGATAACCAGCGATCCGGGGCTCGCATGGAACAGCAGGACGTAGAACATCATCAGGATCTGCTTCTCTCCGGAGGAAAGCTTCTGGATCTGCAGCGTGGTGCCGTTGTTCATGGCTATGCCGATCCTCCCCGTGTCGGAGACGGTCATGGACTTGTTGATGAAGATGTCGTTCACGATGTCCTTGTAGATTATCGCGGACTCGGCGAGGAGGTAGTTCCTGCCTATGTAGGCGTTTATCGAACATGCGAGCTCCTCGTACCCGTCACGGTCCTTGGCGATCTCATAGCGGGAGGGAGGGAACTTCTTCCCTGCGGGTATGTCCGGTTCGAACCCAGCGTCCCTGATGAAGTCCAGCTTCGCCTTGAGGTCCTTGCACCAGAACTCCAGCTCGCCGTCCGTCATGTCCTTCGCGGGATCGTCGTCCGAATGCTCCAGCTCGCGGTGCTCCTTGGCGTAGCGCACGGTCTCGGCCAGCTCCTGGGCGAAGACCTCCAGCGTGGGCGCAATGTGGCCGTCGCTCTTGCGCACGGTGTTCCGCTCGGGAGGCAGGTACACGGCATTACACAGCTGCAACATGCCGTCGGGACCGACGTCCGTGGACACCTCGCTCCGCCTCACGTGCACGAGGAAGTCGCCGGGCGTATTCTCGACGATCAGGTCCGTGCCGTCCTCGAAGGTGACGTCGAACCTCTGGAACGGGGTGTCCTTCAGGTATTCCACGTCGCCGCGGAGGGTGGCGTAGAGCATCCTCATGAGCGTCGACTTCCCCATTCCGTTGGGGGAATGGATGAATGTCAGCGGTATGCACAGATCCAGGCTGTAGTCGTACTCGTTGAACAGGCCTGTGACGCGGATGGACTTGACGAACATGACGTATTCCGCATGGCCTCAAACGGATATATAGAGTAGCGGACCCCGCGGACCCGCCGTCGGATCCAGAACACATCCCAATGGATGCAGGTTCTGTTCGGAGACGCAGGGCCAGGACGCATGCGAACGAGAACAGGATCACGAGGACGATTATCGCCATCTTCCTGTTCGTTTCGATATCCCAGTCAAATCCGAGCACCCCGATCGTATCCGGTATGGAATACGGCAACAGATGGAGCGTAACCATCTCCGATAAACAGAACAACATCATGGGATCCGCCATCCAGGCGTGCGACGCCGGTCCCCCCTCCCCCGTCTGCGGCATGGGTTCACATCACCCGCTCGTGCACACGTGCCGCGGATCCGTTCGTTGCTCCGCTCCTTCCGATCCTCTGCGAATCGCCCGTCTCACTAGTGTTAAGAATGCTCCTGGCATTGAGGCGGCATGGACACGGACACAGGATTCGATGAGGTCCGCCAGTTGATCGCCCAGAAGAGGGAGGGGGACGCGGTCCTCAGGATGAGGCAGATCTCCGCATCAGGAGATGCGATGGCGCGCCTCCAGTGCCTCTCGACCCTGAAGGTCGTCGTGGACGAGGAGGCCTCCGAGGCTGTCCTGGCCGACCTGATGGCGGATCTGCCGGAGAATCAGAACACCCTTCTCCAGATAGCGGGAGCGCTCAGAGGGATGGACTATCCGAACGAGGCGTACTCCATCATCAGGTCCATGGAGCAGACCGACCCTGTGAAGCGTCTCGAATGCCTCTGCCTTCAGGACATGGAGGAGTTCGAATCGGCCCTCGAGGTCATAGGCTCGGTCGAGCGCACGACCCCCTACGACCGCATCCTGCGCTCGGAGACGCTCAGCGCCGTCGGGGAGCACAGGATGGCGATCGGGGAGTCGCAGTCCCTCCTGTCCGAGATGCCGGGCGACTTCGACGCCCGTCGCGCGTACGTCTCCGCCCTCATGCTCGGAGGAGAGGACAAGGAGATGGTCAAATTCGTGCACTCCTGCCTCAAGGAGAAGACGGCCGAGGCCAACGCCCTCGCCGGATACGCCATGCGCATAGCCGGAAGGACCAAGTCCGCCGCCGGATACGCCACGAGGGCCCTGAGGATGGATCCGAAGAACGTGTGCGCGATGGAGACCCTCGGGATATGCCTGGCCGAGAAGGGCGAATACGACAAGGCGCGCATCGTGGCCGGTGCGATAAACGAGGCCTCTCCAGGGAGCAAGGCCGCCATAAACGTCCTGTCCTATTGCCCCCGAGGTTCCATCGCCTCCCAGATAGGCGCCTCTTCGACAAGCGGATGGCGTGGCTGTTCAGCCACAGCTCCTTCCAGAACCCCGGTGTGAAGAGCACCAGCGCGGTGATGATCTCCAGACGCCCGACCCACATGAGCACGATCATCACGACCTGCATGGCGGGAGAGAACGCCGTGTCGCCGTGCGGCCCGTATCCTCCGAACCCGGCCCCTCCGTTGGAGACCGTTGCTATCGACAGACCTATCCCGTCCACCGTGCCGCATCCGAGTACCATGAGGGCCGCGGATCCGACCAGGATCGTCAGCATGTACGTCATGAACACCACCAGGGCGGACTGAAGGACGGTGTCGTCCAGGTTCTGGCCGTCGACCTTGACCGAGTACACCGCATTCGGATTCAGGATCCTCCTGAATCCGTTCTTGATGTACTGGTAGATTATCAGCAGCCTTCCGAACTTCACCCCTCCGCTCGTCGACCCGGAGGACGCCCCCACGACTGCGGCCATCATCAGGAGCAGAGTGCACTGTGACGGCCAGGACGTGTAGTCCTCGACATAGAATCCGGACGTGGTTCCGAGAGAGACGACGGTGAACACGGAGTTCTTCACTGAGCCGTACAGATCGTCGACGCTCCAGTCCCTGGAGAGACCTTCGGTGTTGAACCATCTCAGCAGGAACACCGCCGCGGATATCGCGATGAACCATAGGAGCATGGCTCTGAACTCGGAGCTGCCGCGGTACACCCTCTTCTCGTGCAGGACCATCAACCTGTAGTGGAGGTAGAAGTTGACTCCTCCCATGAACATGAAGACGACCGTGATCCACTGGACCGCGTCGGGGTATCCGCTCATGTCGGATCCGAGGAGCATCAGACCGCCGGTGGATATGGTGGAGAACATCAGGCAGAGCGACTGGAGCGGCGACACCCCGGCGGCCAGCAGCAGGACGAGGTTGGTGAGGCTGAGGGCCATGTACACGATTATGAACGACTTGGCAGCATCGGTGACCCTTCTGGAGTAGGACGAGGACCCCGATCCGGACAGCTCGTTCTGGAACACGCCGCGTCCGAATCCAATCGACGGCAGGAAGTACAGGAATATCACGACGATCGTGATTCCTCCCACCCACTGTGTCATGGAGCGCCATACCAGGAGGCTGGTAGGATAGTCCTCCAGGTCGGCCATCGTGGACATGCCTGTGGTCGTGAATCCGCTCACGGACTCGTAGACGGCGTCCAGGATCGGCATGCCGTGGAGATGGAACGGGGCGGCGCATATGGCGAACATCAGCGCCCAGCTGAGGGCCAGCATCACGATGCCGTTGAGGGCTCTGAACTGGCTCGACCGTCCAGATGCGAGGTACACCGGCCCGCCCGCCGCCAGCAGGACCACGCAGGGAATCAGGAACATCCCGGCGTCCTCGCCGAGATGCAGCGCGCAGAGCGACGGCACCAGGAGTATCAGGCCAAACACGAGCATGACCATGCCCATGGTCTTCAGGGTCGTGCTCTCCCACAGGACGCACCTCTCCTGGAGCTCCATCGCGTCCATCCTCGCAACCCCGGCTCGGTCCTGCGGCCCAGGGCCCTGGCGATCTCCGACTCCTTGTTGCCGTTGGAGAACACGACTGCCTCGTCGTCCTTCAGAACCCTGGTGTCCAGCCGGGGATAGATGAGCTCGTCGCCCCTCCTCAGGGCGACTATGCGGAGGCCGTCCGGGACCTGGATGTCGCCTACGAAGCGCCCTCTCAGCTTGGACAGGTCGTCCACGCGGTGTATGAAGAGCACGCCGTCGGAGCCCTGCATACGGGCTATTGCCGTCTCCTCGGGCAGAAGGCAGCGCGTGACCTCGTTGGATATCACGCGCTCGTACCCCATGATGGTCTGCAGATCGGTGTAGCGGAATATGTCCTGGTACTCCTTCATGAAGAATCTGGTGATCACCTTGCGGGAGCTGTGCCTCTTGGCCGACATGCATACCAGCAGATTCGTGTCGTCCTTCTCGGAGGTCGATACGAGGACGTCGGACTTGAATATGTTCTCCTCGCTCTGCACATCGGGATCCAGATAGTCGCGGTTGATGATGAGGACCCCGTCAAGCTCCCTGGACAGCTCCCTGCACCTCTTCGGGTCCTTGTCTATGATCTTGACGAACCTCTTAACCGGATCGTCGGAGAGCATCTTGGCCACGTTCGCGCCCACGATGGTGCCGCCCAGGACGCAGAACTCCCTGCCGACGTCCTCGGACCCCATCATGACGTCGAACCCCTGGATGGCGTCCCCGCTCCCGAAGACATAGAGCCTGTCGCCCGGGTGGATCTCCATGGTCTCCGGGGCGGTCTCTATGTATCCGTCCCTCTCTAGGGCGAAAACGGTGCATCCGTCCGGTACCGGGAGCTCCATGACGATCCCGCCCACCACCCTGTTCCTCGGAGGTATCAGGAACACGGCCACGCATGCCCCGACCTGCTTGACGGACTCGTACTCGACGGCGTTCTCGAGGACGCAGAGCTGGTACATCATCTCGGCCGTGACCAGGCCGGGGGAGATCATGTTCTCTATGCCCAGGTACCCGCTGCGCTCCAGGGACTTGACGAAATCCGGATCGTCGACGGTGGCTATCGTCCTGATGCTCGGATCTATAATCTTCGTCATCATGCAAACGAACAGGTTCTCTGGATCGGAGCTCAGAGTGGACAGTACGACATCCGCGCCGTGCTGATCTATGGCGTACCTCATGATGCGGGGATTCGTGCCCTCCTCGCACAGCACGGCGACGTTGAGGCGGCTCTTCAGGTCATCGGCGGTCGTCTCGTCCCTGTCTATGACCAGGACATCGTGGAAGCGGGACAGGAGTTCCGCAGCCACGGATCCGACGGTCCCTCCTCCTACAATGACTATCTTCATTACAGAATGCTCACCGACCGAAGGGGATATAACCGTTTCCAGATGCGACGCGGAGCCGACGGCCGGGCCCGCAAGGCGCGTCCGACCGTGCAGCGATAAGCGGAGGCCTATCCTGTTTGGTAATTCGTCCTGACCTTCTGTGGCTTTCAAAGGTCATATGATCCTAATTCTGAGGGGGGGGGCGATGCCGCGAGACTGTGGGTCCGCATGCCGTACGACGAATGGGCGGAACGGACGGGGTACGGGCGCCGGTGGAAGGTGGAGGGCGCCTTCTCGGACTCAAACGCATGTTATCGGAACATGTACGGGCCACTTCCAATGACGGAATGGCCCGCGAGGTGACGTTCAGAGTACGCATGTTCAACTATCACAAGCGCATAAGGGCCGATATAC
>CAYUPU010000015.1:0-26637 GCA_964445265.1 uncultured Methanomassiliicoccales archaeon
GTTCGGATGCCAGCTGTGGATGTACTACCAGACCCACAGGAAGCTCAGGATCGACCTCTTCGCCGACGAGCAGATGCTCTCCGAGATGACGAACGACGCCGACACCACCGGCGCCATCATCATAGGCGGCGGGATCTCCAAGCACCACGTCATCTGGTGGAACCAGTTCCGCGGCGGCCTGGACTACTGCATCTACCTGACCACCGCCGAGGAGTACGACGGATCCCTCTCCGGCGCACGCATAAGGGAGGCTGTCTCCTGGGGCAAGGTCAAGGAGGACGCGAAGAAGATGACCGTCGAGGGGGATGCCACGATCTCGCTCCCGATCATCTACGCCGGTCTCGCGGAGAGGCTCCTGCGATCATGCCGAGCATACTGCTCCTCCCCGGGGACGGGAAGGGGCCCGAAGCGATCGCGGCGGCGGAGGCCGTGATCTCCGCCGCCACGGACGAGGTCGAGATCGTCCGCGGCGACATCGGCTTCTCCGCATACGAGAAGCTGGGATCCTACATCCCGCACGATACGCTGGAGACGGTCAGCGGCTGCTCCGCCGCCATATGCGGACCGACCTCGGACTTCGGCGAGGGGGATGCCGTGCGCAACCCCCTCGACGTCCTCATAGGCCAGCTGAGGCCCTTCGCCAGGGCCAAGGTCTACACGACCCTCTCGGACGACCTGGGGGCGCACGGGTCCTGGATAACGGTCTGGGGCTGCGGGCCCAACCCGTCCGGGGAGGTGTCCGAGACCCTGGGGGTAGACGGCATAACCATCTCCAAGTACCTGCGCTCGGCGTTCTACTCCCGCATGATGGGGGCGGCCGCGGCGGACTCCGCATCCAAGGGCTACACCGATGCGGCGTGCATCGCCAGCCCGGAACTGTTCCCGGAATCCAGCGAGATATTCTACAACGAGTTCGAGGAGGCGTTCGAGGACAGCGGCATCTCGCACCGCCGCTACGGCATCTCCGACTGGATATCGGAGGCCTGCAGGAGCCTGGACGGGTTCCAGTGCCTCGTCGTCGCCGATCTGTGCCTCGACCCCGTCGAAGGGGCCGTGGGCGGCATCACCGGAAGGAGGGGTACGGTCCCGGTGAGGTACGTCGGGGAGTTCGGATCCCTGTACACGGTATCAGACGGCACGGAGTGCACGGACGGTTCCGATACGGTTGCCGCCATCTCCGCGGCCGCGCAGGCCCTCAGGGACGTCGGCCTTAACGGAAGGGCGGATGCCGTTGCGGCGGCGCTGTCCGGGACCGTGTCCTCCGGCGAGAGGCCGGCCTGCATGGGAGGGGGCCTGGCTCCATCGGATTTCGTCGAGAGGGTCTGCTCCCGCCTGCGCGAACCTATTAAGCAGGAACCCGTTTGAGAGGGCATGTTGGATGCGGGGCACAGAGCGGCGGTGGAAGCCGCTCTGAATTTCGAGGACTGCGGACGCACTCCTGTCAACAACTTCGCCGTCGTTACAGCGGCCCGCTACGCCGGACTGACCGTGGATGAGGCCAGATGGACCCCCGGGATCTCGGCGCGCGTGGCCGTCGACTATTCTCTCGCCACCGGGTCGGACTTCGTCAAGCCCGTCCTGGACTCGCAGGTGGTCCTGCAGGACCTCGGGATGGAGGTCCGCTTCCCGAAGGACGACTACGGCAGCGTCCCCGGCCACATCATAGAGACGGCCGAGGACATCGACAAGGTCCACGTCTTCGATCCCGCGAACGCGTCGGAATGCCCCGGGTTCACGGACAGCATCCTGAAGGCCCTGGAGGAGACGTCGAGGATCCTTCCGGAGGACCTCCATGTGTGCGGCCTCGCATGGGGCCCATTCTCCACAGCTGGATACCTGATGGGCGCGGAGAACATGATCTTCGCCACCCTGGTGGATCCGGATCTGGTGAAGGCCGTGGTCGCCACGACGACCGAGCTCGTATCGACGATGGAGCTGGCCATGCTGGACAGCGGAGCCACCGTCATGTGGATGGCCGACCCCACATCCTCCGGCGACCTGATATCTCCCGAGATGTTCGACGAGTTCTCGAAGGACGGGATAAAGCGGGTGGTATCCGACGTCAAGGCCGGATTCGACGTCCCCAACTTCGTTCACATCTGCGGCAACACGCTGAACATAATATCCCACGTCAAGGAGACCGGGGCCGACTGCCTGAGCTTCGACCATGCGGTGGACCCCTCCAAGGCCAGGGGTGCCGCCGGAAGGGATCTCGCCCTCATGGGGAACGTCGATCCCGTCAAGCTCATCATGAGCGGCACCCCCGAGGAGGTCGCCGCCCAGTCGTACAGGATCATAGAGGCGGCCGGAGAGGAGGGGGGCCTCATCCTGGCTCCCGGATGCGAGACGCCCATCAGCAGCCCGTTCGAGAACGTGGCCGCCATGGGGAGGGCTGGACGCTCGTTCTGGCAACAGTAAACATTATAAATGGGGGCAATATCCCCCACTCCAAACACATGCAGGGGTAGTCAAGCCTGGCCAACGACGCTAGCTTGAGGGGCTAGTCCTTAGTGGTCCGCGTGTTCAAATCACGTCCCCTGCACCAGTCCATTCTGCTCATTCCGTTCCGGTTCGCTCTTACGCGATCGCGTCCCGGCCATCGCAGACCGTAAGATACTGTGCATGACCCCCTTCTGAAGGAGAACTCCGCGACCGCACCGTTCACGAAGGTCATCCTGGGCGCCTTGTGGCCCACATCGGCGTCCGTCAGAACGGGCACGCCGTACTCGGACAACGCATCCTCCACGACACCCCTGTACGGGGCGCCGCTGTAGAACAGGGGTCTCCCGAACACGAATCCCGCACATCCTTCCAGCCAGCCCTTCGCCCCCATCATGGAGAGCGTCTCCCTGACGCGGGACTCGTCCATGTCGTAGGTCTCCAGATACCACACGATCCCCTCGCGCGAGTACCGGTCCACGAACGGACGCGCATCGGCGGTGCCCTTGCGCAGGAACCACTCCACGACGTCCATGCATCCTCCTATGAGCCTGCCGGAGAAGTCGACGTCCCCCCTGCTGGAACTCCAGACCGTCTCGGCATCCTCCGGGAACGGCTCCAGCCCGGTAACGCGGTCCGCGAATCCGGATGCGTGCCTCAGAAACGACCTCTGCGACGTCCTCCTGCCCTCCAGGAACTCCAGGCCCTGCTCGACGCTCGGATGCAGGGGCTCCATTCCGAAATCCCCGAAGTTGCCTCCGTAGACGGTGGCGATGTCGTGCTCCGCCGTGATCTTGAACAGGAGCACGGTGTTGTCGGAATACCCCTGGTACCACTTCGGGTTCCTCTCCATCAGATCCCAGTCCATCAGAGGGAGCATCTCGTTCTCGTAATCCCCTCCGGAGGCGGCGAACACCGCCCTCACTCCGGGATCCCCGACCAGGCCGTTCCATTCGGACACCCTCTGCTCGGCGGAGCAGCTGCGGCCGTCCTCGTCGCACGTGTACACGTCGGAGGTCTCCACCACGCGGTACCCCCTGCCCTCGAGCCTCTCGCGCGCATGGGCGAAACGTCTCCGGTCGGTCGCTTCCGTCACTCCGGCGGACGGCGCGGTCACGCCTATCGCATCCCCGCCTCTCAGGAACCCCGGGATAATCATGGCATCCGGGAGGCGATCCAGAGTATTATTATGATTATCGTCGCCATATCCCGCGCCATGGGAATCCTATCCGACAGGGACATCGCCGAGAGCCTCATGACCGGCTATATCGGCATAGGGGAGTACAGCGAGAGGAGCCTGACTCCGAACGGCTACGATCTGAGGATCGCCGAGATCGCCGTCCGCGGCGACCCGGAGATCAGGAGAGAGGGCATCGTGACCATCCCGCCCAGGACCATGTTCTACGTCTCCACGGTGGAGAGGGTCAGGCTCCCCAGGGAGATCTGCGCCCAGCTCTGGATGAGAACCACCTGGATAAGGAAGGGGTGCATCGGGGCGTTCGGCAAGATAGATGCGGGATTCGAGGGCACGCTGACGCTGGGGGCCTACAACGCGACGGACGATCCCATCGAGATCCCGATCGGCGACAGGTTCTGCCAGATGGTGTTCGAGACCCTGAACTCCGAGACCGTCAAGGGATACGACGAGAGGAGCGGCCACTACCAGGGCCAGACCGGCATCACCCTCGAGCCTGTCAGGAAGGGCCGAGTCGATGTCCGATCCGACGGCATGGCCCGACGGAAGACCCAGATGCCGGTGGGCCAACCCGTCGAACCCGCGGTACGTGGAGTACCACGACAGGGAATGGGGCGTCCCCGTCCACGACGACCGCGTCCTCTACGAGATGCTCGTCCTCGAATGCTTCCAGGCGGGGCTGTCGTGGGAGTGCATCCTCAACAAGCGCGAGGCGTTCAGAGCTGCGTACGAGGGATTCGACCCGGAGAGGGTCGCATCGTACGGCGACAGCGACGTCGGGCGCCTCATGTCGGACCCCGGCATCGTCCGCAACAGGGCGAAGATCGCGGCGTCCATAGGCAACACCAGGGTGTTCCTGAACATCGCGGAGGAGCACGGCACGTTCTCCGACTACCTCTGGGGATGGACGGGAGGGGAGACGGTCCGCGAGCACACGGAGGCATCCAGCCCCCTGTCCGACAGGATATCGAAGGATCTGAATCGGCGCGGCATGAGGTTCGTCGGGACCGTGACGGTCTACTCCTATCTGCAGGCCGTGGGCGTCGTGGACTCGCACGCCCCGGAGTGCTTCCTGCATCATCGATGCAGACGGATGTCCAGAGCGTACACGCTCATCGTGGGGGAGTAGGTCTTCAGCTCGAAGCTGTCGATATCTATCCTGCGCCCTTCGGCGGCCGCGTCGGACACCATCCCGGCGCACAGCCCGTCGAAGAGGTCCCTCTCGATTATCTTGTACATGTGGACCGTGCCGCCGGGATTCAGATGCGACAGCGCCAGCGGAAGGAACCTGTCCGCTATCTGGGGCAGGTTCATCACGATGCGGTCGGCCATCGGAAGACGGGGCACGACCTCCGCGGCATCGCCGGTGATGGGATGCAGCGCCTCGGCGCGGTTGTCCTTCCGGTTCATGAGAGCGAAGCGCTCCGCCTCCGGATTGAGGTCTATCGAGTATACGGCGGCGGGGCGGGACGCCCTGCACATCTGGACCCCGAACGGCGCCACTCCGCCGAACATGTCTATCACGGTCTCGCCGTCGCGGACCTGGGAGGCGACCCTGTGCCTCTCTCCGGCCAGACGCGGATTGAAGTACACCCTGGCCGGATCCGTGTGCATCCTGGCCCCGAACTCCGTATGGACGGTCTCCGAGGAGCCGCTGCCCGCTATCAGATCCAGATCCCTGACCCTCAGATCGCCCTTCACGCCGGAGTCCTCGAAGACCACCCTCAGCGTGCGGTTCGCCTGCATCATGGCGCGGCCGATGCCCTCCCTGTAGGGGCGGAGCTCCTCCGGGATCTTCACCATCCCGACGTCCCCCACGACATCGAAGGATATCGGCAGCTGGTCCCTCAGACCGTCGGGCAGGTCCACCAGATGCCTGTAGTCCCCCACGGGACGGTCGACGGGCCGCAGCTCGCGGTCCTCCGTCTCGAACCCCTCCACCGGACCGGTGACGGGTATGAGGAGGGAGTCCCCATCGGAGGCGATCCTGAGGTCCGGATCCAGGAGGCCCTCGTCCATGAGGCGCCTCCTGACCGGCTCGCCTTCGCGCTTCGGGACCCTGATGCACATAGCCATGGGGGACGCCTATGCCGGACCGGATTAAATTGTGTCGGAGTCCTCTGCGCTCCTCTTCGGCAGGACGAAAAGGTCCCCCTCGTCGTCTATGCCGACGGATGCCTCGACGCCGTACACATCGCGGACCAGCTCGGGGGTTATGACCTCCTTCGGGGTCCCGATGGCCACGATCTCGCCCTTGCGCATGATGATGCACCTGTCGCAGTACCTCGCCATCAGGGATATGTCGTGCTCCGCCACGAGGATGGACATCTCCTTCCCGGTCAGATCCTTGAGGTACTCCATCACGCCGAGCTTGTACTTCATGTCCAGATGGGACGTGGGCTCGTCCACCAGCATCAGACGCGGGTTCTGGACGTACGCCTTCGCGATGAGCACCCTCTGCCGCTCTCCGGACGACAGGGCTCCGACGGCGCGGTCCTTGAGATGCTCGACCCCGAACATCCTGAGGGCCTCCATGACCATCTCCTCGTCCTCCTCCGGCTCCCACCACACGTTCTTGAGGTACGGGTACCTGCCGAGCATGACGGTCTCGAATACCGTGAGTCCGAAGCTGCCTCTGAGCTCCGCCGGAACGGTGGCCACCATCTTGGCGACCTCCGACGGCTTGCAGCCCAACACAGACCGCCCGTCTATCGTGATCTCACCCGAGGTCGGGGGATTGAGCATGTTGATGCAGCGCATCATCGTCGACTTGCCGCATCCGTTCGGGCCAATCAGCCCCACCAGCTCGCCCGGCATGACGGTGTACGATACGCCGCGGACGGCCCTGTACCCGTCCTCATAGGTCTTGACGAGGTCCTTGACCTCCAGCAGCGGCTCAGCCATCGTAGATCCTCCCCTTCTTGATAAGCAGATATGCGAACACAGGGATCCCTATCACCGTCGTTATGGCTCCCACCGGGAGCTCCAGCCCGTAGTATCCGGTGCGCGACAGGAGATCGGCCAGCATCATCATGACCGCGCCGAACACGAACGATGCGGGGAGGACCATCCTGTGGTCGCTGCCGAGGATCATCCTGCACAGGTGGGGGATCACCAGTCCGACGAATCCGATGATGCCGCAGAACGCCACGCATACGGAGGTGAGCACGGATGCCAGCACCAGCATGGCACGGTTGAACCTGCGGACATCCAGACCCATCTCCCTTGCCTGGTCCTCGCCCAGAAGGACCAGGTTGAACTCCTTGGCCCAGATCATCGGAACGAGGGACAGGAAGACGGACAGGAACAGCACTATGCCGACCTGGGACCATGTGACCTCCGCGAAGGATCCGTAGAGCCACGTCAGCGCATTGCTGAGCTTGGTGCCCGCCATGGTCAGCATTATGGTCTGCAGCGCCGAGAACGCCAGCCCGACCACGACGCCCGACAGGACGTAGTTGATGGAGCTACCGCCGGCCTTCTCCGCTATGACCATCGTGCATGCGAATGCCACCAGGCCCCCTATCATCGCCGAAATGGCCGTGAGGAATATCGAATGCGGGCTGAAGAGCCCGAAGAACGTGAAATCGAACGCTATGACCGCG
Source organism: uncultured Methanomassiliicoccales archaeon (assembly GCA_964445265.1). GTDB lineage: Archaea > Thermoplasmatota > Thermoplasmata > Methanomassiliicoccales > Methanomethylophilaceae > Methanoprimaticola. The sequence goes on from CAYUPU010000015.1 coordinate 7,240, forward strand.
ATCGCGGCTATGCCTGCTCCCGAAGACACACCCATGATATAGGGGTCCACCAGAGGATTGCGGATGATGGCCTGGTAGACCGACCCTGCTATCGCCAGACCGATCCCGACGGCCATCGCGGCCATCGTCCTCGGAAGACGGGACACGAAGACGGTCGTCTCCACGGAATCCAGACCCTCTCCGCCCTTGGATATGGCGGAGAACAGGGCGGAGTACGCATCGATCGGCGAGAGGACGGATGTCGACCCTATGCATATGCACATGGTGAACGAGATGAACGCCAGGATCCCGCCCACGATCAGAACGAACTTGAGCCTGTGGCGGCTGCGGGTGTTGTGGGTCAGGCTGTCCCCGTACAGGTAGTGCAGGAACGCGTCCTTCATGCGACGGTACGGATTCTCCGCGCCGGTCCTCCAGCGCACGACGGCGCCGATGAGGATGATGATGATCGCGATCAGGAGGACTGTGCCTCCGAGATACAGTATGACCGGGGATCCGGTCTCGTCGGAAGGCTCCTCGTAGGCCATGAACCTGCCCTCCAGCACGTACGTCCCCGAATCCGTATTGCCCACGAGGCAATCGCCGATCACCAGAGGGGAGGACATGTTGAAGTTGCGGACCTCCACGGCGCACTTCGCGGTTCCGGAGATCTCTCCGGACCCCAGGTCTATGACGTAGATCGGATTGGCGGCGGAATAGCTCACCAGGTAGAGCCAGCGATCGTTGACGACCGTTCCGGACGAGTGGATCTCCGCCAGACCCTCGATCACGGTCTCCGGCCCGTCGCTCCCGACCGCCATGCGTATCAGCGAGGTTGAGCCGCCGGACGAGACGACCGTGTACGCCCCGGTGAAGCCGTCGATGGAGACAGGGTAGACGTATCTGCCGAATGTGCCGAGGCCGTCGTCCAGATACCTCTCCACCAGGGTCCCGGAGGATGGATCGAACTCGTACATGGCGAGACCGGATGCGGTCTGGCTCATGCCGAGGCCGTCCGTGACCGTGAACATCAGCGTGTATGTGGATCCCGTGTCGAACACCGACACCTGGCCCACGCCTCCGTACAGCTTACCGCGCTTCTCGACGGTGTAGACCTCCTCGTCCGCGTTCAGGGCCCCGGTCCTCGCATCGATGACATAGAGATGGCCATTCAGAGCGCCGGCGTACAGTATGCCGTCGTGCACGGTGGGAGCGATGAAGTACGATGACCCGTCCATCATATAGGACCAGAGCAGATTGAGGTCCAGATCGAAGCAGTACACCATGCCGTTGCAGTGGGTGGCGTAGATCGCCCCCGAGTCGCATACGAGGGACGAGAAGCCCGCATCGTAGGTCGTTCCCGTGTCGAAGGTCCTGATGAAACTGGGAACCGCCTCGGCATCCTGGAACGATGATCCGTTGAACGAGACCACGTCCGAATTGTCCTCGCCCGGACCGGTGGCCCACGGCATCCTGTATATGTGGCCGGTCATGGTGGCCACGTAGACGTAATCCCCGACGATCAGAGGAGTGGAGCTCTCGTAGTTCATCCCGGATATGAAGCGGAACCTCCACTCCTCCTCGCCTGTATGGAGGTCGCGGCACGACAGGACGGCGTAGCCCCTGTCGCTTCCGCTCGTGTATGTGCTGAACTTCTGGATGACGTGACCGCCCACATACAGGGCGTTGGAGAAGGAGGCCCCCTCCGCATACCACAGGGTGGCGTAGTCATCCTTGGCCGCGAACACCGCATCCTGCGCGCCGGTGTTGCCCGCGTCTCCGCGGAACATCGTCCATGCATCGCGGAACCCGGGGGTCTCCGCGGGACGGAATCCCGCCGGATAGAGGCCGAGCGCGTATGCCGTGCATGAAACAGGGGACGAGAGATCGGCCTCGGCCCATGAGGATCCGTCCCATCCGTATACGGTCCATACAGAGGTCGAATATGCGCCTGTGGCGCCCGCCTCGGCATATGTTCCGCCGGAATCGGGGGCCCCTGTGACCACCGAATCCGCTCCGTCCACCAGAACGGAGGAGCCACTGAGGGTGACCTCCATCCCTTTCACGGATGCCGCTGCGGACACCGCCTCCAGAACCGTGGATCCCTGCACGGATGCCCAGCTCGTATCCCCGTTGCCGGGGTCGATGAGAACATCTATCCCCTCGGCATCCTCTGCCTGGACCGCAGGTGCGATCATCAGCAGGATGAATACGGCTGCCGATGCCGCTGCGATCGCCCTCATACGCTCATTCATCGTAATCCATGCCCTTGCTGTACTGCAGATACTGCCTGTAGTCGTCGCCGACGATCTTCGGAAGATCCGTATCGAAGCATCCCGGATGCAGCATCATGGCTATGAGCTCCGCCGTCTGAGCGAGCCTGGGTCCTCCCCTCTGAGCCATCTCCGCCGCCCCTTCGCATATGACGTAGACCCTGCCGTCCTTCCATGCGTCGGTCTTCTTCCACTCCGCGGAGAGGCCGTTGTACAGCGAATCGTACTCCGACTGCGTGGCCTTGTACTCCGTGGTTATGATTATTATCGCATCCGTGTCGGACACGATCCTCTCGGATGTCAGATGGACCCACCCGTACCACTCCGAGAACACGTTCTCCGCGTTCACCTCCGACAGGATGCCTCCTATGAAGGTCCCGTCCCCGGAGACCCAGGGGCTTATGTCGGGCTCCAGGGTCACCATGGTGCGCACCGCGGGATCGGACGACGTCCGGGACCCCAACTCCGAGAGCACGTACTCGGTGTTGTCTATGACCTCCCTGGCCGCCAGCTCGTATCCCAGGGACAGGCCGACGATGTAGAGGTTGTCCGTCACCTGCGAGACGTCCTCGCCCGGATAGGTGACGATGGCGTCTATGCCCACGGACCTCAGGCGGTCCGCCATCTGCACATGGGACACCTGGGACCCGTCGCAGACCACGAGATCGGGATTGGTGCCCGTTATGAGCTCGAAGCTCGGGCTCGTGTACGTGCCGACCGTGGTGATGGAGCCGTTCCTCTTGCCGTCCACTATCATCTGTGGATAGTCGGAGTAATAGTCCGCGCCAACGATTATATTGGACGCCTTCAGCGAGCAGAGGGTCTCCGTGACCGTAGGGGACAGGGACACCACCCTGTGCTTCTGCGCATATCCGTATGCCGGATGCCCGCTGTAATCGACGGCCACCGTAGGGGAACGGCCGTCATCGGAGAACGTCCACGACATCACCGAGAACTCTGAGGGATCCTGATCGTACGGAGCGTCAAGAAGGTTCCATGCTGTCTCCCCGGGATACACCGCCCAGAGCGCCCACGATCCTCCTGCCCCTACACCATCTATTGATGAGACGGCGCCGTCTTCACCCGTCACGAGCTCGAAGCCGTTAGCTGCGCACGCCGCCTCCAGAAGGCCCATTGATGTGCCGTACTCAGATACTGTGAGATCGGCCCACACCGTATTGTAGTCTCCGAAATCGATCACGGTCCCGTCGGCTTGGGACGTGCTCTCGGAATATCCGAGAACGCCTGCGGAGACGCCTAGCGATACACCCAGGAGAACAATGACCAGGCTCAGGATAGCGCGATGCTGGACCTCCATGGGTCGTCACCGTCATATAAGGAACGGGGGGATCGCTCCCCCCTCGTTTATCAGGCGGGAGGGAAGGGCCCGCCGACCATCCATGCCGTACCGTTCACAGGAGAGGCAGAGTAGATTGTGTTCCAATCCTCATCGAAGGAGTACGCGCTGTACACCAGGAAGACGATATTGGAGGAGATTTTGGAGATCACAGGACAGTTGTTGCTGTCCGCGATGTAGTACTCGGAAGGCACGGAATCGTTGGACAGGTAGCTGAAGACTCCGACACCCTCTCCGGTTCCGGTAGCGCTGTCGTAGGATCCGGGGTACTCAGCGATGGTGATCCATCCGCTGTCGCTGAGGGTCACGGTCAGGCCGCTGGACTTCATGGCCTCGAGGAATGCATCCGAGATGCTGTCCGCGGACGCAGAGTACCAGCCGTCGCTGGAACCCATTCCGCCCAGATAGAAGTAGTATGTATCATAGGGAGGGAGCTCGTAATTGGCGCCCTCTGCGAAGGGACCGCTGGTCTTCCAAGCGCTGCTCGTGACAGGATTGGTGGAATAGATGGCATTGTAGTTCTCATCAAACGTATAATCAGAGTAAACAACGTAGATTATGTTCCCCACAATCTTGGAGACTACGGGGCCGGTAGCGAAGTACTTGCCATCCGGACTTCCGACGTCGGTCGAAGTGTAGACGTACACCCCGATGCCGGATCCAGAACTTGTCGCGCTGTTGTACGCTCCCGGATACTCGGAGATGGATAGGAACCCGGACTCAGAGAATATGAATGTGAGATTCGCATCATCCGCGATCTTCTCCATCGCATCCTGCGCATTCGCGCCCTCGGCCGTGTACCATCCGTTGCTGTCTCCCATTCCGTCGAGATAGAAATAGTAGGCCTGGTCGTTGTTCCTGGCCTCCTGGTGCTTGTCGTCGAGCGCCTGGGCGGCGTAGACTCCTGCGAGGATGACTACGATCACCGCGACGATGACGGCGGTCTTCTGTTTCATATCCATGATTGTTCACCGAACCTCTGTAGTCCGTTGGAAGAAGTATCCATCTTGAACCTATATAATGGTAAAGTGGGAACACCCGCATCCAGACATTCTGTAACTGGCACACCCGCCTCGCGATCGCTCGTCCTCGATTATCTCCTCGGGCGCGCCGGCGAATCTGACCAGCGCGTACTGCTCCATGAAGTGCAGCTTTCCGGGGAGGATCAGGGAGAACAGAGGGGCCCCGAGATCCATCTTCAGGAGGTCCTGCGGATATCCTGCGAACACCTTCTCATCGGATGCACCCACATGGGATGCCACGCAGATCACAGTCCTGTCGTCGATGAGGCCCTCGCCCCATTCGTTCTCAGCGGCGATGAGCCACTCTATGGCCTCGTGCGCGGTCATGTAGCGGAGCTCGTCGGCGCGGATGTCGAGGAGGATGAGCGTGTGGAGGCCCCTCCTCTTGTTCTCCAGGATGTGGTCGTAGGGGGAGCGGGGGTGGTAGTTCTCCTCGAGGAAGGGCAGTGTGACCGTTCTTCCGAACTTGTAGTGCTGCAGCCCCAGGGACGTGGGGCACGCGGAGAAGATGGAGATCCCGTGGATCATCCTAACCGGTATCCCCGCCTCGACGGCCTGGATCCTCAGGTCCACATGGGTCGTGGCGCTCATCGTGTCTCCTGCGGTGATGAACCCCACCCTCATCTCCATGGCGTCCCGGATGATGTCGTCGTTTTCCTCCACCTGGGAGCGGTAGAGGATGTTTACCTTCTTCCCTATGACCGCCTCGAGGTCCTTCGGATCCGTCCCGATCAGGACTGATGTGTAGAACTCGGCGTAGATCTTGTCGCACTCCTTCAGCGCGTTCAGCGCCTTAACCGTCATGCCGTCGGTGCCGCTGAGGCCCAATCCGACGAATACGAGCTCGGATGCCATGCCGCGTCCAACGGGGGCGCCGGATATAATGCCACGGTCGGGCGCCCGGCGACTCAGTATAACGTATAATGGGATTCGTCCCGTATCTCTCCCCGTTATATCCGGGCCCTGCGGTCGTCCGATCATGGGAACCAGTGCGATGCTGTATATCATAGACCGCGGCGAGACGAGGATCGCCGCCCTCACGAGCACGGACGCGTATCCGGACGGGATGGGGGCGGATCTCCTCCAGTTCATATCCAACCGCAAGAACCTGAGGATGCTGAGGGAGGCCCTGCCCAGATGCCTCCCCCTCGACCAGGCGTCCAAGGACCGTCTCATCGGCTGCAGGACCGCGGAATCGAACAGGTACATCAAGAGCCATCCGGAGTACCTGTACATGCAGGGTGTGCATATGCTGAGGGATCTGATATCCTCCGAAGGCGAGGTCAGGGTATGGAACCGCTTCGACGACAGGCGGTACGACGACTGGGCGTACGTGATAGACTTCGACAGGAACACCTTCGAGGTCTACAAGGGCATGTCCGGAGTGCCTGTGCCGGAGGGGGAGCGCTTCCACGATCCGACAGGTGCCGACGCAAAGGGCATCCATCCCTTCAAGGAGGTCGCGGTGTTCGATATGGACGATCTGCCGTCGTCGCCGGAATTCGTATCCGTGTGCAGTGAGCGGGAAAGGCCCATGCTGGAAGAAGAGTGAGGAATCATGCCCCCGCTGCGGCGGGGGCCGGTCCTCCGCCGGAGCGGAGGACCGGGCGGTTTCAGCTGTTCAGGGTGCATACGCAGTCGACTGCGTAGCATCCCTTGCCGTCCTGACCGACGAGGACCGGGTTGATCTCGATCTCCTTGATCTCCGGATTCTCCTCTGCGATGAGGGCGATGCGCCTGACGGCGTCCCTGATGGACCCGACATCGGCCTTGGCCTGTCCGCGGGCCCCGCTCAGGAGCTTGTACGCCTTGGTGGAGGTGATCATATCGTCGAGCTCCTCCTCGGTCATCGGGCACAGGACCTGGGAGATCTCCCTGAGGATCTCCACGAATATTCCTCCGAGACCGAACGAGACGACGGGTCCGAACTGGACATCCCTCATCATGGAGAGTATGACCTCCTGTCCGGAGACCATCTGCTGGATGGACACGCCGTGCAGCTCGGCCTCGGGCGCCTTCTCGCGACAGTTCCTCATGATGCTCTCGAAGGCCGCGCGCGCCTGATCGCCGTCCTTCACTCCGACCACGACGCCTCCGATATCGGACTTGTGCATGATGTCGGGTGACACGATCTTCATGACCACGGGGTAGGTGATGCGGTCGGCGGCCTTGACGGCCTCGTCGGCGGTGGTGACGGTGGCCTCTCCGGGGACGCCGATGCCGTAGGCGGCGAGAATCCTCTTGCCCTCGCTCTCGGTGAGGGAGGACCTGCCTTGCGCGACGGCGGCGTCGATGATCCTCTTGACCTCGTCGCGGCCTCCGCAGCCCTTCATGTCGGGCTTCTCCATGGGGGTGTGGACCTTCTCCAGGCCCTTGCAGTACTGGCGCATGATGTCCATGGCGCGGACGGCTCTGTCGGGGGTGGGGTAGACGGGGAACTTGTTCTGCCTCAGGATCTCGGCAGCCGCGGCGCACTTCTCGCCTCCGGCGAAGCAGACCGTGGTCGGGTACGGGATGTCGTCCATTATGGAGACGAGGAGATTGGCCACGGAGACGAGGTCGGCCGTGTCCAGAGGGGACCCCATGATGACGAGTCCGCCCACATCGGGGTCCTTGACCACATTCTCGATGGCGATCTTGAAGTCGGTGTCGGCGGCGTCGCCCCTGATGTCGATGGGGTTCGTGAGGCCGGCGACCTTGGGCATGTCCCTGATTATGCCCTGGATCGTGGAGTCGCTCAGCTTGGCCGCGTGGATGCTGCGGGCGTTGTAGGCCGCGTCGGCGGACATGACGCCGAGCCCTCCGGCGTTGGTGATTATCGCTACGCCGTCCTTATTCATGGGGGAGCAGCAGGAGAACATCAGCAGGGCGTCGAACATCTCGTCGAGGTCGCCCGCGCGGAACATGTTGAACTTCTTGAAGACGACGTTGTTGATGGCGTCGGATCCGGCGATGGACCCGGTGTGCGAGGAGGCCGCCTTGGATCCCGCCTCGGTCTTGCCGCTCTTGAAGACCACGATGGGCTTCTTCACGGGCATGTTCTCGATGGCATGGAGGAGCCTGTGGCCGTCCTTGATGCCCTCGACGTACATCCCGATGACCTTGGTCTCGGGGTCCTCGGAGAAGTACGTGAGGACGTCCGACTCGTCGATGTCACACTTGTTCCCGAAGGTCACGAAGTTGGCCATCCCGACGCCGTTGGCGCAGCACCAGTCGAGGATCGAGGATCCGACCGCTCCGGACTGCGACATGACGGAGATATTCCCGGGCTTGGGGACCAGGTGGGAGAACGTGTAGTTCACTCCGGCCCTCATGTTCATGTTCCCGAAGCAGTTCGGCCCCATGATGCGGATGCCGCAGGCCCCGGCGGTGTCGAGGAGCTCCTTCTCGAGCTCGGCGCCCTCGGGACTGTCCTCCTTGAAGCCGGCGGTCAGGATGCTGGCGTACTTCACGCCGACATCCCCGCAGTCCTTTATAGCCTGGACGACCTGGTCCTTCTTGACCGCGATGACCGCGACCTCGACGTTCTCGCCGATGTCCTTGATGTTGGCATAGGCCTTGTAGCCCATGATCTCGTCGGCTTTGGGGTTGATGGGGTAGAGCTTGCCCTTGAAGCCGGCATTGACCATGTTCTTCATGAGCATGCCGCCGAGCTTCTCCTCGTTGCTGGATGCGCCTATGATGGCGAGCGAGGAGGGATTCAGAAGTTCCTTCATGCATCGCGCATACGAGGAATCAATAAAAAGGTTTACGTCTGATTTCGTAGAAAACCGATAAAATTCGTAGATGTGCCTATGTATTTCGAATTTCAGCGGTATTTTTTCCACGATATCAGCAGAATTACGTTGAACGTACGATTATCTTTCGTACATAGGCTCCCAACGGAGCCCGACAACGTCGAATGACGTAGTACGGACCCTCGTGCCGCAGGGATCGGAGCCCTTCCGCCCACTCCTTCAGCGCGACGGGGTCGGCGGATCCGAACCTCATCCCCTCGAGCCATGTCGCCGCGGGATGCCTCGCACTGAGGCCGGCGGCTATGCCGTCCATCTGGCTTCCGCCGGATGTGGCGAACGGCGCCACCCTCTTCCCAGACAGGTCGTGCGCATCCAGGAACGTGTCGATTATGCGAGGCGCGTCGTACCACCATATGGGGAACCCTATGAGGATCTCATCGTATCCGGATGTGTCCGTGTCGCCCTCCATAGCGGGACGGCAAGCCTTGTCGCGCATCTCCACGGTGGAGCGGCTGCCGTCGTCGCGCCAGTCCAGGTCCCCGTCCGAATAGGGCGTCTCCGGCTTTATCTCGTAGATGTCCGCTCCGATCTCCCTCGCCAGGACCTCGGCGACCCTCCGGGTCGTCCCGGTGGCCGAGAAGTACGCAACCAATGCCTTGGTCATGATATCGCTCCGTCCCCTGTTCAGGGAACGGTGTGCAATCGGATCGGTGCGTATTATCCGTTGCGGGCCCGGACCGCGGACCCTGCAGAGATGGATCGCCTCCTCTCCCATCCGCACCGTGGGCAGAACCCCTCTCCGGAGGGCATGCGGGCGTAGCACTGCTGACAGTATCCGTTCGAACGGGCGGCCGCGCGGATCCGCCTGTACATCGGGACGCCCCATATCCATGCTATGAGGGCCAGTCCGCCGACCAGGGCGACATTGAACGCGGTTGAGAACAGACGCCCCTCGGGCGTGTCCATGTAGAAGGACGAGAACATGGCGATCCCCGCGACCATGAGCAGCAGCCATACCAGGGATACCGCGAGACCGAGCTTTGCTATCGACCTGTCATCCATGTATCGTGCATCCTCCGCCCGTATATCATACCGATGCCGGGATCCGACGTCGATCCCGCAGGAACCCGAACCCCAGCCTGTCCGCCGCGAACTCCCTCGCGCGGAGGCCCTCCGGCACGTACCTCTCGTACTTGCCCATGTCCTCGACATCGTCCAGCAGGACGAGGTCCTCCGCATCGGACGACCGGACGAGGTTCCTCATCCCCTGCTCCACCATCCCCCAGGTCATGGGAGTGGATATGCGGATCCAGACGGGCGATGCCGACGACACCACCTCCACATCCTCCATGCTGTTCAGCGCACGGAGCATGCCCTCGAAGTCCCTGGTCCCGAGCCATGGGAAGACGACGTATCCCCCGGGGACCTCCATCGGCCCGTCGAACCCGCCCGATCTGAACGCATCGCGGGACGCCTCCAGCGTGTGACGGGCGTTGGAGTCCAGCCACGGGAACTGCCTGTCCGATGCCAGTATGTCCCTCATGCGGGCCGCGACCCTGCCGTCCATCTCCGGAGGGGACGACTCCCACCTCCCGTCCTCGGCCCCGTCCTGGACCTCCTTCGCCTCCGCCCACCCGTCGCCGGCCTTGGTTATCTCCCACACCTTCCCCGCGAGGCAGACCCTGGCGCCGGCCTTCGGGGCCTTCTGGACCGTTCCAACGACGGCGCCCTTCGAGCGGATCTCCGTCTCGGCGGCGGTCTCGAACACCGCCGCGAACGACCTGCTGTTGACCACCGGCTCGGCCTTCAGGCCGATGAGGAGCGTGCCGTCCTCCATCCTCTGGAGATGCCCCAGGCCCAGGAGGTGCCTGGCCAGCTCCAGGACCTCGTCCGGGGACATGTTCCTGAAGGCCCACATGGAGAGCATGGCGTCGCGGAGCTCCGGCCAGCGGACGTCGTGGTCGGACCCCTTCAGATAGGCCATCATCTGATGGTACAGCAGGCCGAACGGCATGGGGTTCGGACGGACGGGCTCGCTCCACCCCTCTGAAACCGCGAGATCCGCCACGGCCACCGCCCTCACCAGGTCCAGGGACACCCCTGGCGGGGACGGCGACCATTTGGACAGGTCGTCCACGCACATCACGATCATCTCGCGCCTGCCTCCGCGCCTGCCGGTCCTCCCCATCCTCTGGAGCATGGACGAGCACGTGTACGGCGCGCCTATCTGGACCACGCGGTCGAGGCCGCCGACGTCGACGCCCATCTCTAGTGTGGACGTGGCGACCACCGTCGATCCCCCCTCGCTCTTGAGGTCCCTCTCGGCCTCCCTCCTGAGGGTCCCGGATATGGACCCGTGGTGTATCCTGACGGGATTCGGGGACCCCTTCGCCGCCGAGAACGCGGCCAGGGACCGCGTCGTCCTCTCCGCGGAGCTCCTGCTGTTGGTGAATACGATGCACGAGTACGGATCGGTGAGACGGAACAGCTCCGCGTAGAAGTCCCGCACGGGCATCCTGCGCTCCTCGTCCGCCGCCGGGATCGTGAAGTGCTTTATCCCCACGCGCCCGGACGTGTCCCCGGGGGACGACACCGCGGCCACATCCCTCGATGTCCCCGCACGGAGCCACGCCCTGGCCGATGCCATGTCCGAAATCGTCGCCGACAGCCCTATCCTGCGCGGCGAGCAGCCCGCCACCCTCTCCACGGTATCGAGCTCGCAGAGCAACTGGAGCCCTCTGTCGGAGGCCATGAACGCATGCACCTCGTCGATGACCACGAACCGGAGTGACGAGAACATCCTCCTCAACTGGGCGCGGCCGCCGCATACCAGGCCCTGGAGCGACTCCGGCGTTATCTGCAGTATGCCGCGCGGCGCATCCCTCATCCTGTCCTTGACGCTCTGCGGAACGTCGCCGTGCCATCCGGCGACCTCGATCCCCGAATCCCTGAGGAACCGGTCCATCCTCGCGAACTGGTCGTCTATCAGGGCCTTGGTCGGACCGATGTACAGCGCCCCTATCCCGTCCGGGGGATCGTCGTGGAGCGACGATATGACAGGGAGCATGGCGGCCTCCGTCTTGCCGGACGATGTTCCCGCGGACACCAGCAGATGGGAGTCCCCGTCGAACAGGACCCTGAAGGAGTCCTCCTGGACGCCCCTCCAGGATGTCCAGCCCTCCGCATGGATGCGCTCTCTGACGAACGGCGGCATCCGCCCGAAGTAGTCGGTCATAGCTCCAGGTCGTCTATCAGATCGTCGTCCGGATCCCGATCGGCCCGGACGGTCCTCCCATCGACCATGTCCGAGAACCTCGCCTGGGGGTTCTGGTGCATGGTGTCGAGCAGGCTGATGAAGTCCCTGGTGATCTCCCTGGGCGTCACCATGTCCTTCCCGCCTATGGTGGCCGTGACCGTCCTCAGATACGTCTCGAGCATCTCGTCCGTTATGCCGGAATCCCAGCCGTAGCGCTGCTCGTGCATGCCGCGCAGGGTCCTCAGGAGGACGAACACCTCCTCCATGGTGAGCGGACGCAGGTTGATCACCGGCCCGAGATAGTTGTCGTAGCCGTTCTCGAACCTGCCCGACACTAGCCTGGACCTCAGGGCCTCGTAGCTGTACAGCCCCCGGTCCGGATCGGTTATGAACTCCGGGGTGCCGCACACGTACACGGACAGATACGACGACTTCCCCTGCATTATATCATTGAACATCGTGAGGAGGCGCTCGTAGTTGTTGCTCCTCGATGCGCGGTTCTGGAGCTTGTACAGCACGACGGCCTCGTCCAGGAATACGACCAGGCCCCTGTAGCCCATGCAGCGGGATAGCCCGGCCCAGAGCTTGACCACGTCGTACCAGTTGGAATCCCCTATCACGGAGGAGACCCCCAGCGCGGCGCGGGCGTCGGACTTGCGGTCGAACTCCCCCTTCAGCCACCTCAGGGCGCTGCTTACCTCCCTGTCGGCCATGACGTCGGACGCATAGGCGCAAAGGACCGCCTCGAAATCCTGGTAGAACGTCATCCCGGACATGGGGGACATCGCCCTGCGGATCTCCGTCCGGACCGCCATCGGGTCCGACCCGCAGCCGTCTATGATCGGCTCGAGCCAGTTCCGGAGGGCCATCTCCATGGCGCCTCCGTCGGGACGGGCCTTGACGGCCGTGTTCCTGACGAGTTCGCGGTAGGTGTTGAGGCCCTCTCCCTTGCTGCCGGTGAGCCTCCTGTTTATGGCCAGGTCCGCATCCATGACGACGAAGCCCTTGTCCATCGCATAGTTGCGGATCATCTGGATCATGAAGCTCTTCCCGTTGCCGTAGCGGCCCGAGATAAACCTGAACGCCCCTCCGCCCTCTGCCGTGTCCTCCAGATCGCCGACGAAGGTCTCGGTCTCCCTGCGCCTCCCGACGGCGATGTATTCCAGCCCGCGCCTCGGTACGACGCCCGACGACAGGGCGTTCATCATCACGGCCAGGGTCCTCTTCGGTATCTCCGCCATCGCAGCATCCTCCTGAGATCGCCGGCGTAGTCCTCGTAAACCGTGCCGTCCTCCATGACCGCATCTCCGAAGCGGTCCATCGCCTTGTCGTTTATAGACTGCTCGACGGATCCCGGACGTCTGCCGGTGCCCTCCAGAGCCGGCCCTCCGCTGCCGTCCAGGCATGCCGAGAGGTACGATCTCTCCACATCGTCCAACGATGCGACGAACGCCTCCATGCCCGTCCCTTCCTCCGGCAGGGGCTCCCCCTCCGGCACCCGGGACGCCGGAACCTCCGGCTCCGTATCGTCCACCGTCATCATGCCGGTCACGGCATCCAGATCGTCCGCGGCCGCCCTGACCGCATCCCCGTCGATCCTGATGCGCGAGACCCTGTTCGCGAACTCCCTCCTCCTCTCGCGCTCCCTCATGCGCGCGAAAGCGCCCTCCACCGCCGAGTCCACCGCCTTGGCGTATGCGGAAGGAAGGCCCCTCGGGATGCCGGGCCCGGCTCTCCCCAGATGGCGGCAGATGCAGCGCACCGCCATCCTGACGACCTCGTCCAGCATATCGGACGCGACCTTCGACGATCTTACCGAGTAGAGCTTCTCCTTCACCGACACCGGACCGGGCTGCCAGAGGTCAGAATAGAGGTGCCTGCTCATCGGGAATGGGCTGTCCCTGCGTATGATGTCTATGAACCTCTCCCCCTCCTGCCGCATCATGACGGCGTCCGCCGCGGACACGGCTGCGGTCAGAGCCTCGGTGTACACCCTGTGGTCGCCGCGGAGATACGCGTCGGACATCCCCGGAGCCAGATACAGGGCCACGCCCGGGGTGATCCTGCCCACGGGGTCGCGGGCCAGCTTGTCGCACACTATGCCGGCATCGCATTCGTCCAACGGGGTGGACGGAACATCGTATCCGTGGAGGATCGCATGCTCCTGCGCCGCCCTGCACAGCGGGATGGGCGCCGGATACGCCTCGTAGTACGCCTCCACGGCCCGTTCCAGCTCCTCCTGGATCCGGCGGGGCTCGTAGTCGTGGTTGATCAGCTCCGTGCAGTACAGCCAGAGATAGCCCGTGTCCGTGTCGCCGTAGCGACCGCGGCGGGCACGTGTGCGCCAGGATATGTAGAACGCGCGCTGATCCGGATCCATATCCGGATGGCATATCCTGAGCCTCCTGGACGGAACGTAGCCGATCTCCTCGTCGGACTCCTCGTCCCAATTGGAGTCCAGGATGCGCTGGGTTATCGTCGGGGGCTCGAACTCCGGATATGGGATCGGCACGATGGACGGCCTCTCCGCCTCCTCGGCGCCGGCCTCCAGATCGTCGTCCGACCAGAATCCGTCTCCGTCCCGGACGGGGGATCTGAACATCCGCGCGTCCCACGGGTCGTCCGACATCACGGAGTCCACGGCGGCCGCGACTATGCGCCGGTACTCCTTGGGGAACGACCTGGGCACCGACGGGGACGCCTTCCCGTCGGTGCGGATCAGACGGACGGCCTGCCTGACTATCGAATCCAGCAGATCGCGCAGACCGCCGTCGGACAGCGACACGACCGGCATGCGAACGAGCCCTGTGCCGCTGTAGTCCACGAACTCGGAGAACGGGTGCACCGTCGCGACCCCTTTGACCGGCTCGCAGGACCCCACGGCGCTGACGCCCATCGCGGAGCGCGTGTACTCGTCTATTCCGGTCAGGGAGAGGAAAACGATGTCCTCCATGCTGTCATCGGGGACATCCAATTCCTTCCTCCAGTTGTGGAGCGACGCATCCAGCAGGGCGCCGGGCGCCGGGCGGCGCATCGGATACCTCGTCAGGTCCCAGGTCGTCAGCACCTTGGAGATCGCGAACGGCGGCCCCCGTGGAACCAAATCCAGAGGAAGGGCTCTGGCCAGGGCATAGTCCTCCGCCAGTCCGCAGACCATCGGTGCCAGGCGGACGCTGGCGGAGCAGGTGCGTGTGAACCTCGCTATCGCCTCGAGCACCGTGCGGGGGTCGCCGTCGGAATTGATTAGCTCGGTGCAGCGGAGCCAGGCGTAGCCGGAATCGACCGAGAGCAGCGTGCCGCTGTCCGCGCAATCCCTCCACCAGAGGTAGTAGTCCAGCCTGGGTCCGAGCAGGGACGCGTAGTCCGGCCTCGCAGTTCCGGACGGCTGGTAGTCGGCGGGCCTCCCGCGAACCCGGGAATACCTCCTGATATCCTCCGAGAAATCCTCCGGGACGCCGTCGCGCGATGACGCCCTGGGGGCCGAGAACGTCGTGAAAGGGTTGACCGCCATAGGCGCGCGGATGGCGTCGCGGATATTAAGGGGAATCGAGGCCCGCCGGAGCGGGCCTCTCGTTTTGCCTCAGCAGGCGAAGAAGCCGTACTTCCTCAGCACGTACCTCTTTATGAGGTGCGATCCGAAGAAGTAGACCGCGCCGATGAACGGCATCCAGAGGAGCCACATCGGATCGATGGGCAGCAGGTCCGCGACATCGATCCCGGCGATCCTGGCCCAGAGGGATCCGGTGAACGGCAGGATGGTCCCCAGCGCGAGGGCCACGACGGTCGTCACCACCAGGATCTTGGCGGACCAGGTCTGGAAGAACGGGAGCTTGTTGGTTCTGACGATATGGATCGACCAGACCTGCATCCAGTACTGCTCTATGCACCAGAGGGACTGGAAGAGCACCGCTATAGGCAGGAGCGCGGTGAAGTCGCCAGCCTCGGTGACCTCTCCGAGCCTGTACCCGCTCAGGACGGCGTCCATGCCGTTGTAGATCCCGAGATCCTCGAACCCGGTGACGGGCACCGTCTTCAGCAGGACGAATATGAAGAACGCCCACGACAGGAAGTCGGTGACGCAGCACATCGGCCCGTAGTGGTACATGACGGTCTTGAGATTGACCGGATCCCATTTCCTGGGCTCCCGGACGAACTCGTCCTCGACCTTGTCCCACGGCGTGAACAGGCAGGCGAAGTCGTTGACCAGATTGAAGATCAGGATCATGATCGCGCCCATCGGCTCGAAGTTGAACAGCAGCGAGCCCATGATCAGCGAGAACATGTAGCCGAAGTTGATCGACCCGATCATCTTGACGTACTTGATCGAGTTGACGTAGACCTTCCTGCCCTCGATCGCGCCGTCCTTCAGGACGTTCAGGTCCTTCTCCAGCAGGATCATGCTGGCGGTCTCCTTCGCGATGTCCGTGCCCGTGTCGACTGATATGCTGACGTCGGCGTCCCTCATGGCGAGGACGTCGTTGATGCCGTCGCCCATGAGCCCTACCGTGTGGCCGTTGGCCTTCAGGGCCCTGACGACCGCGGCCTTGTTGTCGGGCGTGAGCGATGTGAAGACGTGGATGTCCTCCACCTTGCCCTTCAGCTCCTCGTCGGTCATGCCGTCGATGACGTTGCCGGTGAGTACCTCGTGGACGTCGATGCCTATCTGCTCGCACACATGGCGGGTGACGTACTCGTTGTCGCCGGTGAGGATCTTGACGTCGATGCCGTAGTCCGCCATGTCCTTGACGGCGGCCCTGGCGGAGGGCTTGACGGGATCCGTGAAGACCACGTATCCGCAGAAGATCTGGTCCCCCTCGTCCTCGGCCGTGAACTCCGTCTTGCCGCTGGGCATGTACTTGTACGCGACCCCGAGGACGCGCATCCCCTTGGTGCTGTACCACTCGACCATTCCCATGATCTCGTTGACCTTGGCGTCGTCCAGAGGCCGGATGTCCCTGTTCTGGTCCAGGTAGGCGGTGGAGACCGACAGGAGCTCGGGGATCGCTCCTTTGGTTATCATGAGATCCACGCCGTCGCCGCGCTCGACGACGACCGTCGCCCTCCTCCTATCGAAATCGAAGGGGACGTCGCCGACGCCGCGATAGGATTCGACCTCGTCTGAATCCAGGTTCTCGTCGGAGTACTCCTGCAGCGCCCAATCGATCTGATTGGTGGCGGAGCGGAGGTTCCTGGCGTTCAGGCATGCATAGAGCTCGACCGTGTGGCTGCTGTTGCCGTAGAGGTCGCTGCAGTCCTTGACCGATATGCGGTTCTGTGTGAGCGTTCCCGTCTTGTCCGAGCACAGGACGTCCATTGCGCCGAAGTTCTGGATGGCGGTCACGTCCTTGACGATGACCTTCTTCTTCGACATGTCGATTGAACCCTTGGCCAGATTGGTGGACACTATCGTGGCCAGCATCTCCGGCATGAGTCCGATCGCGAGCGTGAGGGCGTACTTCACGGCCTCGATGATGTAGTCCTCCGTGCCCTCCATGTGGCCCTTTATGACCATTATGGCGAACACGGGCGGGACCATGAGCAGCATGATCTTCAGGAGCACGCGGGTTATGGCCTTGGATCCCTTGTCGTAGGTGGTGGACGGCTTCTTGGAGCTGAGGGACTCGGCCATGTTGCCGAAGACGGTCTCATCGCCCACTGCGACGACCACGGCCTTGGCGGATCCGCCGACGACGCTCGTGCCCATGAACGCGAGGTTGTCGCATCCGAGGACGCTGCCGTCCGCGGACACGAGGGACGAATACTTGCTCACGGCGTTGGACTCCCCGGTGAGGGAGGCCTGATCGACCTTGAGGTGGTTGGACTCGATGATCCTGACATCGGCGGGGATCATGTCCCCTGTGTCCAGGATGACGATGTCTCCGACCACGAGCTCCTTGGAATCGACCTCGATCTCGCAGTCCTCGCGGACCACGGTTATGATCGTTGTGACCATGCTTACCAGCTTGGCGGCCGCCTTGCTGCTGCGGGTCTCCTGGATGAAAGTGACCGTACCGCTGACGACGATCAGCGTGGTGAGGATTATGAAGTAGATGATGTCCGGGTCCAGGACCATCCATAGGACGTCTATGACCGCCAGGACGATGATGAAGTAATTGACGAAGGCACGGTACAGCCTCTTGAGCACCTGATGGGTGTTGTGATTGGTGACCGTGTTCTTGCCGTACTTGATGCGAGAAGTCGTCAGCTCCTCGTTGAAATGGCCCTCGGGCCTGCTCTCGTACTCATTCAGCACAGCGTCGACATCGGAGGATGCCGCGCGTCTGAGCCTTTGTTCTGGGGATTCCTTCGAACCTTTGACCACGGTGTTGCATGGACCCCCCTATTTTAACCTTGACCCTGTCCAACTTTCATCGCCTCACCCTTGCGGAGGGAGCGGACCTGTCGAATGCCGCAACGACTGTCCGAAACGCCCGAGCGGCCTCGTCCTCCGTGATCGATCCGACTGCCGGCCCCCCGGAAAACTGGATATCCCCGGAAGACGATTGACGCGATGGTGCATTGCATGACGGTTCTGGAAGGGATCATGAGAAGGCGCTCCGTCAGAAGATACGACGGAAGGGCCGTGCCGGACGATGAGATGAGGACCATTCTGACTGCTGGTGGGGCCGCTCCCATCGGAATGGGGCGGTTCGACGACATGCACATGACTGTTGTCACCGACAGGGACAGGCTGTCCGAGATCGGGAAGAGGGTCGGAGAAGCGATGAGTCGGATCCTGCAACGCGAGAACGCGCCGTTCGACTTCTACGGCGCATCCACGCTCGTGCTGATATCGTCCAGAGAGGCGGTCCTCCCCGGCATAGACTATGCCGATGCGGGAGGCGTGGCCGAGAACATGATGATCCAGGCCGCGGCCGACGGATTGGGGAGCTGCATCATATGGGCCTCCGGATCCGCGGTGGACGGCGACGAGGGCCTCCGCAGGGCGCTCCGCATACCGGACGGGTTCCACCCGCTGTTCGGAATCGTGTTCGGATACGCCGCGGACGAGCCCGGATCGAGGGATGCGGACGTACCGCGCATCGCATCGGACGTCATCTGAGGGGCCGGACGGTCCGACCCCTCGCAAGAACTACAGAAACGCCCGGGCGCGGCCCGGGCCGATCCATCAGGATCGCTTCTTCTCCTCTTCTGGAGCCTCTGGCTCCGCATCCGCGGGAGCCTCCGCCGGAACGGCGTCCTGGGCCTCGGACTCGGCAGGAGCCTCCGTCTGGACGGGCTCATCCGCCTTGACAGCGGGTTCGGGTTCCGGTTCGGCCTTCGCAGGAGCCTTCTCTGGAGCAGGAGCCTTGTTCTTGGAGGCCTTCTTCTCGGTCTCGAGCCTCTCGAGCTCGGCCTTGAGCCTATCCCTCTCGGCGATGCGGGCCTCCTTCTTGGCCTCACGGTACTGCTGACGGTTCTTCTTCTCGTCCTCCTTCAGCTTCCTCTTGGCCTCGGCCCTCTCCTCCTTGGGGAGCTTCTTGATCTCCTCCTTCCTCTTCTCGTTCCTGCGGCGGGCCTCCCAGTACTCGTTGGACGCCCTGTTCTTGGCATCCTCCTCGGCCTTCTCCTTCTCCCTCGAAAGCTTGGCATGCCTGGCGGTGGCCAGGGAGTCGTCCTTCGGACTCTCGACGATTTTTTTGGACAATATATCCACTCTCTGAGGGGCCGATAAGCCGCGCGACCGTATAAATGATGATGTGAAAACATGCGCGCCGCGTTTGTGAATCCAGTGAGCCCTTGGAGGCTAGGGGAACGCCGGAATCGGGGGTCC
>CAYUPU010000016.1:0-26468 GCA_964445265.1 uncultured Methanomassiliicoccales archaeon
TGTGTAATGTTTGTTATGAAGAGATCACCAACACGCTGGTCTCCTAGCCCATAACCTTTCGAACAGGATTGGCAAGATGTTTGGGAAGGGGGCGGACCCCCTTCAGATCTTCGATATGAGGTCCCTGAGAGCGGCTTCGGGGTCCTTGGCCTTGACGACGCCGGACGCGAGGAGGACGCCGTAGGCGCCCAGATCCAGGGCGGCCCTGACGTCCTCGCCGGTCTTGACGCCTGCTCCGCAGTAGACCCTGATGTCGCGGTCGATTCCATGGACCAGATCCACGGTGCTGCTGACAGTGCCGGGATCGGCGGTGGTCACGGACACATCGCCTCCGATGAGGTCGGGGGGCTCCACCGCGATCATGTCGGGATGGAATCCGGCGAGGTCCTCGGACTCCGCCGCATCCTTCGCACAGACGCACGTCTCGAGCTTCAGATCCCTGCACATGGACACGGCCCTGCCAATGTCCTCGCGGGGCATCCTGTGCTCGGAGTGGTTCACGAGGGTCCCCTTTATGTCCGACGAATGGAGCATGGAAGGCGTGACGTACCCGGTTCCGGATCCGGGGGCCCGTGGATCCACGCTCTGCGCGTAGACGGGTATCTCCAGTACATGGGACACGGGGGCCGCCCACAGCTGGGGCGGGCACACCGCTATCGGCACGCCGGATTCCTGCGAGACCTTCTGGCAGGCCTTGGAGAGGCCGAGGGCCCTGCGACCCTCGGCCTCTTGATAGACCTTGAAGTTGACGATGACGACAGGGGGTTTCATCAAAGATCCTCGAAGCGGTCCACGAGGTCCTTGAGGACGGCGGGCCTGGAGGTGTACTCCATCTCCTCGGGTCCGAGGATGGAGGGCATGAATGGCCCCTGGTTCCTCATGAGCCTGCTGGCCTTGATGGCGTTGACCCTGGCCTGGTCGAAGGTGTTGCTCTTGAAGAAGTCGACGGGGATGTGGTCCCCTCCCTTCGCGCCGGGAGCCTCGAGGCCCTGGAACTTGCCGTTGTTCAGTTGGAAGCCGAGACAGCAGATTCTTGGGGGTCCGTCGAAGTAGACGGGATCGGAATCCTCGGGGGAGCAGGGGTAGAACGCACCGTAGTGGGACCCCCTCATCCAGCCTGCGACGAGCATGGTGTTGACGAAGGGCTGGGTGTACTCGCCGACGGAGGGAAGCCCGGACTGGCACCTGCAGATGCAGACGGGGTCGTCCTTGCCGACGTACTTGCCGGCGGTGAGGTTCAGCTTGTCCGTGGATACGACGACCGCGGGCCCGAGGCCGGCTCTGGAGCAGATCCTCTTGATGGCGTATCTGGACGTGTCGCCGAGCAGGCTCAGGATGCTGAGGGTCTCCTCGGGGGAGGACATGACGACCTTCTTGTGGCCGATGACATCCTGGATCTCGACGTCGAAACCCATCTTCGCCCTGGCGTCGATGACGAGGCCGGTGGTGGTGAACGGGTCCAGGAAGATCCTGCTCAGGGGCAGGGTGTAGGCGGAGGGCTCGGTCTTGTCGGCCATGAAGAACAGCATGGGCTCGGAGCCCCTCTCGACGAAGGACATCTCCGCGGATCCGGGTCCGGCGCCTTTGACGTTGCCGGAGAAGGCGTCGGTGAGGATATCCTGGCCGGCGGCGTAGAGCTTCATGGACTTGGCGATCTTCGCGGCCTTCTGGAAGCACTCCCATGCGGCGCCGTGGACGTCCTTGTTCCCCTCGCCCTTGTAGTGGGACATGAAGAGGTTGACGTCGTCGCCCACACGGGTGACGTAGAAGTCCTCGATGACCCCCTGCTTCTGGGCGTCGGCGAGGATGTCCTTGGCGGCCTTCATCATGTCGGGGTGGGGTCTGGAGTGGCCGACCACGGATCCGACGTCCGCCTTTATGACGGAGACTGTGACTTTCTCTTCTGCCATTTTGACACCTTGAAAAAAGGATTCGTTTGGACAACCTACAGTCCACATCGTAATAAACCTTGTCGGGCGGCTGAAACGGCTCGATGGCCGGGTTCACGGCGTTGATGCCGCATTGTCGCAGGTATCGACGGTCCTCCGGAGGATGTCCGCGCCACCGGATCTTCTGTTCCAGGCTGCGGAGGGCATCGTACACGCGGTCGGTGCCGTATCCCTCGTCCCTGAATCTCAGGAGCCTGTGGAATCCGTAGTCAGCGGGGTCCGGATCGGGCGCAGGATTGGGGTGCGGGGCCTCGTGCTCCACGTCGAACATTCTGGTCCATCCCTCGGTGATCAGGATGCACAGCACCACCGATGCCCCGGTCCCGAACACCGCCCCCATTATCACATCGCTCGCGAAGTGGGCGAACATATAGACCCTGGAGAATGCTATGAACGCCGCGACGGGATACGCTATGTATCCTATGCGTCTGTCGTAGAACGCGAACACGGTTGCGGCCGCGAACGCCACCAGCGAGTGGCCCGACGGGAAGGAGAATCCTCCCGGCATGCCCTGCGACGGCAGGTTGATGTACATCCACGGACGGGTCCTGGCTGCGACGTCCTTCAGGAGCCCCAGCAGGAACAGGTTGGTTATGAACACCACGGCGAGCAGGACTATGCCGAGCTTGCGAGTCTTCCTCGGCAGGCACAGCGCCGCGCCCAGGTTGAGCCATAGAGTGGCGCCTCCGCTGTCGTTGATCGCCCTGGATGCGGAATCCAGGAATTCGCATCCGAGATTCTCCGCGATCCACAGGGACACATCCAGATCCAGCTCGTTCCAGAAGCGCGTCTGGACCAGGATGGCGAACGCGATGTACAGGGCGGCGAGGATCAGGGATATCTGCATCACGAGGATGTAGTTCCTTTTCCGGAGCCTCTGCAGTCCGAAGAAATCGGAAACGACCTGTCTCAACGCATTCATCCTGCCGCATACACCGGCAATGATAAAGTATCAAACAGTTAGTTAATGGTATGGAGCCTCTGAGTAGACGCGGTTTCCGGATCCTTCTAGCATCATGCATCATCCTCGCCGTCGCATGCGCATGCTTCGCCCTTGTCGACGAGCGCTCGATGGATTTCACCAACGCCGACGTGGACGCCCTGGGCCCGTCGGTCGGCGACAGGGCGGGCTACCGCGTGGACGATTCGGGGGAGGTGTACCGCCTGGAGCTCGCTGTCACGTCGGTTACGGGGCCGGAGGTGGAATGCGACATAGTCGTATTCTCCGGGGACGGCGCCTATTCCGGCATGCACAAGGGGGTCAGACTGCCGTCCGGAATGATGTCTGGCGACGGATCGGACCTAGGCCGGCCGCTCGCGCTGAAGAAGACCAGGGCGGAGGTCCATGAGACGGGAGGCTACAGGCTCACTTGCACCATGCTCAGGTTCGAAGGGGACGCCTCCGGCTTCGACGACATCCTGGTCCGTCTGGGCATCGGCGACCGCTCCGCACCGTCGTCGGGCACGGCCGAGCTGAAGGTGTTCATGTATTCCGGGATGCTCGTCGACTACGAGCTCGATGTTTTTGACGGAGGGTCCGCCAGGACCCTGAGGCTCTCGCTTGACGATGCGGTCCCTGCCGCGTTCCGATGCGCGGGATTATCATCAACCCCGCCGTACGGCCGCCCATGGCAGAGGATACGATGACCCTGGTGCTGCTGAGGCACGGGGAGAGCGTGTGGAACAGGGAGAACCTCTTCACGGGATGGACGGACGTGGAGCTCTCCGACAAGGGCCGGTCGGAGGCGGCCGTCGCCGGCAGGCTCATGCGCGACGAGGGTCTGGGGTTCGACGTCTGCTTCACCTCCTACCTCAAGAGGGCCATCCATACGGAGCAGATCGCGCTGGACGAGATGGATCTCGCATGGATACCCGTGATCAAGACCTGGAGGCTCAACGAGCGCCACTACGGCGCCCTCCAGGGACTCAACAAGTCGGAGACTGCGGAGAAGTACGGCGAGGACCAGGTCAAGATCTGGAGGAGGTCCTACTCCACCCGGCCTCCGGCGCTCGAAGAGGGCGATGGGAGGAACCCGGCCCTCCAGGCCCCATACCGCGGCGTGGACCGGTCCGAGCTCCCTCTCACGGAGTGCCTCGCGGACACGGTCGCCCGGGCGGTGCCGTACTTCGACAGCGAGATCAGGCCGAGGATGCTCGCCGGCGAGAGGGTCCTCATCGCCGCTCACGGCAACTCGCTCCGTGCGCTCGTCAAGGTGTTCGACGGGATGTCCGACGAGGACATCGTCGGGGTCAACATCCCGACCGGCGTTCCGCTGGTGTACGAGTTCGACAGGGGGATGAACGTCGTATCCAAGAGGTATCTGGGCGACTAGGACGCCGTCAGGGCCAGGATGGAGGCGGTCGCCAACCAGGGGCGGAAGTCCTGAGTCCCGTCGCGGAGGGGGCGCGGCGCGCCTCCTCCGGACATTCCATTTATACACGTTGCACTGCGTTACCCGATGTATGTGCACAGCTGCTTCCTTCACTGCAGGGGACGACCACTTCTTCGGACGCAACCTGGATCTGGAGGTGTCCTTCGGTCAGCAGGTCGTCGTCATGCCCCGCGGGTACCCGCTCCGCTTCAGAGCGGAGGGGGAGATGCCATGCCATCGCGCGATGATAGGCATGGCCTTGGTGTCCGACGGGTACCCGTTGTACTTTGACGCGGTGAACGAGGACGGTCTGGGCATGGCCGGCCTGAACTTCCCCGGAGAGGCGGTCTACGGCGCCAGGGTCGAGGGCAGACGCAACATCTCTCCGTTCGAGTTCATCCCGTGGATCCTGGGGACATGCTCCTCCGTGGACGATGCGAGGGCCGCCCTGTCCGTTGTCAATCTCATCGATGAGCCCTTCAGCAGGGAGCTGCCCCTCACGCCCCTGCACTGGATGATAGCCGACAGGGGCTCCGCAGTGGCGGTGGAGCAGACAGCGTCCGGCCTGCATGTCTACGACGACCCTGTCGGGGTGCTGACCAACTGTCCTCCGTTCCCGTACCAGATGACCCATCTGGCGGACTACATGGGGGTGTCGGCCGGCGTTCCGGAGAACAGGCTCGCAGGAGCCGTCGATCTGCGCGCGTACAGCCGCGGTATGGGCGGTATCGGGCTGCCGGGCGACCTGTCGTCCGCATCCAGGTTCGTGAGGGCCGCGTTCACTCGGATGAACTCCGTGCCGGATCCTGACGGTATGACGCAGTTCTTCCATATCCTGGATTCCGTGCAGCAGCAGAAGGGCTGCTGCGATCTGGGCGGAGGGATGTTCGAATACACGGTGTATTCGTCGTGCTGCGACACCGCCAGAGGGGTGTATTGCTACAGGACCTACGGGAACAGCAGGATCACCGGGGTGGACATGAGGTCGACGGACCTCGATTCAAGGGAGCTGTCGCTGTTCCCTCTCAGGGACGCTCAGGACGTCCTCATGGAGGGCGGCGCAGCCCGATCGGGCCGCGTCCTCCTTCCTGGACGATACTATCCGCCGGGCCTCGTCCATGCGGCGCCCGTTGGATTCCCTCCATGCATCTATCTCCACGTAGGAGGCTATCTCCGTGGACCCGCCCTGGACTTCGCTGTCGCCGGCCAGTTCCTCCATGTCCCCCTCGAGCAGGAGATAGTTGCTTCTGAGCCTCTCCAGGGTCGCCGGATCGGCCCTCCACAGTCCCCTCTCCTGCGCCTCCAGCAGCCTCCTGCCGATCTCCTCGGCCGCATACGGGTTGACGCTCCTGAAGAACTCCATCATCCCGGGGTCGTTGATGAACGTGTTCGTGATCTCGTCGTAGACGGAATCGTCGATGCAGTGCGCCGTGGCCCCGAACCCGTAGATCCTCACGGCCCTCTTCATGATGTCCGCCGCGCCCTGGTACCCGGCCCTCCTCATCCCCTCGATCCACTGGGGGTTGAACAGCCTGGTGCGGACCGATCTGTTGATCTCCTCCCTCAGGCTGTGGACGTGGATGTTCTCCTGCTCGCGCGTGTCGCCGATGTAGGTGTCGATCTCCCTGCCGGACAGTACCCTGGCGACGGCGGCCATTCCTCCGAGGTTGCCGTAGTAGCCGTAGCTGTTCAGGAGGTCGTGGCCGTCGGATCCGACCTTCATGTATGTCGCGGAGGATCCCGCGAGGCCGTTCGCGAACTGCTCCATGAGCGGCTTGCCGTCGCGTCTGTTCCCGTAGGCGTAGCAGTTCCCCGCGAGGTACACCTCGGCGAGGTCGGCATCCGTCCTCCAGGCATTGGCCAGGACGGCCAGGGTCACACCCGACGTCGCGGATCCCGGGGGCGATGAGAACACCCTGGCGCTCGCATCCTCCTCGGGGATGCCCGATTCCACGCTCTCCAGGAAGTGGGCCCTTACGAAGTTCATCTCGGGGGGCTCGTCCAGCGCGCATATCCGCGTCATCGCGGTGTCGATGAGGTCTATGCTGTTAGGGAACGTGTCCCTCATGAGCCCGGACGCCCTGATGACCACGTCGATCCTCGGCCTTCCGAGCTCCTCCAGCGGAACGATTCTGACGTCCCTCACCTCGCCGCTCTCGGACCATACGGGCTCCGCGCCAATCAGGTGCAGCATCTGACACATGGCTTCCCCGCCATCGTTGACCAGATCGAAAGAGGTCCAGAATACTGATACGGTCCGGGGAGGCTCGCCGTGGTCCCTCTCGTAGCTCGCCACGGTGGACTCGGCCAATCTCCGCCCGGCCGCCCACGAGGCCCTGCTGGGCAGCCTCAGCGGATCCAGGATGTACATGTTCCTGCCGGTCGGGAGCACATCGCTCCTCCCGGAGCATACGGACCCGGCTGGCCCTGGCCGGGTGTAGCCGCCGTCCAGGGCGCGGATGACCGCACCGATCTCATCGGAAGCCCTTATGTCGGACGCGATGCGCGAGATCCTGCGGTCGAGGTCCTCCCCGAGTCCGCTCGGCTCTCCGCGCACGGCTTTGGCGACTGCGTCCGAGCATTCCCCGTCGATGATGCGCAGGGCCCTCTCGTTCGTGGTCCCCATGGCCGCGCACGGCCCCGACGGGTCGGACAGCATACTCCCGACGGACAGGCCTCTGGATTCCGCGACGCTCTTCCGGACGTCGCGGACCACCGCGGCGGAGACGATCCCCGCGATCTCCGACTCGTCGGGCTCCGCGCCCATCGTGTGCAGCCCTATGGGGATCCTGGACCCCATGAGCCTGGCGACCTCCTCCGTGCAGGCCCTGGCGACCTCCGCGGCGGTCCTGCCCTCGCCGAGGTGCCTGGGATCGACCCCCAGGGCCTTCGCGGCGTCCCTGAGCGGACGTGCGAACTTGGTGTCCCTGCCGGAGTCCCCCGCCGCGGACGCGTAGTCGTCCAGGAGCCTTTCCATATCGGCCACGGGGCCGTAGCTCTCCGCGTACCGGAACGCTGGGGGCATGTGGTCGATGACGGTGGCGTACGCGCGCCTCTTGGCGGCCACCGCGGCGCCGGTCGCGCCGGCGTCGAAGATGTAGAAGAACGGCAGGTCGCCGATGCAGATGTCCGGGTAGCAGCCGCCGGTCATCCCGCAGCTCTTCCCGGGGAGGTACTCCATGCTCCCATGGGTCCCGACATCCACCACGGCGTCGGCCTTCCACACCGCATCGATCCAGCGGTAGGTGGCCAGGTACTGGTGGGTCGGAGGGCATGCGGGGTCGTGGAGGGCCCTGCACACGGTGCCGTCGCACTTCGGTCCGTAGCACCCCCTCTTGGGCTGGACCATGACGACCGCGTTGCCGAGGTCGAGCCCGGTGATCAGCATACTCCCGTCCAGGACCATCCCCTCGCCGGGCGGAGCGCCCCACGTCCTCTCCATGTCCGCTCTCGTCCCGTCCGGGAGGCCGGCGTACCACTCCGCGTACTCGGATGCGGGCATGCGGTACAGCACTCCGCCGCAACGGGATATCTCGTCCGAGCTGGTCCACCTGAAGTCCTGAACGGCTTTGCGCCGCATGATCTCGGACATCAGGGCGGCCCCGCTCTCCGGGACCTCCACCCTGTATCCCGACCTCCTCATCCGGCGGAGGATGTTGACCAGGCTGTCCATGACGTTCAGATTCACGCCCTCTCCGACGTTCGCCTCCGCTCCCGCGCACGGGAAGTCGTTTAGTATGAACGCCACCCTCTTTTCCGAGTTCGGCCTGCTCCTGAGCGACACCCTTCTGGCGATCCTGCCTACGAGGCGGTCGATCCTGTCGGGCAGCGGGACGGAGCGCCTGTCGTCCCCGGTGCGCTCCCTGGCGAATCCTATCAGCACGGGATCCGTCATGCCCTCTGTCTCCTGCAGCGCGATGCCGTATGCTATATCCGTGACCAGGCCGGGGGCCTCCTCGAACGCCTCCTTCGACATGGCGCTGGGGACGACGGGCTGGAAGACGGGGACGTCCAGGGACTCCAGCAGCCCTCCATCATCCCCATCGCCCGGATCCCCGAACTGCAGGACCGCGATCTTCACCAGTGCAGAAGGGAGGAACCTCCCGTCCAGATGCATGTAGCGCTTCACCGCCTCCGCGAGCCCGATCTTCCCCAGGTCGGAGTCGGTTCTCGGCATGGCATAGGCTGCGACGACGTTGAACCCCCGCTCCTCGAGACGGTCCATGAGCTTTGTCTCCACTGCGAAGTCCTCGTTCGCCCAGCAGGAGCGCGAGACTATCAGGCCTACCCAGGGCGCGTCCCTCGGCCGGTACCACTCCAGATACCCCTTCAGATCGGAGAAGCGCCCTCCGCGCGGGTGCACTATGCCGTGCCAGGGGAGCTCCACGGGATCGGGCACATCCACCTTCCGCCCGAATACGTTCCTGAGCAGGTACAGCACGCATCCGCGGCAGTTCTCCCTGCCGTTGACCGACAGATACTCCTCGCACTTCAGCGCGTCCTCGCGCCTGCCGGTGGTGTACGCGAACGCCATGGGGCTGTGGCCGAAGGACAGGACGACGGGTCCGTCCAGGCCCCTCACGCCGGAATCGAGGCCCGGAGGCAGCGAGTCGCCCATCAGATGAAGCAGCACCAGGTCGGACGACGCCATGGACTCCAGGATCTCCCGCGGATCCGCCCCCGCCCTCAGGTCTTGGCTAGAGAACAGGCGCGCATCCATGCCGAACTCGTCGAGGGCGTCCCTCAGCCCGGATGTGTAGGAATCATAGACGTAGGCGGTTATCCTTGCCATATGGATGTATAATCCATTGCATGGTTATTATCCTCTGCTGGACGGAGGGGTAACGCGGGTTTCAGAACAGCGGGTTCCCGGAGACGGCTAAATACGCACAGGAGGATCGGCGGACCACGGCCGTCCAACGGCCGGGGAGATGCAGACATGTCTCAGATTGGAAAGGATATCGAGGACTTCGAAGTGATGTCGTACCGCAACGGCGGGTTCGAGAAGGTATCGAAGGGGGACGTGCTCGGGAAGTGGGCGGTGTTCTTCTTCTATCCCGCCGATTTCACGTTCGTATGCCCTACGGAGCTGGAGGACCTGGCGGACAGGTACCCGGATTTCCAGAAGGTCGGCTGCGAGATCTACTCGGTGTCCTGCGACACGCATTTCGTCCACAAGGCATGGCACGACGCGTCCGAGCGCATCGGCAAGATCGGCTATCACATGCTGGCCGATCCCGCGCACATCCTCTCCAGGGCGTTCGATGTCCTCATCGAGGGCGCCGGGCAGGCGGAGAGGGGGACGTTCATCATCGATCCCGACGGCAGGATCGCGGCGTACGAGGTGAACGCGGGCAACGTCGGCAGGAACTCGGACGAGCTCTTCCGCAAGCTCCAGGCGCTCCAGTTCGTGAGGGAGCACGGGGACGAGGTCTGCCCCGCCAAGTGGAGGCCGGGGGAGGAGACCCTGAAGCCCAGCCTGGATCTGGTGGGTCAGCTTTGAACGGGATCTACGACGCGGTGGTCATAGGCGGCGGCCCCGCCGGACTCACCGCCGCCATATACCTGGCGAGGGCCAGGTTCAGGACCCTCGTCATAGAGAGGGGGGAGTTCGGGGGCCAGATACTCACGACATCGGAGGTCGTCAACTACCCCGGCATCACGCGCATCGACGGCAGGGGCCTCTCGGCCGCCATGCGCGAGCAGGCCGTCTCCTTCGGGGCGGAGTTCATGGTTGCGGAGGCCACCGGCATCCGCTGCGACGGCGACATGAGGGAGGTCGTCACAGACAGGGGCACGATCGGATGCTTCGGCGTCATCGTGGCCACCGGCGCGTCCCCCAGGCCGGCCGGCTTCGAGGGGGAGGACAGGTTCCGCGGACGCGGCGTGGCGTTCTGCGCCACGTGCGACGGCGAGTTCTTCACAGGCAAGCGGGTGTTCGTGATCGGGAGCGGGCACGCGGCGGCGGAGGAGGCCGTGTTCCTCACCACGTACGTGTCCCATGTCACGGTGCTGATCCGCGGAGCCGGGTTCAAGTGCGCCCGGTCGTCCATAGACGCCGTCGCCGCCAATCCGAAGATCGACGTGCTCACGGACACCGTCGTGGAGTCGGTGTCAGGGGATACGGCGCTCAGGTCCATGCGCTACAGGAACAGGAGGACGGGGGAGGTGTCGGAGTACGTCGCGCCGGAGGGCGACACGTTCGGGGTGTTCGTGTTCGCCGGCCGCGTTCCCATGTCCGGCATCCTGGAGGGCATGGCGGACATCGATGACGCCGGATACGTGGTCACTGGGCCGGATCTCATGACCCGTGTCGAAGGGGTATACGCGGCCGGGGATCTGAGGGCCAAGGACCTCAGGCAGGTCGTGACGGCCACCGCCGACGGGGCCGTGGCGGCGACCGGTCTGGAGAAGCGCCTGGCGGACATGCGCGCCAGGACGGGCATCGTCCCGTCCATGCCGGAGAAGGCGGCGGAAGCCCCGCGGGAGGAGCCGGCCGGAGGGGAGCTGTTCCCTCCGGAGATGAGGGCCCAGCTGGATGCGGTGTTCTCAAGGATGAGCGACCCCCTGGTGCTCGAGCTCACGCTCGACGGGTCCGGGGCGTCGAGGGAGCTGGAGGCCTACATGGACGGTCTGGCCTCCATGACGGGCATGCTGTCGGTCTCCCGGGACGGCGCCGTGCCGGAGCACGCGCCGTGCGTCAGGGTGATGAAGGGAGGGGAGTGGACAGGTCTGGCGTTCCACGGGGTGCCCGGCGGGCACGAGTTCACCTCCTTCGTCCTGGGGCTGTACAACGCATCGGGTCCGGGGCAGCCGATCGATCCGGGCACGGCCGATGCCGCGAGGGCGCTGGAGCCCGTCGACGTGAAGGTGCTGGTGTCCCTGTCCTGCACGATGTGCCCGGACACCGTGGTGGCGGCGCAGAGGATAGCGTCCCTGAACCTCGGCGTGACCGCTCAGGTCTATGATGTAGCCCGCTTCCCTGATCTGAAGGACAGGTACGGCGCCATGAGCGTCCCCTGCATAGTCGCGGGGGACAGGATCGAGTTCGGGAGGAAGACCGTCCAGCAGATGATCGGCATCCTCCGTCGGGACCGATGGAAACCGCCGTCCCTTCGGGGATGGCTTTATCATGTTTCCCGATGTAACCAATCTATGAGGGAGATCGAGAGGATGCGCGCCGGGATGCCCTTCTCCGTGAGGGATCCGGAGGTCTATGCATCGAAGCTCAGGGCGGCGGAGGGATGCAGGCGCCTGAACTCCGTCGACCTGTCCGACAGCGAAGGGAGGGAGGCCGCTATCCGCGACCTGTTCGGATCGGCAGGCAGGGGCCCCGTGGTCCTGCCGGTGTTCAGCTGCGACACCGGGTCCAACATCCATGTGGGCGACTACTTCCTGGCCAACTACAACGTGACCATCCTGGACATAGCGGAGTTCCGCGCAGGGGACAACGTCTGGATAGGCCCGGGCACGCTGATATCCACCATCGGGCATCCGCTGTCGCCGATGCAGCGCCGCCGTCACATCGGCATCGCCGAGCCGGTGACCGTAGGGAGCGACGTGTGGATCGGCGGCAACGCCACGGTCCTGCCCGGCGTGACCATAGGGGACAACGTCGTGGTGGGAGCGGGCGCCGTGGTGACGAGGGACGTTCCCGACGACTCCCTGGTGCTGGGGGTCCCCGCCAGGGTCGTCAGGGGCATACCGGACGACACGGGGGATCCACGACGCGATCTACATTAGGCATCTAAGACCGTTCCGTCAGTGCGGATTCCCGGAACTCCGTTCTTATAGGTATGCGACGAGACCCCGTTCATGGGAATCGCGGACATAGTCATAGGGGGATCAGCGGACGACGATGCGCCGTCGGCGGTGGTCGAAGGGGATCTTCTGATCATAGACTGCCGCTCCTGCCGCTTCGATCCAATGCCCGGTTCGGGGGAGTGCATCTCGTGCATGGTAGAGTCCATGTGCAGGGCGGGCAGCGCGGACCGCGTGGTGCTGCGCACGGGGAGGGACACGGAGATCTCGGGGCGGGCCGGAAGGGTCCTGAAGGAGGCCGCTTCCCTCAGGAGATGGTCGATCCCGGAGGACCGTCCGCCGGGAAGGTGCAGGGGATGCCCCGTATCCAGAAGGGAGGTCATGGTGCGCGCGTGGGCCTGCTTCCCGGGCAGGACCGATCCGGAGATTCGCGCATCGCTGTCCACGGATGTCCCCGACAGGGACGGATGCGGCGAGTGCGCCGCCGGGACGCTGAACGCCCTGGATAGGATGGAGGAGGGCGTGGCAGGGATAAGGGCCGGCATTGCCGGGAGGTCGCGACCGTGGCGAGCTTCGTTTCCCTGAGGAATCTGCTCGGCGGTGCGGCGGTGAATGGCGGGGCGGCCTGCCAGGATGCCGACGAGGCATGCTTCGAGCCGACAATCCCGGCGCCGCGCCCGTGCACCGCGGCGAGGGTGGACACAACCAGGCCGCCCGACATCGAGCCTCGCCGCAGGGTTAGCACGTTCGAGGAGATGTTCGCCGCCCTGGCATCGCAGGATGTCCGCACCAAGCCGTCCTACACCGATTGCTGGATGGCGGCCGTTCCGGAGCTGCGCGACCCGGTGACGTACGATACCCCTTCGGGCTTCGTCTCCGTCGGGACGGCCGACACGGGGGAGACGGTGTACAGCCTCGTGCCGAAGGAGTACGCGTACCCGGATGCGCTGAACGCCCTGGTCATGGACGTGATAGACGGGATCCGCACCGAGTACCGCGAGAGGGGAGGCGGCCTGGACAGGGATTCGGTGATGGGCATGGCCCGCGCGATTCTGTCGGACAGATGGCAGGAGCTGAAGGAGGCGTCCGGGTCAGATGATGCAGGGGCGGCGGCGAGGGACGTGTGCGCGGTGGCGTACAGGCACTCGGTCGGGCCGGGCATATTCGAGTCCCTGCTGTCGGACGGGCACATCGAGGACATCTATGTCGACGCCCCATGTTGGAGGAACCGTATCCATGTGACGCTCAACGGCATCGCCGGCCTGAACTCCCATGTCCGCTGCACCACCAATCTGATGGCGGAGCCGAGGGAGGTGGACAATCTGGTAAACATACTGAAGCGCCAGAGCGGCCTCAGGTTCTGCAGATCCAGCCCGGTCCTGGAGACCGATATGGGAGGGTACGATGCGAGGGCGACCGTGGTCGGCTATCCGATGAGTCCTCTGGGGACCGCGGTGGCCCTGAGGAAGCACTCGATCAGGCCGTGGACCCTGACCAGGCTGATCGCCTGCGGATCGGTCGCTCCCAGGGAGGCGGGCGTGCTGTCGTTCCTGGTCAACAGCCGCGCGGCCATTCTGATATGCGGCGCTAGGGGCGCCGGGAAGACGTCGTTCCTGGCTGCATTATGTATAGAAATGTCATTAAATCAAAGACTACTGACTATCGAAGATATACTCGAAGTTCCAGGTTCATATATGCGTAGTATGGGATATAAGGTTCAATCAATGCTCGTGGACGACCATCTGGGCGGCACCGCAGGTTCCCGCGCGGACGAGGCCCTCCGCGTAGCTCTGAGGATGGGGGAGTCCGCCATCGTCATGGGGGAGGTCAGAGGGGACGAGGCCCGCACCCTGTACCAGAGCATGAGGGCGGGACGGGCGGGATCCGCGGTGATGGGGACGATACACGGCGATTCGGCCGCATCCGTCTACAAGCGCATCGTGTTCGACATGGGGGTTCCTCCGGAGGCGTTCATGGCCACCGACGTGGTGGTGTCTCTGGGCACCGTCCGCGACAGACGCACCGGGAACCTCATCCGCAGGATGAACGAGTTCGTGGCCACCGGCAGGGAGCCCGGGGAGTTCGTGGACATCTCTACTCCGGACGGCCTCATGGGCGCCCCGTTCATGTCGAGGGTCCTGGATTCGCTGCAGATGGGCAGGAAGGATGCCGCCAAGGAGATCCGCGCCAGGGCGGCCATGCGCTCGCATCTCGCGGGACTGGGATCCAGGGACGAGTCTTTCCTGGGACCCGAGTGGGTGCTCAGGGCCAACGAGATCATCGCCTCCATGCCGCAGGGGTACACGGCAGACCAGGCATTGGAGGCTCTCAGGGAGAGGACCGGCGATGGGGACCGATCGCCGGCGTCTGATGAACGAGGGCCCCACTGTCGTGGGGATCCTCACTTCCGTGACGGAGTCCGGGGGATCCCTGGACGAGGCGGTCCGCACGGTGGCCGCGGAGGGGCCGCCCCTGTCGCGCGGGATCTTCGAGGATGCGGTCCGCAGGGCCGATACCAAGGGCTCGCGGGGAGTGAAGGAGGCGCTGTCGGAGGCCGTCTCCGGCCTGGACGGGGATGCCTCGGGGTACAGGCAGGCGATCATGCTCTGCATCTGCGCATCCGAGTCCCCGGACGGTCCGGAGCGTCTCGCCGCCCTGCGGGAGGCGTCCGACGTCGCCCTGTGCGCCGTGAGGACCATGGGGGAGAGGTATGCGGAGTCCCTCACGGTCCCGTGCACGGCGGTGTTCGCCTTGGGGATCCTGCTCCCGATGATACTGGTGAGCATGGCGCCTGTGATGGGGATCGGGTGGTCGGGCGCCCCGCCGATGGACGGGAGGGCCGTGGACGCCGTCGTCCTGGTGGCGATACCAGTCGCCATAGCGGCGGTGTGCCTGGCCCTCCGCCGGGGGAATCCGTTCGCGGAGGACGGGCCGTCGTTCCCGCGCGGGGCGCTCCTGCTGTTGGCCATCGTCCCGCTATGCGCGGCGCTGATCGCGATCGGCATAGATCCGGCGGACGCAGTCCCGATGGCGGCCGTTCCGATCTGCATCCTGTCGGCCGTGCTCCTGGCGGCCGGCGAGGGGAGGGCGAGGGCCAGGGGCCGGGCGGAGCACGGGCTGAGGGATGCGGTCTCCGAGATCGGGAACCTGCTGACCAGAGGGGAGAACTTCGAGAAGGTGTCCGTGGAAGCTCTGGCGTCCAGGCCGGAGTGCTCCGCTGCCGCGGAGTCCCTGGAGCGGGAGCTGGCACTGTGCAGGGGCGACGTTCCGTCGGCGATATCCGCTGCTCTGTCTCCCGTGTCGGGCGAGGCGTCGAGGGCGCTGAGGGACATCTACAGGTGCTCGCTGGACGATGCCGATGACGCCGGGGCTCTGGCGGTGGCGCTGGGGCGGCAGTTCCAGGATTCCGACCGCATCCGCACGGGGATAGGCATCAGGACGAGGTCCATGCGCGACACCATGATCGGCACGGCCGTCCTGTTCGCACCCATGGTGCTGGGGCTCAGCGTGTCGATGCTCGCCCCGCTGGGGGACCTCGCGGGACGCGCCGTCTACGAGGGGGCCGGCGATGTCGTCGCCGTCTATCTGACGGAGCTCTCCGCGCTGATCGCCGTGCTTACATCCTGTTTGGACGGGGGCGGCGCCGGAGGCGCGGCGTGGAGATTCTCTGTCATGGCCCCGGTATCGCTGACGGTCTACAGGCTGTGCTCGGCCGTCCAGCTGCTCCGATGCGCGGGCAGGAGTATTATGGGCGGTGGGCCATGCGTATCCCATGGATCCCAGGGAGAGGGTGCTGGCGGCGGTCGTGGCCGCATGCATCGCGCTGGCGCTGCTGGCCGTAGCCGCGCCGTTCATGGCGCCCCCGGGCTCGTTCAGGCACCTTGACGGCACGGCGGGCCTCATCGACGGAGGGTTCCGCGGACACGGGCCAGTAGGCGCCCTGTACGCCCTGGGCGACCTCCTGTGCCATCAGCAGGAGGCCCGCAGCTTCGTGCTGAACGGCTCCCAGATGCCCGTCTGCATGAGGGACACGGGCATAGTCTTCGGCGCGGCGGCAGGGTTCGCGGCGGCGATCCCCCTCCGCCGGAGTCTGCCGGACGCCCGTGTGGCGGCCCTGGCATCGATGCTCATCGCGCTCATGGGCGCGGAGTGGGCCGTGGAGACCACGGGCTTCGACTCGTCGTTCCTGAGGACGCTCTCCGGATTCGGAGCTGGGGTCGGCGCCGCGCTGCTCCTTTCGCACCTCCTTTATAGGGATGCGGACGTTCCGTGCGGCGATGGACTGCATCGAGTACGGCACGGTACCGCGTCAGGCGATGGACTGGCTCGCATCCGAGGGGTATCTGCGCGACGGCGACTGCACCATGGTGGTCGCGTCGGGGGACGGCGCCTTCGCGGGACCGGTGTCCCGCATATCCCAGATCGCGGTGTGCATGGGCCGCAGCCGCGACTCCCTGGAGGCCACGCGCGCGGCGGTGGTCGGAGGGTGCAGGACCGAGCTGTTCGAGATGGATTGGATGTCCTATGTCCCGTCCAGGGGCGGATATGACTCAGTTGTCATGTCTCCTTCCCGCCTGTGCTTCGATGCGGGCGCCCTGGAGAGGATCGGAACGGTATCGAAGCGCGCATGCGCCGTCGTGGTGCCTGCGGTCGACGGCTACCGCGATGCCCTCGATGCTCTCGCCCGGGCCGTCGGCGGGCCAGCATGCGCGTCCCGCGACCCTGGTGTCCCCGCAGGATTCGCGGACGCGCTGAGAGGGCGGGGGATCTCGCCGCACACCGCATCGTTCGAATCATGGATAGAGCCGTCGGCGGACGACATCGACCGTGCGCTCCTCCGCGACTGCGGCCACGGGATCGGTGATGCGCCCGAGCCGGCACGGGACATCATCGAAGGCATGGCGTCCGGATATCGCTGCGTATGCGATGTGATCGCATGGAACGTTCCCGGAGCGGAGGGTGTGGGGCGGGCGGCACGAGGTCATATCGCCGGGCCCGTCCGTTGATTCAATTTGAGCTACGCGGGTCTACTAGAGATAGCGTATTTGCACAGGATCGGGAGCTTATCGGCTTCCTCGCCCCACGCTTCCTCGTATGGTGGGACGCTTATAATGGTTGCTGGAGAGATAGTCGATCCGCCATCGTCCGCATGTCACGGCTCCCATGCAGGGGGGTATGCTTCGATCCTCTTCCATATCCGATCAGCGTCTTCGGGCCAGCAGTATTTCATGGTTTCCTTATAACATCCCGATACTACGATAAACGTAGTTGTATTACGGATTCCGTTGCGGATGATATTGATACGATGCTATTCGTACATAATCTATGTGAAACGCGGATATCGAAGTATGGAGCATACATCCATCGAGAATTCGTTCCGGCGGAACAGTGCTCCCCTTTAAAGGTTTCTGATCCGGTCTGTTTAACGGTCGTTCCGAATATGGAGGATGTATCCTCCGAAGGAGCATCAATACCCTGGTGTGGTATGATTAAAATCCTGTTAACCTACCTTCCGGAACAGCTTCCGCCTCGGCGATTTTTAGTTAAGACCCCGGCTTTACGAAGCCTTTAAAGCCGTCTCGGATTAGGCAGAGACGAGCGCATGAAGATCATAAAGAGGAACGGGGCGGAGGTCGAGTTCGACCGTCAGAAGATCGTCAAGGCCATCGAGAAGGCCAACGATGCGTGCGACGGCGAGCCCGAACTCACGAGGAGGCAGATCGACTACATCTCCCTGGTCATAGAGGACTACTGCAATGATATCGGCCGTGCACTGTCCGTCGAGGAGATCCAGGAGCTCGTGGAGACCCATATAATCCAGCAGAACGCCCCCGAGACGGCCAAGAGGTACATCAGGTACCGCTACACCAGGAACCTCGCCCGCCAGTCCAACACCACCGATGCCAGGATACTCAGTCTGATCGAGTGCGACAACGAGGAGGTCAAGCAGGAGAACTCCAACAAGAACCCCGAGGTCGTATCCGTCCAGAGGGACTACATCGCCGGCGAGGTCAGCAAGGACCTCACCCGCAGGATCCTGCTGCCTCCCGAGGTCGTCATCGCCAACGACGAGGGCGTCATCCACTTCCATGACGCCGACTACTTCGCGGTCAGGGAGCACAACTGCGACCTCGTCAACTTGGAGGATATGCTCCAGAACGGCACCGTCATATCCGGCACCAAGATCGAGAAGCCCCACAGCTTCTCCACAGCATGCAACATCGCCACCCAGATCATCGCTCAGGTCGCATCGTGCCAGTACGGCGGCCAATCCATCACGCTCACGCACCTCGCCCCGTTCGTCGACGTCTCCAGGCAGAAGATCCGGAGGGATGTGAGGGAGGAGTTCGCTATGGCCGGCTACGAGGCCTCCGACGAGGTGGTCAACCAGATAGCCGAGAAGCGCGTCAAGGAGGAGATCAAGAAGGGCGTCCAGACCATCCAGTACCAGGTGGTCACGCTCATGACCACGAACGGGCAGGCCCCCTTCATCACGGTCTTCATGTACCTCGACGAGACCGAGGATCTCAACGTCCGTGCGGATCTGGCGCTCATAATCGAGGAGGTCCTGAGGCAGAGGATAGAGGGCGTCAAGAACGAGGCGGGGGTGTTCATAACCCCCGCGTTCCCGAAGCTGATCTACGTCCTCGACGAGGACAACATCCGCGAGGGCACCCCGTACTACTACCTCACCGAGCTCGCCGCCCGGTGCACCGCCAAGAGGCTGGTGCCGGACTATCTGTCCGCGAAGGTCATGAAGCAGCTGAAGGTCAATCCCGCTGGCCATGGCGACGTGTATCCGCCCATGGGGTGCCGCTCCATCCTCACGCCGTACGTCGATGCAGAGGGGAGGCCGAAGTACTACGGCAGGTTCAACCAGGGCGTCGTCACCATAAACCTAGTCGACGTCGCGTGCTCCGCATGCGAGACGGGCGTCCCCGCGGACAAGCGTATGGAGAGGTTCTGGGAGGTGTTCGACGAGCGCCTCGAGCTCTGCCACAGGGCCCTGCGCTGCAGGCACGAGAGGCTAAAGGGCACATTGTCCGATGTCGCCCCCATCCTGTGGCAGCACGGCGCCCTCGCCCGCCTCAAGAAGGGCGAGACCATAGACTCGCTCCTGTACGGGGGATACTCCACGCTGTCCCTGGGCTTCGCCGGCCTCTGGGAGTGCGTCTACGAGCTCTCGGGGAAGAAGCTCACCGAGCCGGAGGGCGAGGCCCTCGGGCTCGAGATCATGCGGCACATGAACGACATGTACATGACCTGGAGGAGGGCGGAGAACATCCACTACTCCCTCTACGGGACCCCTCTCGAGTCGTCCACGTACAAGTTCGCCAAGGCGCTGCAGAAGAGATGGGGCAAGATCCCCGGCGTCACGGACAAGAACTACATCACCAACTCGTACCACGTCCATGTCACCGAGAGCATCGATGCCTTCGACAAGCTGGCTCTGGAAGCCAAGTTCCAGGCCCTGGCTCCGGGAGGCGCGATATCGTACGTCGAGGTCCCCGACATGCAGAGCAACATCCCTGCGGTCATCAGCGTGATGCAGTACATCTACGACACCATCCTGTACGCCGAGCTGAACACCAAGAGTGACTACTGCCAGGTGTGCGGCTGGGACGGGGAGATAGGGATCGCCGACGAGGACGGCAAGCTGGTCTGGAAGTGCCCCAACTGCGGCAACACGGACCAGTCCAGGATGAACGTCGCCCGGCGCACCTGCGGGTACATTGGCACGCAGTACTGGAACCAGGGAAGGACCCAGGAGATAAAGGACCGGGTCCTCCACCTGTAAGCTCTTATACGCCCCGTCCATGGAACGGGCGGGGCGCGTCGCTATGCACTACGGGGCTCTCAAGACATCGGACATCGCCGACGGCATCGGCGTCAGGGCATCGTTGTTCGTGTCGGGGTGCACCCACCGCTGCAAGGGCTGCTTCCAGCCTGAGACGTGGGACTTCTCGTACGGCGACGAGTACACCACCGAGGTGGAGCAGCGCGTCATGGACGCCCTCCGCCCGTCGTTCGTGGACGGCCTGACCGTCCTGGGCGGAGAGCCGTGGGAGCCGGAGAACCAGAGGGTCCTCGTGGGTCTTCTGAGGAGGGTCCGCCGGGAGCTCCCCGGGAAGACCGTATGGACGTACAGCGGCTACACGTGGGAGGAGCTGGTCGGAGGGAGCCGCGCGCGCTGCGAGGTCACCGACGAGATGCTGTCCCTCACAGACGTCCTGGTGGACGGGAAGTTCGTGGAATCGAAGAGGGATCCGGGCCTGAGCTTCCGCGGATCCAGCAACCAGAGGATCATAGACGTCCGCGCATCGCTGGAGGCCGGAGCTCCCGTAGTGATCGACCTGGACCGTCGCCGGCCGGCCCGCCGACAGTCTTCCGCGGGATAGGTTATTCAGCATCCCGGACGTTCCGATCACGGAGGACCATGAGGCCGACGAGACCGTTCGATCCGGCGCGGTCAGTACTGATCGCCGTCGACATGCAGAGGAAGTTCACGGACTCCACCGAGGGGATGAGGGCCAATACGGTCTCCAGGCTGGATGCCGTCAACCGCGCCATAGCGGCGTTCAGGGACGCCGGGAGGCCGATAGTCTACGTGGGGTACTGCGGGAGGTGCGAGTTCGCCCCCGAGGTGTCCGACGAGGATGCGTTCACATACGGGATGCTCCCTCCGAGGGAGGAGGATATCGTCTACGGGAAGGACAACATGAACTCCTTCCATCGGTCGGATTTCGCCGAGATGCTCAGGGGCATAGGATGCACCGATGTCCTGATCCTCGGGTGCGTGGCCCATTTCTGCGTGCTAGCCACCTATTTCGGCGCATGGGACGCGGGATTCGAACCGTACGTTCTGAAGGGCGGGATCGCGGCGAAGGACGCCGACTGCATTTCGGCCGTCGAGACCATAGTCCGCTACATGGATGTCGACGAGGTCGAGGCGCTTCTCCGTGGTCACCGATCCTGCCCGCGCTCCAGGAGGTCCATCTTCATCCTGTAGTAGCCGGGCGTCATGTCCAGATGGTGTATGTGGGGGTTCTCGAACCTCTGCTCCTCCTCCCATATCTCCGTCTCCAGCTGTCTCCGGACGTGCTCCCTTATCTCCATGAGCGGAACGCGCTCGGACACCCTTATGCCGTCCTCTATGACCTTGCGCAGGAGGGGTCTCGCGGTGCAGCCCGCCAGGTCCACGGCCTTCCAGGGACGGACGGTGTCCACGACGCGGAACGGTCCTGACAGATCCACCGTTTCATCCGATCCGGCGATGAGGTCCGCCACGGCATGGCCGGTGCGGTCGAGGATGCGGTAGACCGCCTTCCTTCCGGGGTTGGTGATCTTCTCCACGTTCTCGGAGACCTTGATCTTGGGCACCGTCGCCCCGCCCTTCTCCACCGCGGCGATCTTGTACACTCCGCCGAACACGGGGTCGCTCTTGGATGTGATCAGCCTCTCGCCCACGCCGAAGGAATCTATGCGTCCGCCCTGGTCCAGTATGGATGATATGGAGTACTCGTCGAGGCTGTTGGACGCCACGATGATGGCGTCGGTCAGGCCCGCCTCGTCCAGTCTTCTCCTGACCTCCTTCGTCAGGTACGCCAGGTCCCCTGAGTCGATCCTCACGCCCAGGAGCCTCTTCCCCATGGGTTCCAGAACCTCCTTGGCGCAACGGACGGCGTTGGGGAGTCCGGATCCCAGGACGTCGTAGGTGTCTATGAGCAGAAGCGTCCCGTCGGGGTACGTCCTGGCGTAGCGCTCGAACGCCTCGTACTCCGAATCGTGGTACATAACCCAGCTATGGGCCATGGTGCCGCTGACCGGGATGCCGAACATCTTGCCGGCGAGGACTGTGGCGCTCCCGGCCGCGCCCCCTATGTACGCCGCCCTGGCCCCGTAGACGGCCGCATCCATGTTGTGCGCCCTGCGGGCTCCGAAGTCGGAGACCGGGCGGCCTCTGGCGGCGCGCACTATCCGGGAGGTCTTGGTCGCTACGAGGGACTGGTGGTTGAACTGCGCCAGGAT
The DNA here is from genome assembly GCA_964445265.1 of uncultured Methanomassiliicoccales archaeon. Lineage (GTDB taxonomy): Archaea > Thermoplasmatota > Thermoplasmata > Methanomassiliicoccales > Methanomethylophilaceae > Methanoprimaticola. The sequence goes on from CAYUPU010000016.1 coordinate 22,112, forward strand.
GGCGGTCTCGACCATCTGGGCGTCTATGACGGGAGCGGTGACGGATATGATGGGTTCTCCAGGGAACATGATGGTCCCCTCGTCGAAGGCGTAGACGTCCCCGTGGAAGCGGTACGTGCGCAGGAACTCGAGGAATCCTTCGTCGAACTGGTGCAGGGAGCGCAGGTACTCTATGTCGTCCTCCTCGAAATGGAGGTTCACGATGTAGTCCACGATCTGCTCCAGGCCTGCGAATATGGCGTATCCGCCGTTGTCCGGGATCCTGCGGAAGAACACATCGAACGTGGCGATGTCGCCCCTTCCTCCTTCGAGGAAGTATCCGTTCGACATCGTGAGCTCGTAGAGGTCCATGACCATAGTCAGGTTGCGCCTGTCGCATTGACCGTATTCCATCGTGGCATGTCATGATGAACGGTGCTTAAGCATTTGTCCGGAACTGATCCGCAGGGCGCGGTACGAGAAGGGAGAAGGTCCGCAGGGGTTCCTGCGGACCGGGGGGTTTGATGCATCGGCCTGCTTCAGGCCTTCTTTTTCTTGGATTTCTTCTTGGACTTCTTGTCCTTCTTCTTAAGCTTCTCATCGCCCTCCTCGACGATGGCGCGGAGACACTCATAGAGACTATCATCATAGAATATAACTTCACCAAGCACCTCCAGTGCATAGGGGTCGTCCAGCAGGGCCCTGATCATCTTCTTGGAGCTCAATGCGGTCTCTCCTATCGAGGCGCACATGTCCTCGATGACGGCGTCGCAGTACTCGGCGCGGATCTCCTCCGCCTCCTGCTCGTTCTCCAGGTCGTCTATGGACAGCCTGTCCAGGTAGGCCTTCTGATAGTTCTCGGGGACGGATACGGGCTCCGCATCGGTGTCGATGCCGTCGAGGAGCGAGTCGTCGTCGGTCATGTCGGCGATGACGGACACGTAGGCGTTGATATCGGCGTTGATGTAGTCGAGGAGGGCCTGCTTCTCGGCTATGCTGGATGCCTTCTTGACCCTGCCCAGGGACCTTCCGATGGCGGCCGCCTCGGATCTCTTCCTGGCGACTGTTCTGCTCATGATCTCCGCCGCCTCCTCGACCGTATACTCTTCTGCTCTGATGACGGTCTCTTTCTTCTCGACGGGTGCCGTCTTTTTGGCAGGGGTCTTCTTGGCCGGAGCGGCCGCCTCGGGGTTCTTTCTCGGCCTGCCCCTCCTCTTCGCAGGAGCGGCTGCAGGGGCCTCCGCGGGAGTCTCCGCCTTCTTCGCCCTGGGCTTCCTGGTTCTGGGCTTAGTAGGAGTGGCCGCCTCGGAGGCGGGAGCCGCCTGTCCGACAGGTGCCTGTTCGATGTTGTCTGCGATCGCGGTCTCGACCGCCCGCTCGGCCGGTCCTCCCGCTTCGGGCATGACGTTGTTCTCATCTGCCATGACCTCCTGTATCGCGCTCTTCGTAGATAAGGGGCTTCCGGATATGGTCTATACAGCGGGAGTGCAGACCCGTCCGGCGCTTCTGGATGCACGGCGTCTCCTTTTATGCTGCGGTGCCGATGCCGGATGCGATGACAGAGGGCGCCAGGGCCGATTCGAGCATCGTGAAGCACAGGGCGTTCGTGGAGACCGTCCGCAGCGGAGGCCTCACGCGGGCGGCCGAGATCCTGGGCATCTCCCAGTCGGGCGTGAGCAGGATGATCTCCGATCTGGAGCGCGAGTGGGGGGTCCGCCTCCTGGAGCGCGGCCGCGGAGGTGTGACCCTGACGCCGGAGGGCGAGAGGCTGTACGCCCGCTCCGCCGACCTGTGCGCCAGCTACGACGAGCTGGTCAGGACCGCCGGGGAGGTCGGGGGCGCCGGCATAGGGATGATCCGCATAGGCACGTTCTCCAGCGTGGCCACCCATCGCCTTCCGGACATCATACGCAGGTTCCAGGAGGGTCATCCCGGCGCCGGGTACGAGCTGCTCCTGGGGGACTACACCGAGATAGAGAGGTGGGTCCGCGAGGGCAGGGTAGATCTGGGATTCCTCACGGTGCCCGACGCCCCGGGGCTCGGGTCGGATCTGATGGAGCTCGACGAGATGCTGGCCGTCCTGCCTGAGGGGGATCCCCTGGCATCCGGGAGGTCCGTGCGCCTGGAGGACCTGTGCGGCAGGCCGTTCATGATGCTGGAGAAGGGCGGACCCTCAGAGGTCTCCGAGATGTTCTCGTCCAAGGGCCTGCGCCCGGAAACCGTGTTCACGACATGGGATGACTATGCCATAATGTCGATGGTGGAGAGCGGTCTCGGCGTCGCCGTGCTCCCGTCACTCATACTCGAGCGCTCTCCGTACAGGATCGCCGCGAGGCCGTTGGATCCGCCGGAGCACCGCGGGATATACCTCGTCACCCGGGGCGACGGCAGGCTCACCGCCGCGGCGAGGGCGTTCATGGCGTATCTGCCGGGCAGGATGAGACGATCCATCCATTCTGGGTCGGTTTTATACAGCCGACGGGCCATGCCGGTTTCATGGACGACATCCCCTCGAACCTCGAGCTCCAGGCGCGCAGCGAGCGCGGCGATGCGGAGGCGCAGTACCTCCTAGGCAGGAGGTACTACGAAGGGGACGGCATAGGCCGCGACCCGGAGAGCGCGGTGGCGCTCATCCAGTCATCGGCCATGGCCGGATACGCCGAGGCCCAGTACACGTACGGGTACTTCCGCTGCTACGGCATAGGCGTCCCCGTCGATAAAGTGGATGCCATAAGGTGGTACCGCAAGGCGGCCAACCAGGGCTGCGCCGAGGCCCAGTACGGTCTCGGATACATGTGCGACAAGGGCGAGGGGATCGCGGTGAACAGGATGGAGGCTGCCAAATGGTACATGCTGGCGGCCGATCAGGGCCATGCGGCCGCCCAGTGCAATCTGGGGATCCTCTATTTCGATGGGGCCGGGGTCCGCAGGGACCGCGGGGAGGCCTTCAGGCTGTTCACCCTCTCCGCCGCCCAGGGGAACCTCGATGCCATGTTCAATCTGGGCCGCATGTACGAAACCGGCGACGGGGTGGACCGCGACGCCAGGAAGGCGATGGAGTGGTACACCGCCGCGGCCAGCCAGGGCGATCCCCATGCCCTGTACCTCCTCGGGCTGAAGTACCTGCACGGCGACGGTGTCGCGCAGGACAAGGACCTCGCCGGAAGGATGATTGAGGGGGCGGCTCAGCGCGGCGATCCCGACGCGTTGTTCGCGTACGGGATGATGCTGTACTCGGGCGAGGGGGCCGAGAGGGACCTGGCCAAGGCCAGGGCGTTCCTGAGGTCCTCCGCGATGCAGTGGAATCCGGGAGCCATATTCCTCCTGGGGATGATGTACTACAACGGCGACGGCGTCCCTCAGGACGACGGCAGGGGCATAGGCCTCGCGCGTCTGGCCGCCGAGATAGGGTCCACCGAGGCCAGACTGTTCCTCCAGACCCTCGGTCCCGCTGAGCGATCCCGTCCGTTTCCAGAACGACCGTCCATTCCTGGATTGTGGCTGCTGTCGCGAGCGCGCACGCGATCGCACCACCGCATGCCACGCCGGCAACCGGCGCTACGAGGGGGATCAGGAAGAGGAGGAGCATGGTCGACTTGTTCAACGGCGTGTGCAGGCCGCGGCTTCCAGATGCGATGTACCCGTACACGGCCGCAGCCGTTTTCGCGACGGCTATCGCGGCAGTCCACGCCAGCAGCCCCCGGGGATGTCCATTGCGGGGACGACCTTCAGCAGGAATGCCGTTATGAACGCGGTGTCTGCGACGGAGTCGAGTTTCGATCCGAGGGGACCGGCCGTTCTTGTCATGCGGGCTATGCGTCCGTCGAGGACGTCCGATAAGCCGCAGTATATAGAGGGCGAGGAACGCGGGCGACCAGACGGGAATCGCCAGCATGGCGACCGAGGCCGCGATTCTTCCAACAGTGAGGATGTTGGCCGTGCACATCATTCCCGTTATCGCTCCTGCTACGCATGTGACGGTTCGATCATCCCGGCCGTCGGTCCGATGTGCGGTCCCGTGTTCATCATCGTTTGCCTCTACAGGTGACGCATGTTCACCGGAAGGGTTCGAGAACCAATGAAATCCTTAAGAATCGATGCATGGAAATGCGTAAAGCGGACCGGTTCTATCATGGATGCTAACATAGTGTAAATTAATATACTTCAAATACTGTTGGATGGATGGTAGTAGATGGACGATTTTTACTAGGTAAAGTTTAAATAAGATTGCATGAAAATGCATGGATGATACAATCATCCAGCCAACCGCATAAATAGGGTTTGGGATTCGTCGGCTCAGCAAGAGTCCTTCGGGATTTTTGTGGAGGAATAGAATGCTTAGTTGCGAAGGTGCTGATTTCAGCAAGGTCCTCAAGCG